>JAFGOZ010000212.1 GCA_016926235.1 Bacteroidales bacterium | reverse complement strand
GTTAGAAGATTTATCATGGATGTTTCATTTTTTGATTTTTATGATCAAACATATTATACTCTTTTGGTTGAAAATTTCATTATAAACTCTATTTAAACTATAGAAAATAGTCAGGTTTTGCTAAGTTCAAGACCTAAATTAGTAAATTATTCCATAGGTTCACAACGTTGTTGCAAAAATAGTGAACATTCCAAGATAACACCCTTAGTAGTAAGACCCTCATATGCCATTAAATTCCCTCATTTTTATTATCTTAGATATTCATTTCATCTACATTTATTATTTTATACCATGATAAACAGATATTTTAAACAGTTCTTAACGATTTTTGTAGTTTTATTTGTCAGCTTATATATTGCTTCTGCACAAACACACTATTATATAATACCGCCCCAAACTTTTACACATAAGCAAAGGGATTATAACATGGACTATCCCATTACCTATCAGTATCAGGAACAAGAGGGTATAATAAATACGAAAGAATTCAAGATTAGTCAACTCATTACATTAAAGGAATACAAGACATTCCTCAAAGAAACCAAGGACCAGGTATCAAAAGAAGAATACACCAAATTATTGCCTTTGTCTTCATGCTTTACAAAAGAGGTATACAACCGATACCTTAACACAAATGAGTTTGATGAATACCCTGTAATTGCTGTAACCTGGTATGCTGCCATTCAGTTTTGCAAGTGGAAAACCATCCGGGAGAATGAACCCGGGTCTATAGAATTTTTTTATCGTTTACCTTCAAAATACGAATGGGGAGCAGCTTATTACTTCCTCAATAAGCTTGATGCTCCACATGATTTTGGAAAATATTATACCGATTGGTCTTTAAATGCTTATGATGAGTCTCCACATTATTTTGTTTCCGATATAAATCCTGTACCTATAAAAGAAGAAATTATTCCTAATGAGTATGATCATCCGGCATCAAAACGCCGCAAAATTTTAGGGACTTCATATCTCAGACGTCAAAACTATTGGAATGAAAATGGATACTACCAGTACTTTGACAACTCGTCACCCTATCTTTCTTTTAGATGTGTTAAAGACGAAAATCTGTGGGTTATAGAGACCTCTAAAACAAAATACAGCAAAGATAAAGATTCCTCAAAGGATAGTATCAGTACCTATTTGAAAGTAAATCCATTAATAGAATACTGGGGTCTTGAGGATCTGATTTATAAAAGCAAGAAAGAACAAGAAGAATTTGAACCTGTTGATGTAGAAGATGAAAAATCATCAGTGAAAAAAATATCAGACGGTTTAACCTGGTCATTTTACCCTTATAAGATTGACAAGGAAAGTGGAGAGCCAAAAAACGATATTATACCTAAATACACAGGAGAATATTGTGGAGGACAGAAATGCGGCGATTGGTATTACTTTACTAAAAAAGGAAAGCTTAAAAAACACTATTATTTTACAAAGGAAGGAAATAAATTAACCATTGAACCCCCTGTTGAATATCCAAATGTTCCTGATATTGATGATATTATTGCAGAAGGATTTTATGCTTATTCAAATAAACTGAAGGATGAACAAAAAGATGAAAATAAAGTAGTAAGCCGTAAAAATACGAGCTATGAAATACAAGATGGGCGCTTGAACGGATATTTCGTTTATGCAAAAAATGATGTACAGGTAGCAGGCCGGTACAACAATAACCTAAAGACCGGTATCTGGGCGCTCTGGAGTAATAACAAACTAATAATGGTAAGAGACTACAACCTGGGTTATGAATATAAAACCATCTATTCGGCCAATCCGCAAAATCCTCTGACTCTCCTTTTGGATAATAATCCTTATTCAATGCAAAGAAACAAAGATGGGTATTATGATTATTATAACCTGCCTGAAAGGGATGTAATATGGTCAAAAAGTATCTATAGATCATTGAAGGAAGATCAAAATCCTTTACTCTTTAATGACATTACTCTTTTAGACATTATATTGGAAGGGGCAACAAAGGGTGATTTTCCTGTATTTAAAATTGACAAATTTCATGACTTTGGCGACTCCATGACCTTAGCTGAAGTACTTTCCAGTTATAATCCTGAAGAACAGGAAATAGCATCATACATTATGAAAGAAATATTTTTTTTTGATAACGAACGTGTTATAATGGGATGTCGTCCAATAGGATTCTGTCCCGTTGTGAAGAATAAAATCACGGGGAAAGAAAAAGAATTATTTTGGGTATACCTTGATCCTGTTCGTAAATCCTTCTCCCAAATATCCCTACAGGAAAATAAAGTGCCTTCTTATATTAAAAACCTGGATGATGTATTCTTTTTCAGATACTATGGAGGTTCCATCACAGGTGAATCCAATTTATATAATAATCGCAGAATATCTGAGTATGTCACCGGAATACAAATTGAAATAGAAGCTCAAAGAATTGAGGATCAATTAATAGATTTTGAATATGAAACGTGGGGATATTTTATGGGAATAAAAAATCCCAACATATACTAATGAATTTACAATTATTATGAAGAAATTAAAATATTACCTTCTTGGCCTTCTAATCTTATGCTTTTTGCCGGAGATCCAGGCTCAAAAAACCAATTCAGAACGAAAAAAGATGAACAAACAGGCTCCTTCCGGAATGGTTTGGCTAAAGGATAATTTATATATTGATATAGAAGAAGTATCGAATGAGAAATATAAAGAATATCTCTCATGGTTAAGTAATAAATATGGATACAGAAGTGAAGAATATATAAAAGCTTTACCCGACACACTGGTTTGGAGAGACCCCATGGGTTATAATGACCCCTATGTTGAGTATTATTTCAGACATCCAGGCTTTAATATATATCCGGTGGTAGGAGTATCTCCGAAACAAGCAGCAGGTTATTGTAAATGGCGAAAAGAAAGAAGTAAAGAAGAAGTGCAAAATGATGATCAAAACAAAACCATTAGCTATCGTTTACCTACTATTGAAGAATGGGAATTTGCTGCCAAAGGGGGAAACGATCAAGCCATCTTCCCCTGGGAAGGGACAACCATGATTGATAAAAAAGGAAATTGCCGGGCGCAGGTAAATTCCTGCATTTGGTCTTTTGGTGAAAAATGGGATCCATACAAATCGTACCTAACCTGCCCAACCAATAATTATGCTCCCAATGCATATGGCATATACTGTATGGCCGGGAATGTAGCTGAGATTGTAACACAAAAATCGAACAATGAAGAAATCTATTTATTAAAAGGAGGATCGTATAATCAGGGATCCTTTTATTGTGTGGTAAATTTCTCCGGGATATACGAAAAACCTGATACAGATATTGGGTTTCGCTGTGTTTGTGAGGTAAAATAATCCCGGCTTTGTCCCTCCAATCTTCTTCCGGAATTTTTCATTCACACTTCTCACGCGTGAAATATGGTCCCGAAAACTCACAAGACTCCTTTTCAAGGATAATAAGTACATCCATCCATTTTTTGGAATACTACTCATCCGTAAAAGTAGATCCCACCATTTTTTGGTATCCATTTCACAAATGTAAAGCCTCGCAAAAAATTTTCTGACATACCTTCCATACATATAAAGCATGCCTTAAAACTTTTGGGACCAGTTTCCATTCATGAAAAGCATACCACACTATGTTATGATGTATTTTTATGAATAAAAAGTAGCCCAATAAACCATTTGAACCGTTTTTGTAATTTAAATATTAGATTAAAGTAGATTAAACCTCATATTTTTACATATAATAGATATGTTTAATATAACTCTTAGATGTTTTTCATACTATTTCAATCATTTTTCACCTAACTTTGTTCACTTATAATAACAAAGTATAAAATAATATACTATGATAAAAATAGATACGGTCCTTGATCATCCGGCAAAACAAATTACAGAAATTATTTTACGAATTTACCATGCTGGTATGACAACCACATCAGGAGGTAATATTTCTATTAAAGATCAGGAAGGTAACATTTGGATCACACCTTCGGCTATTGATAAAGGTTCATTACGTAAAAGCGATATAATCTGTGTTACGCCTGAAAATAAAATCATCGGAAAACACAAACCTTCCTCTGAATTTCCATTTCATAAGGCAGTATACGATGCACGTCCTGAACTTACTGCGGTAATCCATGCACACCCACCGGCACTGGTATCATTTAGTATAGTACGGCAAATCCCAAATACCAATATTATACCCCAGGCAAAACATATTTGCGGCCCCATAGGTTATGCAAAATATGCATTACCGGGAGGAGATGAGCTGGGTATAAACATTGCTGAAGAATTTAAAAAAGGATTTAGTGCAGTAATAATGGAAAACCACGGATGTGTGATCGGTGGAAAAGACCTGAAAGATGCCTATATACGGTTTGAAACGCTGGAATTTGCTGCCCGGACTATTATCGGTGCATCCACTGTGGGAGAACCAAACTACCTGACAGATGCACAAATACACGCTTTCGAATCGCAAATACCTACTGACCTTCCTGAACTGAAAGAAGTGGAACATCCTTCGGAAGAACTGCAAATTCGCCAAACCATTAGTGATCTTGTACGCCGTGCATGTACACAAGGATTGATGATAGGATCATACGGAACCGTTTCTGTGCGCTGGAAAGGAAATGACTTTCTAATTACACCCCGGAATGTTCCACGGTGGGAAATTGACATAGAAGATATTGTTCAAATCAAGGATGGAAAGCGTGAACCCGGAAAACTCCCCAGCAGGGCAGTAAAATTGCACGAACAAATTTATAAAGCCAATGCAAAAGTAAACTCCATCATCCTTACGCAAGCACCGGATATTATGGCCTTTGGCGTATCAAAAACCAAACTGGATGTAAGGACTATTCCCGAAAGCTGGATTTTCCTGCAGGATATTCCAATTATTCCTTTTGGTGAGCAGTTTTTTAATAGCAATATTATTAGCACTACCATATCTGCAGATGCACCTGCTTTAATTATTCAAAATGATTCAGTAGTTGTTACTGGTGATAAGTTGCTAAATACTTTTGACCGCCTGGAAGTAGCGGAATTTAGCGCCAAATCATTAATTATGGGCAACCCTTTGGGCGAGCTTATTCCTATTGATCCGGAACAGATAGAAGAACTCAGGAAAAAATTCTTGTCATAAAAAAAATGAGGTTGGCCATTACTGCCAACCTCATCATTCATTTGTGTTTCTTATACTACTGTTTTATTCAATACAAAATTCCAAAATGTCTACATTTCCCTTTCCTTCTATATATAATAAATAGGTACCTGTATTAAGATGGCTGATATTAAAAAGCTCATTAACACCGTTATGAATATATCGACTCTTCTCTAAAACGGTTTTCCCATCTAAAGATATTAACTTAAATTCAAAATTCCCATCTATATTTGATAGTACATTCAGGTTGTCTTTAGTAGGAATAGGAAATAGTATAAACCTTTGTCCTTTAATCTTTGATATATCAATATCCGTGGTATTATATTCAAGCGTAAAAATGCATCCAAATGAATTTATGACTTCAGCGCGGTATATCCCCTGTGGCTCAAACGTTAATGTATCCCTATATGGCAAGCCATTGCTTTTATCCAGTGCAGTCCTTTTTATCAGGACATTATTATGGTACCAAATTACTGAATCAACATTTTCTTCAAAATTGCTGATTACTTCCAAATACCCATCCATTAAATACATTGATGCATAATTAGGATGAGGGTTAAATAATATTTTAATCGTATCCGAATCCTCACAACCGGCAATAGTATCATAAGCAACAGCGGCCAGTTTTTCATAGCTCCCTTTTACTACAAGGTATCTTTCACTACCAAGAATCCAATGGTCATAATCATACCACCATTTATATGTATGTCCTTTATTGCCGGCATCCAGAATGATAGAATCCCCCTGACAAGCGATAATATCTTCGCCAAGGTTAACCGTAGGAATGGAAAAATACAATGTAAAATCATCAGAATAGCTATTTCCACGAAAAGTTACATCCACACTATATATTTCTGAACCCAATCCTATTCCCGCAGTATCAATATGTATTAAGCGGGTAACGGAATCATTCGACCAATGGTATGTATCAAAACCCTCGCCGGCGTCAAGCTCAGCAATATTATAACCACATTCATAAATGTCATCAAGTGCATAAACAGGATTTGCTATTTCTACTGCTCCCAGGTCAGGACGAGATCCTCTTAATGTACCACTGTAATCATACAATACATCAAGGAGTGGAGCGCCAACATTACTAGGCAATACACTTTGCGGTACAAGCACCAAATCCCCGGTAAACTTAGGATCGGCATAAAAAGAGCTGTCTCCCAAGCCAAGTGCTATTTTACGAGCTTCAAAATCCCAGTTTGGAGTATAGTACATATTAAAGTTTTCATTCAATTGGCTTGTATCCGAAACCTCCAATAATGAACGATCTGTTCCGTTAGCAATAATATTATTCATCATGCGCACAGGGGTATTGGAAAATTGTGGCCCATAGCAATCCTGCATTCGTATACTATTATGTAAAACATCCATTGTATCGCAATTAAATGTCCTGATGGGAAAACGTGTATTAATATCAATGATATTGTTCATGATTTTTGTTCCCGAAAAAGGTATATCCGAGAGATAAAATGCAGCATAATCAAGATACCTGCCTTCCGATGTAAAGTAGTTGCCATCGGATATAAAAGGATTGAATTTATCATTAAAAATCCCACAATAATATTGATCAATAAAGTGGTTTCCTGTAATCCGGATATCAGGTACTACTGAAATGTCCTGGTCAATACTTCCGCTTTTCTTTATAAATGATATTCCGCTACGACCATTAGTTAATAAGTTGTTTTGGAAAAGGTTGCCATGCTGGGAAGCGGCACTGCACAGAATAAGTGCATCTTCATCCCTCCAACTAATATTTTGAGGGGCATAAAATATGTTGTTGGTAAATGAGTTGTAATTAGCATAATTATTTATATAAATATTTTTGCTATAATCTGTGTTCAGGGCATTAAATGTAAGCTTTTCAATATCAACATAATCAGCCCCGTTAAGGCAAAGGATAAAACCTTTGTATGTATCATGATTATGGGACAATATTACAGAGCTACTATCCCCGTTTTGAGATGTTATTTTTAGCCGGGTACTATCTGTCAAACCATAGATCTGGGGGATAATAACCTGTTCTTCATATATTCCGGGTTCCATAAGTATTTCAACAGGGCCTTTTATACCAGTGAGGGCAAGTGAATCTATCATTGCCCGAAGGGTAGGTTTGACCGCGGCTGGGGAAGCGCCTACTATAAAAGTGCCACTTGCCGGTAATGCAGCGACAAACTCAGTTGCCCCAATATCCGGGTAGTTTACATTCCGCGGCTTCCCTTCAATATCAACATTCACCCCGGTGGTGCTGATGCCGGCCGAATCAAGTATATTGACAAAAGTATATAAGTTGGTATCAGCAAGAAAGCCCGTAAAGGCAGATACTGAGTTGGCATCACGGCCTGTTGCCGCGTTCCATTCCCCGAGGGTTGTATAACCTGTTGACCCGGCTTTTATAATATACTTGCCCGCGCTATATATATTGTTATTGTTGGAATTCCCAGTCGGGCTTCCGGGAAATGAAACAGCAGGGTCTTTTGAAAGGGTAATAAAATTATTGTTATATAAATCTGGTCCAGCATCTGTAAGATTTAATGCTATACCCGTTTCCATGCTTGTATTATAAATGGTATTATAATAAATATCTAAATTTGGGTTTCCATTAAACACGTAAACAAGGTAATGATCATTCCCCAAAATAAAATTGTTCACCATTTTAAGAGATTGGTTAGAACCGGCTATCAAAATAGCAATATTGCCAGGTCCGTTTCTTTTATAAAACCTGTTCCTTTCAATAGTCAGTTCATTAGAAGAAATGGATCGAAAAATCTCTGATGCAGAAGAATTATCCCCGGCAATGTCAATATAATTGTTTTTAATTTTTGTATACCTGTGATAACTTAAATATATAAAGTTATTCATATAATTATCTTCAACCGTGAGATAATCATTGTAAGTATATGAATTATTATAGTCTGTCCAATAAATCCCAAACAACCCCCCCAGGATTTTGTTTTCTTTTATCGTAACATGTGAGCTGCCTATGCCGCCATCACTATTACAGTATATTAAAATTGAAGTGGTATCATCGCCAACCACAATATTACCTAAGAGATTATTGTTTGAAGCCCCATGTAAAAAGCCTGCTGCCCTTCCAAACGAACGCCCGTTTGTAACAATAGTTATATCCTTAAAGGTTATATAATCCGCACTGTCAAGAAGCAAGGTATAGGGTTGCGTTTCAACAACAGGTTGATAGGATAAAATAACATCCTGATTTTCACCTGAGGCAGAGGAAAACACTATGGTATCGGTGGCAGAAGCCCCCGGAACCGGGTAAATAGTAATTTGTTCCTGGTAGAACCCGTCCTCAACTTCAAAATTTACAGGTGCATTGATACCGCAATTACACATCGCGTCAATGGCATCGTTAAAACCGGGATATTTGCCTGTTGCACCAATAGTATAGGTACCACCCATAATACTATCGCAAAAAAATTGGATTTTAATGAGTGTATCGTTTGCAGGATATTCATCAGCTTTTCCGTTCGGGCTTATAAGCCATGTTTCAAGAGTATGGAATTCGTGGCTAAAATTGAATGCCCCCAACAATATGCTGTCTTCCCATTCATATAAACCCAAATTACCTGCCCAGGAAGCAGGAGTTTGTAACACCCCATCTACACTCCATCCTATATCAACAGAAGTTATATTTTCCGTACCATAATTTTTAATTGTAATAGTCACATCCTGGTTGCCGGATAGTTTTTCTTTCTTAAGAAAGTTAAATTCAATAATCCCAAGATCTATTGTATCATGTTCAAAGGGAATAGCTCCGATATCAGCCCGTGTTCCATCCGGGTCATTGGGCGAAGCAGGATTTCCCTTATTAATACAAGGGGACTCTCGTTGTAGGGAAAAATTATCATTATTGGGGTCAGCAAGCATAGGGTCGGTACCAATATTGCCATTGGTTGTACTGTCAGCCATACAACAGTAAGAAAGCACACCTTTATCAATCCTATTATCCCATATTATGCAATTAATCAGCGAAGGCGTTGTCACCCATGATTCAATAGCTGAAGTATATCCAAACCAGCTTGTATTACCATAAAATGTACAATTTATTATTTCAAAGGGGTTAGTTGATTCATAACCTATCCCTCCTCCATATCCACTGGGTCCCCATCCGGTATAATCAGCATTGTTGTTTGCAACAATAGTATTCTCCATGAATAAGGAGGCATTAGCATCACAGTAAATCCCTCCACCAAATAGTGCCTTGTTATCACTTAAAATGCAGTTTTTTAAATATAATTGGCCTTCATTATAGATACCACCTCCATATCCATAATCAGTATTTAAATCTAGCATGGCATATCCATACAAAATGACAAAGCCGTCAATATAGCCGGTATCGCCATTGAATACCACATTAAAGCTGTTATCACCATATACACCTTTAGTCCCGTTATCCCCACTTAATATCACAGGGTTTTTCATCCAGTCCCTTTCCTCCAATGATGTTTCACTGCCAGAAAATCCGCCATACATCACACATTTATCGGGCAAGGAAAAAGTTTTAAATTGGTCTATGAAAGTTATGACACCATCCCTGTCTGCAACCGGATAATACGTACCATTAGCTACCCAAATGGTATCTCCGGGTGAAAAATTATCGAAGGCCGTTTGGATATGATAATAAGCATTGGCCCAGCTATCACCTGTATTAGTGCCAGTTGCACTGGAGTCTACGTAGATTATTTGACAATTTATATTGGATAGTAAACAAATGGAAAATACGAGAGTACTTAAAACAGGCTTTTGCAGGTTTTTCATGGTTTGAAGGTTTTATTGTTTTGCAATTATTTGAAGACGATGTAAATAATTAAAAAAATAACTTTCCAAATAAAACTTTACGAATGATGCAAGGTAAAAATAATCTATAACTACTCCAAAAGATTTACTTTAAATCTATTATATAACTAAATTCAATTCTAATGTTTACGAGTACAATTTTTCAACTTGTTTGCCCCTTACCCGCCGCGGCGGAAGCAAGTTGAAAAATTAACCTGTTCCCTTCAGGGATTAAGGGCAAAAACAGGTTAATTTTTCATTTTTAACTTTAAATAAAATTTAGTTATCTCGGTTGATGCTTGATTAGATATCAAGAGGACTTAGTAACCAATCCTTTCGAAATTAATGTAAACACATATTATTTAATTCAAATAGGAAGTTCTACAGTAAAAATAGTTCCTTCTTTTTCATTAGAAGTGAATTCAACTTTACCTTTTAAATACTGCTCTGAAAATAATTTAATGCTATACGTTCCAATACCTCTTCCTTTGCCTTTTGTAGAGAAGGAACGCTGAAAAATCTGGGATTGAGTATCCGGGGAAATTACACCCGGATTTTGAACCCAAAATTTAATATGACTTTTTGTTGAATTGGCGCCTATCCATATGTTTTCACCTGATTTTATTTCTTCCAATGCATTTTTAATCATGTTTCCCAATATTCTCTTTAAAAGAATTTTATCAGTTAAAAATTCTTTATTTGGAGATGAATAGTCAATCAAAATAACTTTATTCTTCTTTTCTTCAAATCCGATAAACTCACTTTTAAGATCTTCAAGCAAAGTGAAGGCATTTACTTTTTCAAATTCAACCTGTAATACTCCCTGTTCAGCTTCCATCAACCTTTGCTGATATAGTATTTCATCTACAGTTTCCTCAACTTCTTTAGTCAAAACTTCAATAAGCATTTTAATTTTCTCTTCTTTTTGGTTCTTATGTAATAATTCTGTTAATCCCTTCAATATGCCAGCCCTGTTTATAATATCATGAAAAAAAGTTCTTTCCAGTCGTTCACGCTTTTTTAAGTCATCAATATTCCTTAATGTAACAATAAAAAAACGTTTGCCTTCCCAGTCAAAGGGTTTGGATGCTACCTCATAATCGTGAGAAACATTTACATCTCCTGTAATGGTTGTTAAACGCGCTTCTTTTTGAACTAAAGAGTTAAGTTTATCCGACTCCAGAATTGCATTTACAGCACCACATACCTGGCAATCCTTACTCGTACCACAACCGGCTTCATTTTTGAATGCATGAATGCAACGAAATAGTTCACCGGGCCTGAATCCAAGCACATCATCCAAACTATTATAGCCAAGCTGTTTTAGAAGTAAGTAATTAGAAAATATTACCTGCCGGTTTCTATTTAAAATAAAAAAAATGAGAGGAACCTCTGTAAGTAAGCGTAACACAAAACCTGATTTCTCAATACATTCTTTCTCAACTATTATTTCTTCCATGGTACTCCTTTCTGGAGACGCATAATAAGTTTTTGATTTATTGTATTTTATTTTCATTTCTCGCTCAAACTTCAGAAATACAAAATATACAGTACAAGTTACAAAATATTTGATATAATCCCTAAATCTTCATTTATTCCTATAATTGATATTAACAACTTTCATTGTTTTTTGTATATAAATTTGATCCTTTATCTTTGGACTAACTTTGAACCCTGCCAGATTTTTGAACCCTATTAGGGTTCGAATCCTCGTAGGGTTTATAAAATTCTGTAAATGACTAACATATTAAATTATAACCCTCCAATGGAATACCGTAGATTTGGTAAAACCAATAAAATGATAAGTGTGATTACATTGGGAGGAATGCGATTTATTCATGGATGGGACGATCCCAGGGATGAGATACCAGAAGCTACTCTGCAAAATTGCATGGAAATGACAGAGCTTGCTTTACAAAATGGGATTAACCATTTTGAAACAGCTTATGGATATAAAAAAAGTGAGACTGCATACGGGAAGGTATTAAATGATGTTCTTAATATACCACGTGAGTCCTATTACCTGATGACCAAAGGAGCACCTGAAACTGCCGATGACACTAAAAAACTAGTTGAAGAACAACTAAAAACACTTAAAACAGATTATTTCGATTTTTATGGATGGCACGGAATTAATAACTGGGACCGTTTTCATATTGCCTGTAAAAAAGGTGGCTCTGTTGAAACATTACTAAAACTAAAAGAAGAAGGAGTAATAAAACATGTAGGATTCAGTACACACGCCCCTTATGAGATAATAATTAAAGCTATTGAAACGGATTATTTCGAATTCGTAAATCTTCATTACTACTATATATATCAACGAAATCTTGGTGCAATAACCCTGGCCCAAACCAAGGATATGGGTGTATTTATTATTTCACCGAATGATAAAGGCGGCCAGTTATTTAATCCTCCTGCTAAACTTAAAAAGATTACCAGTCCATCAACACCTATTCAATGGAATGCCCGGTTTTGCCTTAGTCATCCGGGAATTCACACGCTCTCTTTTGGGATGACTGAGAAATCACATATAGAAGAGATGATGGGTTTATTTCCTACCTCTGTTCCAATATCTCCAAAAGATGCTGGAATAAAACATGAACTTGATGCGCAAATCCTCCTTGATCCATATGCTTCCTATGATGGCTATGAACTTCAGAATGATCCTTCGGGTATAAATATCCCAGAAATTCTCAGGTTTAGAAAATTATTAAAATGTTATGACATGAAAGAATTTGGCATTTACAGATATAACGATTTTGAAGAAGACGGACACTGGTTTCCCGGTAAAATACCAACAGAAGAGAACATCAAAAAAATGAACTATGACAAATTCCCAAAACATATACCTGTTTTGGAAATGATTAAAGAAACACATAAAGCATTATACAGACCAAAACAGAAGTAGCTTCGGCTGCACTCAGCTACCTTTAAAATATCATATTATCGCCGTTTCGAAATAACTTCGCAAAACCATTTTTTTTCTCAAAATCTTCCTTTATTACATATGTAGTAACCCTTGAGATTGATGCTGTATAGAAAAACCCCAATTGCTTTCCTCCATTAATATTTCCAATGGCATCTCCCTTAGTCCCGCTAAACCCAAAAAGATCAGCAGGTTGAGAAATTTGTTTTAATGCATACAGAAAATCATAAAAAGCTTTTGTTATACTATAAACTTCAATACCCAATGTATCTCCTTCATCAAACCTTTCAGTATAAGTCAATAACATTGACCTGTCTTCATCCAAATCCACATACGAATCTTCCAGAATACTACCATCTACGTACGATTCATAGATTGAAATCCCGTTTTTATACAAATTAATTAAGTAACAGTAAGAAACTTCCGGAACCGTTATCCCATTCATAATTACAAACAAAATTGTTGAATCTTCGTCCTCACCCCCAAAAAAAATTGGATTATCATATAATACGGCTATAATTGTATCTATATCATACACATAAGGCATTAACGACTGGGCAGTAAAATCATAGATTTCATTAACTGGTTGCTGCAGATGTATGTCCAGTGAATAATTCTTTCCAGCCACTCCCGCAAAAGGAAATTCTGAATAGTACGAACCAGGAGCTGTGTCAGAAGGTACAAAAGTAAAAGTATTCGTACCATCATCAACTGTAACAGAAGCATTAAGTACTTTTTCCGAAGGTTTATTAGCAAAATAGTCATCACTTAAAGAAAGCTTTACACACTGATATGTTGTATCGCTCACAACAGAACCTTCAACCACTAACATTTGACTGACATTTTTAGTTTCCCAGTCAATTTGTTGCTGCACCTCATCACACCGGGACATGATCAGGAGCAATAAGATAAGTCCAATATGGAATAAGAAATTCTTCCCTTTGTAAAGTATTATGTTTTTGAAATTATCTTTCATGTTAAAACTCAAAATTATACGCTATTGAATAAATCCTCTGCAACAATGCAATCCTGTAAGCAGCCGTGTTATATGATCCTTCATCAGTTTTATCAAAATAAATGATATTGGCATTCTTATGGTTGTAAGCATTGTATATTGAGAATGTCCACGAACTTGTGTACTTTTTATGAGGCTTGTTTTTCAATTCTACTCCTAAATCCAGCCTATGACTGTCGGGAAATCTTGATTTATTTCTGCCCCCATAGTATTGAAGTATTTTACCTGCATATTCCCATCGGGCAACAGGTGCATTAAAAGGCCTGCCTGTCATGTATATCCAATTTGCCGAAGCACTCCATCGTTCTGTAAAAGTATATGTTCCAACAACTGCAACGTTGTGGGTTATGTCAAAAGGTGATAAATACCAGTCTTTTTCCTGGATATCCTTAATTTTACGTTCGCTCCTGGAGAGAGTGTAGCTGATCCACCCTGATAAATTGCCTTCAGGTTTCTTTAGCAAAACTTCTATTCCATATGCACGTCCAATACCAAAACGAAATTCTTTTTCTATCTGATCATTTAAAAATGGTTCAGAAAACTCCCTGAATTCTATCTGATTCTCCATATGCTTATAGTACACCTCTATAGATGATTGCAGTGCATTATCAATAAAATTCCGAAAGTATCCTGCTGAAACCTGATTTGCAATCTGTGGCTTAACATAAGGCGATACAGGCATCCATACATCCATAGGTGTACCAGACTCCGAATTGGAAGCAATATTCAAAAACTGACTAAGCCGTGAGTATCCTATTTTAATTGATTGTTTTTCATTAATTGTGTAACTGGCTGAAAACCTGGGCTCAAAACTTATATAATGATTAAAAGTTTCCCCCTTTTTATAAGTGGAAGTATCCACTACTTCATAATTTTCCAGTATGTAATAGTCTGCCGGACCAATATTTTGAAAGAATGGAATTCTGATCCCGTACTCAAGAGTAAAACGTCCAACTTTCTGCTCATTTCCAACATAAGCAGCCCATTCCATTGCATGGTATTTTGGAATATCAAAGTTAAAAGTCAATGAATCGGATCTTCCGTTCACCTGGCCAACATTAAATACATGATATGTAGAAATAAAACCAAAACGTATTGTATTTTCTGTATTTAAAAAATAACCGAAATCCGCTTTTGTCCCAAAGTCTTTCAAGTCGGCCTTCCAGTCAAAAGCAAGAGTTTTTTCATCTTTTTCACCATAAGTTGATTCAACACTTATTAGATAATCGTAATTGCTTGCAAAAGTTGTAAAATTCGAAAACAACTTTTCGTTGAACACATGGTTCCATCTTAAAGTGCCTGTATAATTCCCCCATGAATAACCCATTGAACCATTATCCCCAATTGCCAGGTTAAAAATATCCCTTCCAAAATATCCGGATAAATACACCCTGTTTCTATCGTTTATAATATAGTTTGCCTTTGCATTAAAATCATAAAAGAACAAAGGAACAGCATCAGGTACCTGGTCAGGTATTGCTTTGTGCAATCCCCTGGTAATCAAATCAAGATAAGTTCTTCTTCCTGCAAGTAATATAGCAGCACGATCTTTTTTTATTGGCGCTTCAAGGGTAAGTTTACTGGTTAATATTCCAATACTTCCTACACCCGAAAACTTTTTCATATTTCCTTCCTTCATCCTTATATCAATAAGGGAAGATATCCTTCCTCCATATTGGGCAGGCATTATCCCCTTGTATAGCTCCACATTTTTTATCGCATCATTATTAAAAACCGAGAATATACCTAATAAATGGGATGCGTTATAAACACAAGCCTCATCCAGTTGTAACAGATTTTGGTCACGGGCTCCTCCTCTCACGCTCAGATTTGAGCTCAGTTCCCCAGTTCCAACAACTCCTGGCAATAACCGTAGGGTTTTAATCACATCCGCTTCCCCAAATAGAACAGGTATTTTTTCAATAGTTGATGCATCAAGCTTTTGCACACTCATTTCGGATGAAGTGATGTTTTGGTTTTGCTTCTTTGCCGTTACAATTACCTCATCAATGGTCCTGATCAGCGGTTCAAGTTCAACATTCTGACTTACACTTTCTTTTAATGTAACATCAAACTCAAAGTCATTATAACCAATATAGCTATATACGATGGTATGTTTACCAACAGGAATAGTGATAGAATAAAAGCCATACATATTTGAAATAACTCCTTTAACTGATCCTTTTACATAGATATTCGCTCCGATAAGGGCTTCTCCGTTTGACTTGTCCTTAACATAACCATGAATAGTTGCCTGTTGTGCATAAATTGGAAATTCCAGAAAAAGTGCAAGAAATATAAGGGCTTTACTTCTTTGAAATGTTTTAAGCATCAGAGAATTTAATAATGGATGATAATATCTCAAATATTGTACCAATCTTATTTTTGTCCTTCATATTCTGCTTTATATCTTGAAGGTAACATATTAAATTCTGCTCTGAATTGTTTTGAAAAATAACGGGGATCTGTAAATCCAACCTGGTATGCAATTTCACTTACAGTCAGTTGGCTCTCTTTTAATAATTGTGCTGCACGTTTCAACCTTACAAGACGAATAAATTCCACAGGAGTTTTTCCTGTAATTGAAAGCATTTTTTTGTATAAATGAACACGACTAAATCCTAACTCATTACTAAGTTTTTCAACTGAAAAATCTGTATCTGAAATATTCACCTCAACAATTTTCAGGGCTTTATCCATTAATTTCTCATCAAGAGATGTAATACCAATAGTACCTGGCTCAATTTTAAAGTTCTTCTGATAAAACTTCTTTGTTCGTTCCCTTTGTGAAATAAGATTATTGATCCTGGATTCCAGTATTTCGAAACTAAAAGGTTTTGTAATATATGCGTCTGCTCCCGCCTGTAACCCTTCTATCTCATTCTCAGGTGTGAGTGAAGCAGTTAATAAAATAAAAGGTATATGAGATGTGTTTTTATTCTGCTTCGTTTGCTTACAAAACTCCAACCCATCCATTATCGGCATTCTAAGGTCACTCACAATCAAATCAGGCATTTGATTAACAATAATTTCTATTGCTTCCTTTCCATTTCGTGCTTCAATAATTCTATAGTTAACTCTTAAATTATCCCTTAAATAAAATCGAAAGTCTTCATTATCTTCAACCAATAATATTGTAAAATTTGAAGGATTATAATGTATATCCGAAATTTCACCAACAACAGGTAATTCCTGTGGAACTTTCATTTCTTTATGTAGTTCTTCAATACGCTCTCTGTTTACTGGCAAATACACGGTAAAAGTACTTCCTTTATTCAAAGCACTATCAACTTTAATAACCCCGTCATGGAGTTTAACAAATTCCTGGGTAAGTGAAAGTCCAACACCACTTCCTTTATTAATTAAACTACTTGGCTGGTCGTTTTGAAAAAAACGTTCGAATACTTTGTCATGCAAATCAGGATGTATACCAATACCTGTGTCGCACACCCTTATAACTAATGCTTCCTTGCTATTAAAAAACGGATTATTTGAATTATTAATTTCCAAAAAGTCAATATCTACTTCGATTTTTCCTTTATCGTGGGTAAACTTAAAAGCATTGGAAAGCAAATTAAACAGGATCTTTTCCAGCTTATCTTCATCAAAACGCATAAAAAGTTCATCAACAGATGAAGTAAAAGAATAAACCATGCTTTTTGACTCAGCCAGGTCCCTGAAAGAGTTGAAAACTTCTCTAAGAAATTTTATTATGTTTCCAAAATCCCAGTTAATCTGCAACCTCTGGGCTTCCATCTTCCTGAAGTCAAGCAATTGGTTAATAAGTCCGTTTAGCCTTTTTGCATTGGAAAAGATCAGGTCGAGCTGGGGTTTTATTTCATGATCTTTATACTTTTTAATCAGTCGTTCTAAAGGAGTAATAATCAGGGTCAATGGGGTTCGAAACTCATGGCTTACATTCGTGAAAAAACGAGTTTTAATGGCATTCAATTCTTTCTGACGCTCTGTCTCCAAATGCGCTTGTTCATTCTGAAACCTTAGACGGGCTCTAAATAATAATATTTGCCTGAAGAAAAGAAGAAATGTTATTAAAATACCAAAATATATAAGGAAAGCTATTTTTGTACGCCAAATTGGGGGTTTAATGATAAATGCAAGTTGTGCCTCATTAAAAGGACCATTTAATCCTTCCTGATATGCCTGAACCTTAAAAGTATATTTCCCCGGATCAAGGTTAGTATAGGTCACTTTCCTGTCTGTCCATTCTTTTGTTAACCATTGGTCATTAAAACCTTCCAGCTTATAACGGTACTTTATCCGCTCCGGAGCAAGATATATCAAAGCAGAGAATTCAATGGAGAAGACATTTTCTTTATGTTTAAGGATTATCTTGTCCGTATTATTAATTGATTTTGAAAGTATTATCCTGTTATTAAACTTCTCATTAACACTAAGAGGTTCACCAAACAATTCGAAATTCACAATAGTAACAACAGGATTTGTATTTACCCTGTCAATATCATTCGGATGAAAAATATTAAATCCATTGGCACCACCAAAAAGAATTTCTCCTTTCGATGTTTTAAAAGCTGCCTTGTCATTGAAACTCCTGCCCTGTAACCCATCATTTTCATCAAAATTCAGGATATGATAGTCCTTTATTCCCCCCAAACTATCCATAGTTATTGATAGTTTTGAAACACCATTCGAAGTTGACATCCATATATTCCCGTTTTCTTCTTCTACCAGTGTTATTATTGAATTATCAGGCAATCCATTTTCTGTTCGGAATTTAATAAAAGATTTGCTGGATTCCTGGTAAAGGTTTAGCCCATCACGGGTACCAGCCCACATGTTTCCTTCCGAATCTTTTAATAAACAAACCACAATATTATTACTTAAACTATTATGATCTTCTTCCGAATGGAAATAATGTTGAACCTTCCCTGTATTCCATTCCATAACAAAAATTCCGTTATCTGTTCCCACCCACAAGTTATTGCGCCTGTCTTCCATAATTGAAAGGATAAACTCTGATTGAACAGAAGCGGCATCATCACCACTATAATGCAAAAATAAATCATGATTCTTATCATAAAGTTCCAGTCCCCCGCCTAAAGTACCTATCCAAAGATTATTCTTGGAATCTTCATATATTTCCCATACCCGGTTATCAGAAATGCTCCTGGGAAAATCAGGATTATGAAGGTAATGTTTAAATTGCTTGCCATCATATAGATTAAGCCCACCATAGAATGTTCCAATCCAAATCTGGTTTTTCGAATCTGTCAGCATCGATACGACAACATCATTACTCAGACTGTTAGGATTTTTCGGATCATGTTTTATTGCCGTAAATTTGTTCGTTTCACGATCAAAATAATTGATACCCCCACCATTGGTACCAACAAGAATGTTCCCTTTATCATCTTCGCAAAAGCAATTAATATCATTATAGCATAAGCTGTATGGGTCAGAAGGGATGTTAGTATACAGATTAAATAAAAAGAGTTTCTCATGATAATAATTAAGACCTTGTTTAAAAGTACCTGCCCAGATAATTCCCTGGTTATCTTTATATAAACAATTAATACTATTTTGACTTATACTACGGTTATTTTCCCTGTCATGTAAAATATAGGTTATCTTTTGTAACTCTTTCTCAATAATATTAATCCCTCCATGATCAGTACCTACCCATATTTTGCCCATATCATCCTGTACCAATCCTCCTACCAGGTTTGAATTTAACCGCAGATTTTTGCTTTCTGTATTATAATAATTAATATTTCCATTTTTTGGCTGGTAAAGGACCAATCCAAGTGTTGTAGATTTGGTATAAATCCAAATATCATCATCCTTATCAATATATAGTTTAAAGTGATAATTCAATTCCTCAAACCTGTCATTTAAAAACCATGTTCTTTTAATTACCTTATTTTGTCTGGCATCAAGCTTTTCAATAATGCCATTATAATAAATGATCCAGATATACCCTTCACTGTCTTTTTTAATGTCTGCGATTTGTTGTTTTGAAATAGATGATGTATCAGCCGGATGATGAAGTAGTTGATGGTATTTCTTATTATCAAAGTTATACCTGATCAAGCCGTCGTTTCGTGTATTATACCATATTTCCTGAGGAGATGGTGTAAATATGCTTGTGATATCGGCAAGTTGTGCACTAACATCACCAAATGTAAATGTCTTGTGCCGGATAAAACTTTCACTTATGGGATCAAAAATATTGAAACCAGTTGTTGTACGTATCCACAATTTTCCGGAATAATCTTCGAGTATTTCTTCAATACTGTTATCAATCAATGAGAGGGTGTCATAAGGTTCACGTTTAAAAATTTTAAAGTTATGCCCGTCATATCGATTGAGGCCTGATAAAGTTCCAATCCAGACAAAGCCTTTTGAATCTTTATGAACAGCTTTAATTTGATTATGAGATAATCCATCTTTTATTGAAATATGTGCAAAACGATAGTTGGGAGACTGTGTTTTAACAATCTGGTATGTTATTATGAATAAACAAAACATTAATAAGTAAAATCTCTTCATTTACCTTACTAATATAAATATTGCATGACTTCTGTAATCAGTTTTAAGAATCTGAATTTACAAAGTTAAATTTAATAATAAAAATATGTCCGGGCTTTAGGATAATTTTAATTACTACTTTAAATAATGAATTTATTGCCAATACGTATTACAATCAGGATATTATTGAATGATTAACTCACATTTTTGTCTTATATCCCTTGATGATGAACCAATGCTGATAATATAACTTCCGTTCCTCATTTTCCATTTGCTGTTTAATTCATCATAAAATGAAAAAGCAGTAGTATCCAGTAGAAATTTTACCTGTGTAACCTCTCCCCGGGTCAGGAATACTTTTTCAAATCCTTTTAATTCCTGGACGGGACGATCAACTTCTTTATAGTCGGTATCGGTTACATACAACTGGACAACCTCTGCACCATCGCATAATCCATTATTTTCAAGTTTTACTGTAACCCAGGCCTCATCTTTAATCTTTTTGCATGTTATATCTGAATATTTAAATGAAGTATAGGAAAGCCCATGGCCAAAACAAAACTGGGGTGTCTTATCGTATGTATCAAAATAACGGTAGCCAACAAATATTCCCTCTTTATAGTTTTCAATTAGATCTTCTCCGGGATATTCTCCAAGATAATGCGAAGGATATTCTTCAGCGGTATTAGCAAAAGTCATAGGTAACCTGCCTGAAGGATTAGTTTTTCCAAAAATGATGTTAGCCAGTGCTGTTCCACCTTCCATACCCGGATACCAGGCCTGAATGATGGCTTTTACTTTATTTACCCAACTGCTTATGTTTGCAGGACCGCCACCATATAAAACAACGAGCATATTTTGATTAATTGCATACAATTCGTTTATCAATTGATCCTGACCAAAAGGTAATATCAGGTTTTTCTTATCCCTTCCTTCCGTATCAAAACCAACCCTTTCGCCATTTTCGAATTTCTTATCATGCATCCATCCCCCAACAAATATTACTACATCACACTCCTTTGCCAGTTTTATCGCATCCTCTCTGTTGGTTTTGTATGTATTGGTGTCCAGAGTTACTGTATAACCAGGAGCAAATTTTATATCAATATTATCTTTTACAAGTTTTTTTAACCCTTCCAGAGGAGTAATTTCATATTGTGCAATTATTTCAGAGCTTCCTCCTCCCAATGCATGTTTGCGTGTAGCATTATCACCAATTACTGCAATGGTTTTCATCTTTTCAACGGATAATGGTAATATCTGATCATTTTTCAGCAAAACAATACCTTCTTCAGCCACTTTTAAAGCTACCTGATGATTTTCCGGGGTATCGAATGATCCCGTTTTTCTGTTTTCACTAAAAATGTTGGTCTGGAACATTACGCGTAGTATTCTTCGCACTTTTTCATCAATAACAGATTCAGAAACTTCACCTGATTTTACCAGAGATATAACCGTATCAGCCATAAAGAACTTGCTAAAATCGGGATTGGGTTTCATCTTAAGATCAGTGCCCATTTCAATATCCGTTCCTCCATAAAGGGCTTCCATTGTATTGTGCACAGCAGACCAGTCGCTTATCACAATCCCATTAAAACCAAATTCTTCTTTTAGTACTTTATTCACAAGATATTCATTATATGTACAATATTGACCTCTGAATTTATTATATGCCCCCATCAAAGAGCGCACTCCAGCCTCCCTCACAGCTTTTTCAAAAACTGGAAGGTAGATTTCACGTAAGGTTCTCTCACTCATTTCGACATTTACGCTTCCACGATTAGTTTCCTGGTTATTTGCAATATAATGTTTTATACAAGCGGATACATCCTGATCCTGTACTCCTTTTATATAACCCACTACCATAGTGGAATTCAGGAAAGGATCTTCACTTAAATACTCGAAGTTTCTTCCGTTCAAAGGAGTACGAATAATGTTTACTCCTGGCCCGAGAATAATATCTTTGCCTCTTGCACGAGCTTCACTCCCTAAAACCTGGCCAAAAGCATAGCCCAGATCCTTATTCCAGGTAGCTGCCAAAGTGATACAGGTCGGAAGATATGTTGCGCTGTCATCCACACCATCGTCATGTTTCCAGTCCCGTCCAAATTCGCGACGAACTCCGTGCGGACCATCGGACATTACCAGTTCCGGAATTCCTAAACGTTCCACGCCACCTGAGTTAAATGAAGAAACTCCGTGTATCATATTTACTTTTTCTTCCAGGGTCATCAGGCTTATCAATGAGTCTATTCTGGATTCATAATCATATTCCTTTTCTCCAGTGGGTTTACATGAAAATTGAAAATAAATCAGTGATAATACAAATAAAACGTATGTAATTTTCCCGGCAGGTAAAGTTCTTAAGTTCATTAAAATTATATTAAGGTAAAACACTTATTTTAACAGTAAGTCTGATATCACTGGAGGATGCTCCAATCATAATTTGTACTTCATCATTTTCAAGGTAAAATTGATTTAATGTTTCATCCCAGTACATAAGATCGTCCGGATGAAGTGTAAAATGTACACTTTTAGTTTCTCCCGGTTGTATGTTGATCCGTTGAAATCCTCGCAATTCCTTGATCGGTCTGGTTACTTTTGAATTTAAATGCTGAACATAAAGCTGAACTACTTCGTCACCGGCATACTTTCCTATATTCTTAATATCACAAGTAATCGCTATGGAATTTTCCTTTCCCATTACCTCACTGTTTAGTGTAAGATTTGAATAAGTAAAACCTGTATAACTCAGACCATATCCAAACTCGTAAAGCGGATCTTTTGTTGAATACATATATGTACGTCCTTTTGTGATGTCATAATCCATCATCTCAGGAAGGTCTTCGATGCTTTTTGGCCAGGTTTGCACTAATCTTCCCGCGGGATTATACTTACCAAAAACTACATCTGCCAAAGCATTGCCAGATTCCTGGCTGCAATGTGTCATATGAATTATGGCAGGTACATTTTCATTTGTCCAATTAATAGCGTAAGGAAAACTACTTACCAAAATAACTATTGTTTTGGGATTAACTTCAAAAACTTGTTTAATCAAGCCCTCCTGCTCAAGATTTATTGATTTTCTATCCACTGCTTCCCTTCCATCACTTGGGAGATAGCATATACCCCATGGTGCATCTATACCTCCCAATGGATGATTGCCAACTACCAGTATTACAATATCTGATTTTTTTGCCAATTCAACTGCTTTACCATTTGTATTATCTCTTGCAAAATTCACTTCAATACCCGATCCTGCCTCTTTCCTAATTCCTTCCAAAATAGAGACCTTATATGGTGGAGTGCCACTATACCAGTCGAGTAATACTGAGTCTGCCTTTGGGCCAATGATTGCTACAGATTTTAATGTGTTTTGATCTACAGGTAAAATGTTATTATTATTTTTCAGAAGCACAATTGTTTTAAGCGTTGCCTCCAGAGCAGTGTTCTGATGTGCCTTTGTTAGCCACGGTTCAATACTATCTCTGATTCCTATGTACCGGTATGGGACTATTTCGGGGGGATCGAGTTGACCAAGTTTTATCATCACCCGAAAATTTCCCCATAATGCAGAGTCAATATCGGCTTCGGAAATCAAGCCCTTTTTCAGAGCCAGGTTCACCCCTTCCTGGTATTTATCAAGGAATTGGGTAGTGCCGGTTTTTATGCAAGCTGATGCCGCAGAATCGAAAGATAAAAAAGCCCTATGTTTATTTACCAGCAACCTGAAAGCACCACCATCAGTACATGTTATTCCATCCTGGCCCCATTCTTGCATTGTTATTTCTTTAATCACCGGATGAATAATACATGGAATGCCATTACAGGCATTATATGCCGTCATATAGGCTCTGGAACCTCCCTCTGTAATACCCTTATAAAAAGGATAGGAATAATATTCCCTGAAAAGCCTGTCGGAAAAATCGGATGATGTACTATCACGGCCATCTTCATTGCTATTTGCCAGAAAATGTTTCATTAATGAAGCTGTCAGCCAATATTTTGGATCATCACCCTGAAGTCCTTTGATAAAAGCAATCACCATTTGAGCATTGAACCAGGCATCTTCGCCAAAGCATTCTTCTGTTCGCCCCCACCTTGGGTCTCTTCCCAGATCAGCGTTTGGGGCCCTTACGACTAATCCTCCCCTGTTATACTTTTCATTCTGGAACATATAACGCACCTCATATCCCTCTATGGATGCGACCTTATATATCATTTCAATATCCCATGATTCTGCTAATCCAATTGCTTGTGGGAAAATGGTAGTAGGAGCTGGATTCCTTCTGCCCCAATTACTTGGCCCACCCTGTGCCAATCCATGTAAACCTTCTACATGCCTTGTTCCCTTTATTCCCAGTCTTAGTACACTGGGATCGGTGCTCAAACAAGCTACTTTTTCTTCTGTTGTCATAAGAGAAAGAATGTTATCAATTCTTTTCTTAACGGGAAGATCAGGATTTTGAAAAGGATAGACAGGTTGCCCTAATAAACACCCACAATAAACAGAATAAATAATAAATATCCCGGTACTTTTTCTCAAGTAAATGGTTGATTTATGTTAATTACAAATGTCGTTTAATTAAAAGAATCATCATGTTTTTCAATATATACGACTCCAACAGGGATCGTACACATACCTATTTAAACGACCTTGAATCTTATTTTAAAGTTATAATCTGTTTAGCACCATTATAAATGATTGCCTTATCAACCCTGGCAGATATATCCAATCCATTTCCGACTCCTTCTTTCACAAGCACAATATTAATTGTACGTTCTTTCAACATTCCCGGGAATTCTCCTTTTCTATCTTCCATGATAAGTTCCTTTTTCGCGTCATCCCATTTAAATTGGATGGTAGCATATATTCCTTTTTCGTAATTGTAGTTGTCGTTTTCATCCTCATACAATGTAAAGCTTCCATCTGCTCCGGGATATATACGTAACTCGATTGGGTCAGCTGGTTTTTCTGTGGTATATTGAATAAATGGCCCCATAGGTACAATTGAACCAGCTTTTACAAACAATGGCATTGTTTCAATGGGTGCATCCGCAACGATTTTTTGTCCGCCATTAAATGTCTTCCCTGTCCAAAAGTCATACCAGACAGTATTTGCAGGCAGGTATACTTCTCTTGTTTTCACCTTCTCTTCTTTTAGTTGTTCTTTGGCAAAAATTGAAGGTGTTTTCCAGTTCAGTATCATACGTGCCGCACCTGTTGAACGATTTTCGGTTTCAAGAACAAAATCATACTTTTCGCCTGCCTTCAGTTCAATCTTCTTAGTATACTGCTCAACACTTGTATACACTATAGGTAGCGTATCTCCATTGATTATTATCCTTTTTGCATCGAAACTTATCAAATGGAACTGATATTCACCTGTTTCATCAGGTACCAGTTTCCCTTCCCAGCGGATAGAAAACATGGAATCTGAAACATAATCAGGACGGCCAGTGTACCAGAATACATCAACATTTGGATCGATGCCTTCTTTGCCCAGATTTTTATAGGAGGCATCTTTGTAATACTTCACATTTAACCCCGGCTTACCATCATGGGTTTGAAAGAATCCGGATGCAATTTTCTCACTCTTCTGTGGCGGAGTATAATACATGTAATCTGTCACCGGACATGGCATTAAAGCAGTCCCAAACATAAATTGATCATCAATGGAATAGGTATTTTTGTCAGCTGTGAAATCCATAGGTAATCCTCTCATGTAGGTATAATCCTCGCTTGTAACCTTCCATGCAAGTGAATAAATATAAGGCATCAGTCGGTAACGCAAATGATCATACTTTATCAGAACATTGCTAAACTCTCCCATTTCCCATATTTCACGAGGAGTTTCAGATCCATGTGAACGGAATATCGGGGTAAAAGCACCCAATTGAAACATACGGGTATATAATTCCTGGTAAGCAGGATCTTTTCCGCCATTATTGAATACGCCCTCATATGCTCCTATCACAAAAGCTCCTATATCAAATGTCCAATAAGGAATACCAGACATACAATGGTTTGTACCTGCAGATATCTGGTGACGGTAAACTTCCCAGTTTGCACCAATATCTCCAGACCAGGTGGTAGCAGCATTTCGCTGTTGACCGGCATAAGTAGAACGGGTTAATATATATGCTCTCCTGTCAGATGTTTCTTCTCTCCAGTATTTATATATATCATTGGTCATAGCAAGAGAGAATGCGTTTAAATACCTTGCCCATGATCCTAGATAATTACTGCCTACTTTTTTCATCTCATATTCTGTGGATTCTTTGGTAAGAGCATTTACCACATCCGGTTCAGTTGAATCAATCCACCATCCGTCAAGGCCTTTGGAATACAACCCGGCTTTGAGATATTTCCAGTAAAGAGCATTGGCTTCAGGATTAAACGCATCATAATATTTAAATCCGGCCCAGCCTACAGGTTTATAAAGAAACCCTTTGTTAAGCATATCTTTGTAAATTTCGGTATTGGGACCTAGTGCCGGCCAAATGGAAATTATTATTCTGTAATGCATTTCATGAAGACGATCACACATTTCTTTAGGTTTAGGAAAAAGTGTCTTATCGAAAAACATACCGCTCCAGTTGGCAGCTCCATTCCAATAATCCCAGTCCTGGATCATATTATCAATGGGAATATTTAATTTGCGGTACTTTTCAGCTACAGCCATCAATTCTGCCTGGGTATCGTAATGCTCTTTGCTTTGCCAGTATCCATAGGCGTGTTTTCCATACATGGGAGCCTTCCCGGTTAAGTAACGATAACCTGAAATTACCTCGTCCATGTTTTTACCATAAACAAAATAATAGTCAATATTACTGCCCATATCACTCCAGAATGAGGCTTTTTCAGGTGTATCTTCAAATATGGTCATGGAGTAATTATCCCATAGGATTCCATAGTTCATAGTCGAAATTAAGAATGGATTTACTGCATCAGTATTGGACTGCACGAGTTTGACCTTTTTACCACGGTAATTAAAATATCCGTATTGATGTTGTCCCAAACCATACACTCCTTCATCAGCTGTTAAGGAAAAGTATTGCTGAATAGTATATCCGGAGTCACAATCATATACAACTGGCGTTAATTGTGCTTTCCCTGATTCTTTAAGAATATTTTCATTCTCAGGATTGAGGTACTGAACGTTACCAGATGCTTTTGTAATCTTAACAATAAGCTTACTGCTGCTTAAATTTATGTCCTTATCAGACTCTTCAATCTTTATATCAAGATCAGGCAAATCCTTCATAATTACAGACAAACTGAACTTATCAGATGTTCCATCGGGTAACCACTTTGTAACTCTAACTACATCTTCCTCATAAAACTGAACTTTCACATTTAACGTTTTCGATTCCAGTTGAACACCGTTGGATATCTTTTTCACCACAGTTTTATCTCCTGAGCAATGTGTTGTTGCCATTATCAGCAACAACCCTAATGAAATATTCTTTAAAAGTCTCATTGATATATATTTGTTTATAATTATTTCATACATTCATCTTTCTCCACAGGTGCTAAAGCACATCGACTATATCTCTATAATATTAGTTGATAGCTATTATGGACTAAAGTCCGTTTAATGGCCGGGTTATTGGTGACCCCCGGATAAATCCGGGGGCTATAATTTCCGCATCTATTTAAGCCTTTAGTCACTATTATTTTAATTATTCGCTTTTGATCTGATTGCAAATCCTCCCTTCGGGTTCATTTTTATGGTTAGTTCCTTTTGACTGTTTTCGTCCAGATTCTGAATATTAAATTCCCTTCTCCCATTATCCGTAAATAATTGGACAGATGGAGAATTCATAAATGAAAGATCCAAAGTAACCTCCTGCTCTGATTCCTGACCGTTTATTCCTCCTATAAACCACTCATCACCTTTTTTCCTTGCAATTACTACATACTTGCCCGGATACCCTTCAATAAACTTTGTTTCGTCCCAGCTCACAGTTACATCTTTCATAAATTCTTTTACCTCCTTAGGAACTGTGGCCATACCCCTGGGTATTTCTGCAAAATGCTGAATTCCGGAAAGGAAAATTACTGAAAGAGCTAATTCAAAACAATTGGTGGTTTTGCGCTGCAAGCGTGGTACTTCGCTAAAGCAAACCGGTGTAAAATCCATTGGATCAAACAAGTTTCGTGTGAATGGGAGTACTGTGGAATGATTTGCCTCCCTGTCTGTATTATCCTGAGCGAAAGTCACATATTCAAAACCCCTGATACCTTCCATAGTCATAAGGTTTGGATATGTTCTTTGCCATCCTCTGGGTAAAGTGGAACCATGGCAATTTACCAGTATCTGATATTTTGCTGCATCTTCCAGTATTTCCTGGTAATATTGCATAACTGACTGTCCATCGCCTCCAAAAAAGTCAATTTTAACGCCACTTACACCGATCTCTTTCAGTTTCTTAAATTCCTCATCCCTCAATTCCTTTGTAAGAAGCCTATCCTTGGGGGTGTATGGTGTTGTATTCCAATCTCCAGCCGAGTTATACCACACATTAATGCCTACATTTTTCGATTTGGCATAGGTACATAGTTCTTGCATTTTTTCATATCCGATTTTTCTGTCCCAATCAGCATCCACAAGGCAATATTCCCAACCCATTTCTGCCGAATAGTCAATAAAGCGCTTCTGCACATCAAATACTGTTGAGTCATCCTTAAGTATTACCCAGCTCCAGGATGATCTTCCGGGTTTAATAAAGCTCATATCCTCAATTACTGATGGTTTTGCGAGATCAGTGCCTAGAGTTGATTCTGCAATAGTGGCCAATTTGTCACCAATGACAATAATTCGCCATGGCGTTGACCACGGTAAAGCAGATTCCGGATTTAACGGACCATTGAAAATTGTTTCTTTTTCCTGTGGAAATCCAATCTTGAAGCTATTCGTCAGCGTATCATGAACCAGCTTGCATCCGCAATAATTCATATTGGGCGCAGTTTCAGAGATAGCCATCCAAATGTCGCCTGATTTGAATAATGCGGGGAAAATCCAGCCAGGCTCATATGTACGAAGATTTTTAACATTCACCTCCTGTTCATAATATTCTTCATAACAGGGATTCACTTGTTCCCAGCCTGATTTAGCTACGGACATGGGCTGGATCCATGCAGTTGTTCCTTCATTAAATTCAAAGGAAGTTACCTCATCCTTAAGTTTTTTAGCATCATCAGAGGTCTCAGGAAACAAATACTGAAATGCAACCCCGTCATTTGAAATCCTGAAAATAATATCCATCTTTTGCTGGTTTGCATTTTGCAGGTGATATTCCTTTTGATTGGCTTTATAGCTTATACTAGTTTTTTTCCCATGCAGCAAGGAATAATTATCTTCAATGGATATGATTTCAGAAGTGTTTATCAATGTTAATCTCTTTGAAAAATCTTCATCCTCGCGGATCAGACCGATTTTATTATTAGCCATAACTACCTGGCCATTGTATTTAATTGTACCAAATACTTGTCCGTCATCCGACACATTCAAAGTAAGTTCAATTTTTCCATCGGGACTGGTAACTAACATAGACTCACTTTTACACGAAGTCTGAAAAATCAAAACTGTAATAAGAGCAAAACTTAAAATTAAAGTTGAAAGGGTTTTTTGTGCCATATAAGTTAAATTTTGGGTTTATTGTTCTTTAATTTGAATAGCTGCGCCACCTCCCGGAGCCAGATGAAGGTATAAATCAATTCCCTGGTTCACATCCACTGAATCAATTTTATATGATTCGGGATTTTTGTCAAAGCAGGCATCCCTTCCATCGGAATAGATGGTCGCTTTGTATTGCTTACCTTCATCCAAAAAGGATAATGCCAGTTTAAGGTCCCGCTCATTTTCATCTGTAATGCTTCCAATATACCAGTCATTGCTATTTCTGTCTTTACGTGCAATAGTAACAAAATCGCCTATTTCAGCATTCAACACTTTTGTATCATCCCAATCAACAGGAACAGCTTTTAAAAATTCAAATGCAGGATGCCCCTCGTAATTTTCAGGAAGGTCGGCCAGCATTTGCACCGGAGAATAGATAATAACATACAAAGCTAATTGTTTGGCCAGTGTAGTATGCACCCTTGTTGGCTTTATACTAAATATTCCAGGTGTAAAATCCATAGGTCCGGCAATCAACCTTGTAAAAGGAAGTATACAGAGATGCTCGGGAGGGTTACCTTCGCTCCATGCATTGTATTCCTGACCACGGGCACCTTCTCCTGCCATAAGATTAGGTAATGTCCTGCGCAAGCCCGTTGGTTTTATTGGTTCATGAAAGTTAACTGCAAGCTGGTATTGGGCTGCTTTCTCCAGCACATAGCGATAATAATTTACTCCATACTGTCCATGGTGCCATTCTTTCATTTGCAAACGGGAACCTACCTGACCAATTTTTATTGAATGCATGCAAGCCCTTTTATACATGGCCATTCCCGAGTCAATCTGGACCAGGTAATTATCAATATTAGAACCTGTTTCATGATAACCTATCAGATTTACACCTTTTTCCTTACCATATTGTATTACCTCATCAAAATCAAATCCGTCTGCACATTCGGTAAACGAGAATACGTGCAGTTTATTCAGATACCATTCGGGTGTCCAACCTTTATTCCAGCCTTCAATCAACAAATTATGGATACTATTTTTAGCGGCAAAGTCCATATACATTTTAGCATGCTCCGTAGTTGCCCCTTGATTCTTGCTTTCCCAGAAAGTGTATTTCCCGATATGCATGGCCCACCAAATACCCATGTATTTAACAGGTTTAATCCATGAAATATCTTTCAACTCACAAGGCTCATTTAAATTCAGAATTAAATATGAAGTAATTAAGCCTCCTGCATTGTCGGCAATTTGAATTGTTCTCCAGGGAGTAACCATGGGAGCGCTTGTTTTCACTTTCACTCCATCAGACCATGGTACCAAGTCGCATTTTAGTTTTGTTTTATTATCTGAAGCCAGTGTCATGCTTGCATAATTGGTAAGATTGGCTTCATGTATTGAAATACAAATTCCATCCTCCGTTTCCATCGTAAGGGGAGTATGTACAGTATCCATTTCGCTGATTTTCGACTCTTTATAAAGATACTCATACCGGTTGTCCCTGTATGCCGGAATCCACCACGCTTTATGATCACCTTCAAATGCAAATTCTGTGAGCTCGTCCATTATAATTAATGTATCAATATTCTCCTGTGCAGGAATTTCATAACGAAAGCCTATTCCATCGTCAAATACACGAAATATTATATTCATTTTACGTGTTAATCCTTCTATTTCCTGCAAATACACGTATAATTCATTATAATTATTTCTGATATACCGTTTCTCACCCCACGGTTGCTCCCATGTTGTGTCAACAGAATTTTGTTTTATATCTACCACTTCCATTCCTTTACCTAATGTGTCATTGGTGGGCAGGACTATTCCCAGAGCTGATTCATTAACAAGCGGAATAGTATTATTAAAAACCTTGTATGTGAGCCCGTTCTCTCCCACGATCATTTCTACAGAGAGCCCCCCGCCAGGGGATTGTACAAAAAGTTTTTCATCATCATTACATCTTACCAAAATAAAAGTGAGTGCAACTACTCCAAACATTCCGATTTTTAACAATTTTATTTTCATAGTATTATTCTATCCAGTTTATCAGTTTAATTTCAAGCCGGCAATTCTCTCCTTTTTTAAGTGTAAGAATTACTTCATCTCTATTTTTTTTATTTTTCTCTGCTGTGCCATTATTACTCAAAACAGATATATTTTTCAACTCAGATGGCAGTTTCAAAGTAAGGCTCTGATTAATCCGGGAGTTTAATACTAATGTAATGGCCTCTTTGTTCCATTTCAATTCTTTCATTTCAATCTGATTCCTGAGAAGAACCCCTTTAATACTTCCATTTTCCCAGTCTTTTGGCATTCCGGGAAACAGGGATATAAGTCCCTTTTCAGAATAAACCAGCGATTTTATTATCACCGCCTGAAAACCTCCGCTAAGGTCCATATTAAAAAGGTTTCCGGGATTATGATAGGTAGCAAGCGAATTGCTCCAGTATTGAGCCGATAGCCATTTTATTATATCGCTTACCATATCGCGCTCACCCAAATTGGCTGCTACACATGCCATTTGCGCCATACCAAACACCATTTCGCCTCCATGGTCCCTGCGACGTACTTCCATACGTTTATCAATAGCTTTTTTTGCACCTTCCATTAATGCCGGATTTGCAGCCAGATCCGGATCAATCAGATCGTACAAACCATATAATTGAGATACATGCCGGTGCGCATGATTATCTTCCAAACCAGGCCATAACCATTCTCTTAGTTCCCCATTTTCATTCACCTCATACTCCGGCATTTTTGTTAGCATATCAGCCCATTTGTCAATTTGGGTTTTATCCTCTCCAACCAGCTTACCGGCTTCAATACAATTACGAAGTGTTTGTTTTGCAATCATCACATCCATGGTAGCATTTAAGGTAGCTTGCGATGGTGAATTTTTTGGGTTATTCTCAGGAGAATATGAAGGATTGAAAATATATTTACCATTGTCACCAATTGTCAGAAAATCCTCATAAAATAGCGCTGCCTCCTTCATAAAAGGATACCCTTTTTCTTTAAGATATTTGAGATCACCGGTATATAAATAATAATCATAAAAAATACCTGCTGCCCAACCGGCGCCACCAGTCCAGAATGAAAGACACCATGTTTCGCTAAAATGTATATTATACCCATTCACGCTGCTATGTCCGGGCACATTTATTCCACGGCATCCATACAGCCTTTGGGCATTCTCTTTATAGTCGGGTACATTCTTAGTATGATAATTAATGAATGACATCATTAACTCAGGCATATTGGAACACATGAAAGAGGAAACAGCCGTTGGCAGATTCCCGTCATGAGTAAAACCGGAACGCCAGGGTGGTGACCAGAAACCATTCCATATACCCTGCAAATTAGGCGGGTAAATTCCGGTTGCACATAATATATTGTATCGGGCTGCATAAAACTCTCTCTGAACAAAAGCCCGGCTGAACCGTTCCTTCGCCTGGTGAACCATAATTTCTGCATCAAGGTCAAAATCTTCCGGCGCACCATTCAGATCCAAAGTCACCCTCTTAAACAATTCCCCATGAACTTTTACATGATCTGATAAAAGGGTCTTATAATCTTTACCTTCCAGCTTTTTAAAATCATTTAAAATTGCATCAAAAAACTTGTCTTCATAATTATAAAACGGTTCAATCTTTATGAACATGGTAACTTCATCTGCATCGCTAATAATTATATCATTGCCTTCAACTCTGGATCTACCTCCCTTAAGATAAAGTTTTCCAAGACCGTCAAATCCTTTTAAGCTTCCATCCCAGTTCTTTTTGTATTCACATCTATATTTTAATACGGTTTCTTCCGCTGATATTTCGGTACTCCTGAAATATTCGTTTATAAAACCCCATTCGTTCCACTCTACAGGACGACGTTCAAAATGAATGCTACAGTTGATCTTTCCTGTACCTGATATTTTCAATACAATTATTGTATCCGAACGCGAAGTGAACATGGAACGGCAATAATATTTTCCATTTTGCTCCCATTCCACTTTTGCTTCACCCGTTTCGTAATTAAGGCTTCTTTTGTATCGTTGAATATTGCCCGCCTCCTGTTTTAGTTTTATGTCAAAAGCCGGCTGATATTGATCAACCCATAGCAAGTCATTATATCCTTCTTCTTTAGCAATTTCAATAGGTATCTGTGTAGCTTCAACAAATTTTCCTTCCAGCATCAGTTTTCTTATCTCATCCAGCCTCGAAAACTGGTTAATAGTCTTAACACTCGGTGGTAAAGATGGCAGAAATAAGGCAGCATGATTTAGTATAATTGTTTCATCATGCGGATTTCCAAATATCATGGCACCCAAAGTGCCATTGCCCAAAAGTAAGGCATTTTGCCAGTCACGCGCCGGAAGCCAGCTTGTAAACCCTATTTCCGGCGACTCATATCCAGATTCCATCGGTGATACTGATTCTTTATCTGTCTGGGCAGAAACAGACTGAAACACAAGAATAAAAGCAAAAAGTATCGTTTGAAGTGCTGGTATACATATATTCATATTAGCTATGCTACTTTTTCTTTATTAAAATATATTGTACGGAATACACGGGTGATTTAATTATTATTCCTTCTTTCCCGGCTCTGGCAGTCCATGCTTTAATATCCGGGAACTCTTCAATTGGTCCACCAGATATCCTTTTCGGTACTACCTTATTTATAATGACTCTTTGTGAAAAATCTCCATTGTCATCCCCTCCTGTTAACGAATAAAAGTAAAAATGACTTTTATTCACTCCTTTATCAGTATTTATTAATACAGTTTGATTTTCAGTTCCTTTATTGACTATTACCATACCAATATCTCCTGTGGAAAAAACAGAAGTATAGGCAATAATATCTTCACTCCCTTCCACAGTGTTTTCGACCAATTTATCTCCAAAAAACTTTTGGAAATAATACATATAATAATATACCGGACGAGGATTCCATTTTGGTACACCGGGCTCGTCGCCCTGGCTGAACATTCCATGGTCATTTCCATTGGCATAGCCATTAGCCAGGTTCCAGCGGGAGGCTTGTCCATACTGATTTTTCATTAATTCACCTAAAACCAATACTGAATGCATACCATTAATATATGAACAAGATTGTTTTGAACCAATGGCAAATATGTTCCATTCAGTAAGTGCAAGTGGTTTTACCTCAACATTATTTCTCTCACAATCAGCCAAAATAAAGTCTTTCATTCTTTTGGTTTCATGTTCTGCTGAGTTTAAAATTGTTGGTATATTGGAATTCTGTTCATAGGGAGTAAAATAACTATGAAGAATAAAAAAATCCGCAGCATTTCCGGCAGTATTGAAGAATCCTTGGTTCCAATATTTTTCTGGATCTTTTGCCCACGAATTTGCTGCTTCGAGAACTACAGCACCAAGTTTAATATCGTTTCCAACCTCTCTTGCTGCTTTACGCATTGAGTCAGCAAAAACCAAAAAATGCTTTCCATAAAGTTCACCTGAAATTAGTTCAGGTTGGCCGTCTTTGTTTTTTGAAGTATCAATTTTGTAGCCAGCCTGCCAGGAACCATAATTTTCGTTACCTATTTCCCAATATCTTGTGCGGCCTTTGTCATAACGAACCCACTCTGCTGCCAAATGCGCCGCAGCACCAACCGGGTTATCACTTAGACCATAGCGCGAATAAGCAAAATTAACGCATATAATGCCAGTAGCCCCTACCATTTCCAACATTTTATAGTAATTGTCTACTGAAAGAGTCTTTGAAGCATTGTTACGACCAAACCAATATTCTTCAAGATAGGGTTTTTCAATACCCCCCCAAAGTGAATCGGGTACATCGGTTGGTAGTTTGCCAGGTTCAGCATTCCAGAAAAACAAATTGCTAAGGTTTCCGCCAGGATAGCGCAAAATATTGGGAGATAACCACTGTAATCGTTCAATAAGAGAATCCTGGTCAATCATTTGCGTCATATACACGTTGGCATTATTGCCATATATGTAGGGCGATACTTTGCTTTTGATATTTGCCGTTTGGATAGAAATTTTTACCGTGGCCTCTTCACAAGGAAACATATATTCAATACCGTCAGGAATTATCGGAACTTTTGGTTTAAGATCATTGATGAAAAATCCTTGTGTTTCCTGAGCGTTTGCAATTACAGCGAAACCGTAAAAGCATAATATACTAACCCATTTTCTTGTAGTCATAATCTATCAAAAACCTTTATTTTAAAATAATAGTTGTAGAAGCAGGTTCTAATCCTTCCGAGGAGGCAGTTAATTTTATCTCTCCACTATTCTTGTTTGATTGAAGAACGACAAGGCATTTACCGTTATATGCTTTTCGATAATTTGCTTTAAAAGGTTCATGACTTATCTGATTGCCATTATCCACTCCCACAATTTTGCCATTTCCTTCAACAGAAAAGTTTACAAGATTGTCAGCGTAAGGAACAATTGTTCCTTCCTTATCAATAATATCAACTGTAATAAATGAAAGGTCTTTGCCATCCGCCTGGATAGTGCTTCTATCGGGTGTAAGAACTATTTTTGCAGGTTTATCGGCTGTTTTCATAATGGTTTCCTTCACTTTTTCGCCGGTTTTTCCAATAGCTTTAAGAATTCCTGGTTCAAAAGCCACCCTCCACATCAGATGCAAGTCATCCCCTTGTTTTGATTTTTTGCCAAGAGATCTATCATTCAGGAAGAGTTCCGCCTCATCAAAATTTGTATAGGCTATAACATCCACCAATTGTCCTTCTTCCCAGTTCCAGTGCGGGTATATATACAAAACATCTTTGTCAGTCCATTCGCTTTGATACATATAGTATACATCCTTGGGGAAACCAGCCAGGTCAATAATTCCAAAATAAGAACTTCTGGAGGGCCATCCATATGGAGTAGGTTCACCTAGATAGTCAAATCCCGTCCAAATATATTGCCCTGAAAGGAAATCATGTTTTTTAATAATCTTCCACGTTTCTTCATGTGTTGATCCCCAGGGGGCACTCACATTATCATAAGCAGAAACTGTATTATCTGGATTTCCTGTTGTGAATGGAATATCCCATCTGATTGGCCAACGCCTTATGCTATCTGAAGGCATATCGTAATGTCCACGGCTCATAAGACCTGATACGGTTTCCGTAGCAATGAATTTTTTGCCGGGAAATATTTCATGAAACTTTTCATAATCGCTATGTTTATAATTGTATCCGATAAGGTCCAAAGCATTTGACATTACTACATTATTCCAGGGACCTGGAGGATTACATGCTGCAGTTACCGGACGAGTAGTGTCTAAATCTTTGACTATATCTGTAAGAATTTTTCCCCATCTGATCCCCGAAGTGTCCCATTGTTCAAGTATTTCATTACCAATACTCCAAACAAAAACAGACGGATGGTTACGATCCCGTATTATGAGATCTTGTAAATCTTTTTCATACCACTCATCCCAATTAAGGGAATAATCATATTGTGTTTTCCTCTTTGCCCACATATCATAGGCCTCATCCATTACAATAAAACCCATTTTATCGCATAAATCAAGTAATTCAGGAGCAGGAGGGTTATGCGAAGTACGGATTCCATTACATCCCATTTCTTTCAGGATTTCAAGCTGTCTTTCTATGGCCCTTTTATTCACCGCAGCACCAAGGCATCCAAGGTCATGATGGTTGCAAACACCATTTATTTTAACCTGTTTTCCGTTTAGTATAAATCCCTTATCTACATCAAATTCAAAGCTTCTTATCCCGAAATTGGTTTCATACGTATCAATGGTTTTCCCATCTTGCTTTATCTCAGTAAGTGCTTTATACAAATTAGGTGTTTCTAATGACCATAAAATGGGTGATGAAACATCCAATGCCTGTAATATTTCATTTGAAGCTCCAGCTGAAACTACCATTTCATCAAATTTTTCAGTTACCTTTTTCCCGTCATTTCCTATTATGCTTGTAAGTACTTCTATAGTAGCATCTATAGCAGATGAATTTATTACGTTTGTAGAAATCAGAACCTTTGCTTTTTCTTTACTCACTTCAGTGGTTTGTACAAATGTACCCCAAAGGTCTACATGAATTTTGTTGGTTTTTATCATCCAAACATTCCGATAGATTCCTGAACCACTATACCATCTTGAGTTAGGTTGTTTTGAATTATCCACTTTCACCTTCAATACATTTTCATTGTTCCCGTAAATTAGGTAAGGTGTAAGATCATATTGAAATGAAATATACCCATATGGCCGCATACCCAGCAAATGATCGTTTATATATACTTCACTGTTTCTATATATTCCGTCAAAGAGGATAAAGATATTTTTGCTATTATCGTTTTCAGATATTTTAAATGTTTTTTTATACCAGCCAATACCACCAGGTAATGCACCTCCTCCGGGTGTAGCAGGACATGTTTCGCTAAACTCACCTTCAATGCTCCAATCGTGAGGCAAATTTAATGTACGCCAATTTGCCTCATCAATATTTCCTGTTGAATCGGATGATAAGTTAAACTGCCAGTTTTCATCAAAATCTTCAACTAATCTTACAGAGGCAGATTTTTTCACGCATGAGTTGAAAAAGGTCATAATTAAAATAACTAATAATATATTCTTTAGCCGGGTCATAAGTTTAAGTATTAAGGTTTTTAATGTAGATTGTGTTTTATAAATATGTAAAGCTCTTTTAATCTATGTCACCATAAACAATTCCCCGCCCGGCTGTACTTCTGTATACCCGGCCAAAGATATTGTTATCTCCGACTACAAAACCACCATTTGCCAGGCTTCCAAACTGATGGTCATCATCGTCGCACCGTACCCATGTTTCGCCGATGTCATCACTGCGATGTATCCCTAAATTGCTGTCGTCAACGGTAATGCCATAAATAAAAATGGAAGGATAATTACTCCCTTCAGCAGGCTTACCGGCACTAACAGCATCGCATCGCGTAACTGTTTCAATTTGGGTAAAAGTAGTGCCTTTATCTTTAGTAATATACAAGCCCGAGCTGCCTGCCGGAATAAGCACATGTCCTTCTTTCCCCGGGATTGCTCTAATTAATTTTCCTCCACCTGAAAATCCCGTATCAAAGCCCAGAAAAGATTTACCCTTATCATTGCTAATATAAATCTTTCCAGCAGAATAGGCATAGAAAACATTTGGATTTTCGTAATCAGCAACAGGCGCAAATGAACCGCTTATTCCATTACAAGTATTCCAGGTTGCTCCTATGTCAGTTGTCCAGTATACACTCGATCCCCCTGGTGACCATAAAATACATTCTCCATCTGCAGATATTGCAACTTTACCTGCATATTTACCAATAGAATTAGTGGGTACTCTTTTCCAGAAAAATCCAGTATCCTCACTATAATACATAGCTTTATTGTTTTCACTACCTCCGACCCTGACTACAAAATTAGGCTTTTTGGACGCATATGCAAGACCAGTACAAGTTCCCATCGTGGGATAATGGTTTTTGGAAGGGTATTGGGCTACATCATGATGAGTATATCCATCATAATCAGCTATAACGGAAATTGTTGGCCCTCCGGGAATACTTATTACATCATAGGGAACGGTTTCTTCTAATCCTTTTGAAGTAAATACCCAAATTGGATTGCCTGAAGTAAGGTTTGTCGTCATAAATACTCCATTCCCTGATGTCACAAAAGCACGGTCTTTATTATATGGATCAATTTTAATATCCCCGGCCCAATGCAATGAAGAACCTGATATCCATCCAATACCCCCGTTATTAAGGGATGATAACTTATCCTGAAACAAACGAGTCCATGAACTGCCCCCGTCAGTGCTTCTATATATCTCATCCCCATATGTACCTCCCTGGTTTATCCATTTATTTATACTAGATACCAGTAAGATGGAATTATCTGTACTTATTGTAATGCCACTAAATGCATTCCCGGTCTCCGGGCTAATAGTACTTTTTTCATCAGTTGCAGTGTTATATTTAATAACAAGACCAGTTGTCGTATTCCAGGGACCTTCAGCATTTCCATATGTTACATATAAAAATTCATTACGTAATAAACAGCGCATTGGCATATAGTCAGTAACAGAGTTCGGTAGAGGATCCCATGTATTTCCAGCATTTTTTGATACATATATATTAGTCCCTCCGACCCGAGATATACCAACATATATGATTTGAGTAGCATTATTATTTGATGCAGATGATTCATCAAACTGAATAAAACATATCCCGTTATTGTTTGATGTAGTGGTAATAGGAAAACTTCTAACTAAAGACCATGTTTGCCCACTGTTTTCGCTTTTCCATAATCCATTTTTGCGTGTTCCACAAAAAAGAATATTTCCCTTATTTGGATCAACAACTAAACGTTCTCCGTTTTGTCTTCCCATCCCATTCCCATGGAATGTAAACTGAGAAGTAACATCAATTTTTGCAAATGTTTCACCATAATCACTGGATATAAGAATGCATGAAAGACCTTCATCCCAATACTCTGTACCTGCAGCAATATATACTTTATTAGGACTAGCGGGATCTATTGCAATGCTTTCAATACCCAAAAGAGAGGTTTCATCGCTATTCACAAAATCGGTAACCGGTTTCCATGATTGTGTTTCTTCAATCCAACGATATGCTCCACCTACATCAGTTCTCATATAAATAAGATTTTGTTCGGTTGGACAAGTAGTAAATCCTGTAACAAATCCGCCGCCTCCTATGGCAATACTTTTCCAAGAATAAGTTCCGGAGAGAGTAGTTATGCCATGATCGGATTCTTTTATATCTTCATTCAGTTCTTTTTTACAGGATAAAAATGTAAGTATTAACATTCCAAAAACCATATGATTGTATTTAACAACCTTTAAACGGTAGTTATTCTTCATAATGTTTTTTTTTCTACTATTCATCATCACATGCAAAACCATAGAACCAATAAAGTATTTGAATTACAAAGTATAAAAAGTTATGGGAAAAGTCAAACCGTAAGAAATCCTGCTTCATTAAAAGTTAAAAATACAGAATTAGATTATAAATTTGAAATAATCCTGATACAAGAAAATTATAGAGGCTGCCTGATAAGACAGCCTCTATGTAAGAATAAAATCAATCAGTACGTTTTATTTCTTCATTATATGAACACAAGATGATTCATTCTTGTCACCATTCTTTTGGCCAAGCCATAGACTTCCATCATCCACATAGTCAGTGCCATCATTGTTTTTCGCCACGTCGATAACTGATACACTTGTTCCTGTTGGATTAATCCAAATACATGCAAATTCAGTAGTAAGTGCTGTTCCAAAGGTAATAACACCACCAGATACAGTATAAGTATTAGCAACACCGGCCAATGTACAATTACCACTGCTCTCAAATACAAATTCATATGCATCATTTGCTGTAAATATTGAGTCAGCGTTACCAGCACCCCAGCTTGTGAGAGTTGTTGCGATATCTGAACGCGTAACCCAATTATTAAGTAATGCTGCAGGATTATTTGATCCTTGATCTCCAACTCCAGTCCAACTTACCCAATTTTGGGGTACTGCTGCATATACCCAGGTACCTTCCAGATCAGCTGCGGTAATTGAAGTATTAAGTGGCTCTGTATAACTGAATTCTTCAGGCACAGGATAAACATAGTCATCACAAATGAAGTTGTATACATTAACCCATTTAGATTCATTACCACCTTCATACGTACGTTTGATACCAATTTGCATACCAGAATCAGCTAATGCGAATATTCTTAAATTATGCAGGTTTTCATCTTCATATTGACCATCATTTAAACGTCCTGTATCAATTGGAAGAACGACATTGTTAAGTGTAAGTTTCATTGTTGTCGGGTCAAAATCAAAACTTCCTGTTGTGGTTTCTCCAAAAATGTCAGTTTCTACAGTCATATTAACGCCATCGAAAGTAATTGTTCCATAATCATTAGCAGCCATAATCCATGTATTATTTGGATAATCCGGCTCCCAGTTAAAGAACGAAGACATTTCAGTACCGTCAGACAAAGTATATGGAAGTTGATTTGGCATTACATCCCAAGCCCAGTAAACAAATTCATCTCTTCTGTCTCCACCTGCACCTTCATAACCACTATAATGCAATGGACCAGAATAGTATACACACTTACCATCAGAATTTATATCCAATTTCCAGGTTTTGGTAACAGGATCATCACCATCATGACCGCCGGTTAACCACAACCAAGCACCGGATTCGAGGAATGTCAGATCACTGGAGCCAATAACAACATTGAAAGTATCAGAAACATAAGTTGTACCATCAATGTAGGCACTACATAAGAATTTGTATGTACCCTTTAGATAAATGTTCACTGTTACTGTTTGATCCACTGTAGGATATTCAGTACCTGTTTTACAATTTGTAAACCATACATTACCGGCTGTAATAGTTGTTGTAAACACAACATCATTACTTGTTACGGTAAATGAAAAGTTTTTGTTAAGAACGGGTTGATTAGGATCCCCATTTTCTTCTTCTTCATCTTTTTTACAAGATGAAAATATTAGCATCATCGCGCTAATAATTACTAATAAAGTTTTAAAATTCATTTTTTTCATAGTTTTAAGATAATTTAAGGTTAATAATTCAAGGTAATTATTTCAAATTTATATTTTATTTTAATCCCATCCCGGATTTTGCTTTAAAACCCCATTGGATAATGTTATCTGGTTATTGGGAATTTGACACAACCCTCGTGTAAGAACCAGGTTTGCTCCATCTATTTCTTTATCTTCTTCAATACCACCAGTTAATATCTTTCCTTTGTAAGTTACTTTTTCAGCAGCATAAGCAAGTGTATGGTCATATCTTAAAAGGTCCCAGTAACGAATTCCTTCAAAAGCAAATTCCAACCGGCGTTCTTCAAAGATCACATCTTTATCAACAGCACTCAAAGGATCTAAACCAGCACGTGTATGTACATCATTAACATATTGTAAAGCATTTGGACTACCTAATTCAGCCGCCATAAGCAGAACATCGGCATAGCGAATAACAAAATAATCCTGGTATTGGCCAATCATAAAATTTACTCCACCATAATTTTCGGCAATGCTTTCCCCAGCAGCATTACATGTAGGAATGTATTTTTTTGTAAAATATCCTGTATATTCTTTCATATCCCCTATTTGGTCATAAATTATACCTTCTTCATCAACAGCCATGATTGAAGCTTCCTTACGTTTATCCCTGTTGTTCCATTCTTCATAAACTTCCGGGATAACTGTACAACCTCCCCAACCATATCCATAGCCATATTTTGGAACATACATTTTACGAATACCGTTCATCACCAGCCAGTGATTTCCATCCGCATTTCCATTATAGTCACTCGTATAGGTATATTTAATTGAAAAAACCACTTCTTTATTCACTTCACCTGCATATGTATTAGCATCAAGCGACTTCCCTTGTTTTACTGCAGTATAGGTGGCAGCCGCCGGCCATAAATCAGGAAAACTATCCAGTAAGGCGTGATCACTATTGGCGATTATATCTTCCAGACCGGCAAGTGCATCAGCACTGGTAACAAGTCCAAGCAGATCAGATTGTCCATAATAACCCGTATAGAACAAATAAACGCGTGCTAAAAGTGCCTCAGCAGCCCATTTTGTTGCGTGTCCAAACTTTGTAAGATCCATTGCTGTATATTTTTTATTACTGCAATTAGCTATTGCAATCAATAAATCCTCAGTAATAAGCTTATAAGTATCCTCAGGTTTTGCCTGCGGAACATTTTTATCTGTAGGTTCTGCAAGCAATGGCACCTTTTCAAATAATCGCACCATATCAAAGTAAAAATAAGCACGTAGGAAATGTACCTCTCCCCAAACGCTTTTTTGCAGTTCGGTTTGGTTTCCCCATTTAATGTTATCAAAATTTTTAATAAGTGTATTGCAGCGGTTTATACCTTTGTAATATCCTTCCCAGGTTTTCACAAATAAGTTTAATTCTCCCGGTTCAACATTCTTATCAAATTCATCCATCATAGGATATGAATCCCCATCAGGATATCCTGTACCTCCAAAACATAAATCCGACATTACATCTGCAGCAATTGGTAATGCAACACCCTCTCTCCACATCTGTTGTAAACCATCATAACATCCTACAAGTGCCACACTTGCTTCTTCAGGAGTACTATAATAATTAATTTCGGTTTTTACAGTCATAGGTTCTGCATCCAGAAAACCTTCACATGCATGAATTATTAATGCAATAAAGACTACTATTAATATTATATAAATATTTTTCATGTTTTGTTAGTTTTTAGAATTTAAGGTTAATGCCAAATAATATTGTACGGGGCCTGGGATAGAATCCAAGATCAATACCGGATGAAAATTTATCTGTATCTCCATTATCAAATCCATATCCTACTTCAGGGTCCATGCCATTATACTTGGTAAGGGTATAAAGGTTCTGTACAGAAGCGTAGAAACGTAGCTGGCTTATTTTCTGTATCTTGAGTCCTCTGGCTAAATCATACCCTAAAGTAACATCACTTATTCGCAAATAACTGCCATTTTGTATGAATAAACTGGAAAAGTTTTTATAGTTAATATTTGAATTGGTAACACGTGGTATTTCGTCTGAAGTACCAGGTCCTTTCCAACGATCGAGAATAGCAGTAGTATAGTTTGAATATTTATCTGTATGGTTTCGATATGACTGTACAATTTGATTTCCAGCTACACCATTTGATACAATTGAAAAATCAAAACCTTTATAATCACAGGCGATAGCCAGACCGAATACAAAATCCGGATTTGGGTCGCCCAATTCAATTTTATCATCATCATCAAGTCTGCCATCATCATTTTGGTCCACATATCTAACATCTCCGGGTTTAGCATTAGGTTGGATAATCGTACCCGTGGAATTTGTGTGAGATGTCACATCTGTAGAATATTGAAATAGCCCATCCATCTCATATCCCCAAAAGTAACCAATAGGATGTCCTACCTCGGCCCTGTAAAATTCAGGTGAATTGGCATAAAGAGTATTATCTGCTCCGTGAATGATCCCGTCGTCGGTATCAATCTCTAACAATTTATTTTTATTATAAGCTCCATTCGCGCTTATGTTATATGTGAAGTCTCCCTGGGTTTTATTATAGGTAACATTTAGTTCAATCCCCGTATTTAGTACTTTACCACCATTGATATAAGGCGCTTCAGCTCCGGCAGTAGCAAGTACCGGGGGTTTTATGAGCAAAAATTTGGTATTTTTTCTGTACCAGTCAAATCCTACGGAAATATTATTGAAGAAACGTGCATCGAAACCTATATCTGTTTGTTCGGAAATTTCCCATCCCAGATCTTCATTTGACAGCGTTTTTGGATATGATCCCGGGGTACTTTCCCCTTCTGTTTCTCCAAAAGCATAGGTTGCCTGAGTAAATGCTATAGGTGCGATGTAATTAAATGCTGAAGCACTTTCACTCCCGTTTTGTCCCCAGCTTGCCCTTATTTTAAGAAAATTCATAAATGCTGAAGTAGCCTGCAGAAATGATTCATTTGATAAAACCCAACCGGCAGAAACAGATGGGAAATATCCCCAACGGTGTCCCTCTGCAAATTTGGAGCTCCCATCTGCCCTGAATGTAGCGTTAAACAGGTAAGTTTCATTATAGTTGTATTGAACCCTTCCAAAATAGGATAATAGTTTTGTATTATCATTTGGTTTACCTTCCATTTTATATTCAGGATAAAGGGTATTTGTAGAGTTATCTACATAGGCATGTTCAAGGTCGTTAAATACCAATTCTGTATTATCAGCCTGTAACCAAACTCCTGTATAATTCTCAGCAGCAGTACCTATCATAGCGTTAATGGTATGGGCGCCTTTAAATATATCATATGTAAGGATATTGTCAGCAACATATTTGAAATCCTTTGCCATTTTTTGCCTCATTTTTGTTTTAGAATTAAAGCTATAAAGTGAAATATGATATATTGGTGTAAATGACCTGTATTCTTCAGCTTTATTATCAATACCAAAAGAGGAGCGAAATTTTAGGTTTTTAATAATTTCCATTTCAGCATATACATTTCCTAAAATTTTTTGTGTAACAGTAATATTTTGATTATTCAACTCCATATTGATATATGGATTAGCTTCAGTTGGATTCCAATAAGATTCGCCAAACTGATCAAATATAGTATCATTATCCGTATTAAAATAATTGCCGGCATCATCGTAATCAGGAATAAGCGGGCTAGCATTAAAAGCACTTCTTAATGTATTGTCGTACTGATTCCCTACCTGTATACCATTTTTAGTAATATAGGAATATACGAAGTTTTCGCCCACCTTTAATTTGCCGTTCATAATATTTTTTTCACTGTTAAAACGACCATTATACCTTTCATAATTAGATTTTGCTGCCCCACCAACAATACCTTCTTGGCCCGAATAAGATAATGAGAATGAATATATACCCTGATCTGAACCTCCCGAAGCTCCTATGGTATAGTTTTGGGTTGAAGCATTTTTTACAATCATTTTGTCCAGCCAGTTATTATCTGTCACCCCTCCTCTTACATAAGCCGGCAGATCATTTACATTAAATGGCAGACCTCCTGTAGTCCCGCCAGAGTTCAGATGTTGTTCATTCATTATCATAGCGTACTGCCTTGCATCAAGAAGTTCCACTTTTTTAGCAGCATTCTGTACACCGTAGTATGCATCAAAGGTTATCTGTGATTTTCCTGCTTTTCCTTTTTTTGTGGTAATAAGCACAACACCATTCGCACCACGAACTCCGTAAATAGCAGCAGACGCAGCATCTCTTAAAATATCAATAGATTCTATATCGGCACTACTCAAATATTTTATATCTCCTGTAGGTACACCATCTACAATGAATAATGGAGTTGGATCTCCGGTTGTACCTGCTCCACGAATTGTAACCCGTAATCCTTCTCCAGGTTGCCCTGATTTGGAAGTAATATTAATACCCGGAGCTAATCCTTGCAAGGCCTGCAGTGCATTTGTAGAATTACGTTTTTGCAGATCATCCCCTTTTACATTTACTGTCGAACCAGTAACCAGTTTTTTTGCCTGAACACCATACCCGATCACAACCACTTCATCAATACTTGCAACATCCTCTACAAGGGCAAATGAAAAATTGTTATTTTCGCCTACCTGAGCTGTCTGTGGTATGTATCCCATAAAAGATACCTCAATTATATCATCAGGCGATGCCTGAAGTGAAAAATTTCCATCAATATCCGTTATCGTTCCGGTTGTTGTTCCCTTAATAATAACATTTGCCCCAGGTACAGATTCATTATCTGAAGCAAAAGTTACTTTCCCTGTTATAGTTCTTGTTTGAGATAAAAGAGTAAACGTTATTGAGAATAACATCAGGAAAAGTAAACAGAACTTTGCCTTCCATCTGGGCTTATTATTCAGCCTTTTACTGAAATAGGCATAGTTGCAAAATACATTTATTCTCATAGTAGTTAATTATTAGGTTAATTAATTAGGTTTGTTGAAATTATAGTTTTATTGAAATTGGTTTCCCATCGTAATCAATTGAATAGGTTTTTTCAGGCATATCCATCAATCCTTGTTTAGTGTCTTTTGTAATCAACTTTACATTAAATGTTCTTTCTTTCAGCATCCCGGGAAAATGTCCTTCCTGCTTATCAATGGATAACATCCTGTCACTTTCAGAATAATTGAATTTTATTTTCGAATATAGCCCTTGTTCATAATCATAATTGGTTCCCTCATCTTCATACAAAGTAAAAGATCCGTCTTTACCCGCAAATACACAAATTGTAACAGGGTCAGTAAGTTTTTCATTTATATAATGTATTTCAGGGCCACAGGCAATTATCGCACCCTCCTTAACAAATACCGGGATCTTATTTAAAGGTGTGTTAACTGTATAATTTCTTCCTCCTTCATAATATTCCCCGGAAAGTAGATCGTACCATCCACTGGTGTTTGGGAGATATACTTTACGGTTTGTGGCTTTATATTGATATACCGGACATACAAGCAAATCAGAACCAAACATGAATTGGTCGTTGATATTCAGTACATTTATATCAGCTGCATGGTCCATCATCAAAGGCCGCATTATGGTATAATCATTGTGATATGTTGCACCAGCCAATGAATATATATAAGGCATTAATTGATACCGTAATTTATCATAGAATACCATTGAGTTATAAACCGGGCTTCCTTCCGGAGACAGGTTATAAATCTCACGATAAGGATATTGCCCATGTATTCTGAAAAGAGGACAAAATACACCAAACTGAAACCAACGAAGGTTTAGTTCCCTCCACTCATTTAAATCGTCCTTAGTCGGGTTATAATATCTTGACTCCATTGAAAATCCGCCAATATCTGTTGTCCAATATGGAATTCCTGAAATACAAAAATTAACACCGGCTGCTATCTGGTCTTTCAGGTCGCTCCAGCGTGATGCAACATCACCACTCCAGGTAGCCGTAGCATATTTTTGCTGTCCGGCAAATGCAGATCGGGTAAGGATAAACACTCTTTTGTTCGGATCTACACTGCGTTGTCCTTCATAAACTCCCTTTGACTGCATAAGTGAATATGCATTCAGATATTCTGCCGCCGGACCCAATGCGGTAGGAGACATAAGTTTTTCCCTTTCTTCCTGGGATGTATTAGATTTGACATCAGGTTCAGTTGCATCCAGCCACCATGCATCAATACCTTTTACATATAGACTATCCCTTAGCTGGCTCCAATATGCTTCACGGGCTTCTTCGTTAAAAGCATCGTAGAATGTTGAAATGTATCCCGGCCCTACCCAGTCTTTCTGGCGATTGTTAATATTTTCCATATATAACCAGCCATTCTTTCTCATTATCTCGTAGTTCCTGGTATTCTCATAATACTTAGGCCACACAGATATCATAATATTTGCATGCAAATTATTATGTAATTCTTTTACCATGCCAACAGGATCCGGAAAACGGGAATGGTCAAAGCTATGCTCACCCCATTTATCTTCTTCCCAATAATGCCAGTCTAGTACTATATTATCTAATGGAATTTGTCGTTTTCTGTATTCCTTAACGACATTTAGTAACTCATCCTGAGTTTGGTATCTTTCGCGGCTTTGCCAGAGCCCCATGGCCCATTTTGGCATTATTGGCGCTTTCCCTGTAAGAAGCCTGTAGCCGGAAATTATTTCATCTGCATTTTCCCCTGAAATATAGTAATAATCTATGCCCTTTGCAACTTCTGAATATAGAGATAATTCATTTTGTTCATTTTCAGGATATGGGCTTAAACATTCAAGTGCAATGTACGATTCACCACCATCAGGTATCCACTCTATATGGAGCGGTATTTTTCTTCCAGGAGTTGCATTAAGCTTAAACTTCTTTGTCCAGGCATTCCAGCATTGTCTCCAATTGTCGACTACAAGTTCTTCATCCAGCCAGATCTTAATATATCCTGCTGAATGGGACAAGAATTTATAACTGCCTATTTCTTTTGCTTCAATATAACCGGTCCATTCAACCATTCCCTCACCCGGATTAAAATCCTTAGGGAATTTATTCAGATCTGTAATATATTTATATTGTATTTCTGATTCCAACCGTTCTGCTAAAAGTTCTTTTTTGTCCCTCTTAGTATAATACTTAGCAGTTAATCCGCCTTCATTGCCATTTTCGTCATATACATTAAATATGGTTAACGGCTGATAATCGCGAGGATCTCCAAATTTTGAACGCGAATAATTATCCCACAAAATGCCATAATCGTTATTTGATACTAAGAATGGTACAACTGCCACCAGATTATGTTGAAATAGATCTACATCTTCTCCTTTATAATTGACCTGCCCGTTTTGATGCTGACCTAATCCATAAAATGCTTCATTAGAAGGCGAATTGAAAACCTGGCGAACTGAGTAGTATGTTTTCCCGTCTATTTCTTTTGAAGTAAAGTATGAACTTTTACCATCCTTTTCCTGTAATTTAGTATTTCCATTTTTATCTAAAAATGTGAGTTTCCCTGTCGCCTTGCTAATATTTAACTGAAGCTTGGAAGTTTTTACCAAAATATCCCCATTTTTATCAATATATTCCCATTCCACACCTTTTGACAAATTTTCTTTGCAAATAATTAAGCTTTTTTTATCATCAATTGACCTGTTGGGAGATGATTGAACATGAATAATATTATCTGCAATGACTTCAACTTTAATAACCTGCGTAAAATTTGAAGTTGTATCCTTTACCCGAAGTGTAATTGTATTATTATTAATACTGTATGGTTTGCATGATGCAATCAGAAAAATAATAAACAGATAACCAGCAAATCTCTTCATATTACTTAATACTATACGGTTTAATTATATTCTTTTTTCATTACTTATATTAAGGCATGTAAATGAGCTGGAGCAGAATACCTTTACAACCCAAATTACCCATCAAAATTTTTATAATTTTTGATGTACTATGAAAAGAAATTCAATCATTCTTTAGATTAGCAATTCTGTTACTCCAGCTCATACAGGCCTAAAACTACACAACAAAAAAGAACATGAAAAACTATTTACCATAAAGTAATATACTTCATGGTACCAAACCAATACAAATATATAAAAGGAGACAAACTGAAACGTGTAGTGATGTTTCCATTGAGGTTGATAATTGATAACGATTGAGGATAAATGTTAACTTAAGATATGATAAATGTTAACAATCAGACTTTGCAGGAGTGAGAATTGAGCAATTTATGCAGGATAAGTTACTTTCTAAAAATAAAGAATTGGATCAAATTTTTTTGAAACGATTATTTCAAAGCAAAAGTTGTACTGCCTATTTCATATCCTTCAGAATAAAGATATACTCTGTACGTCCCCGGAATTAATGATGACGTATTATCCCAGTAAATACACATATCAATGTCTTTGTTTTCATACTCTAGCTCACGTTTTGCTGAAAATATCAATTGTTCTCCACCAACAGGAAAAACATCACTATTGGATGAAGCGAGTAAAACATCATCGGGACGTATTATCCGGATATAAATCTCTTTAGGTCCGGCCGTAATCACTTTGTTTTCCCTAACTGTAAAACATACCCTAATCTTGTCAACTTTATCTGCTTTTGGTTTTTCTTTACTCCGCTTAGAGAGAGGTGCTGCATAAATATTTTTAGCACTTAAAACACTTGCCAGTTCAACCTTTGAACTGAGTTCTTCTTTTTGTTTGGTAAGTTCTTCCTTCTCGTTCTCCACCCTTCGCATTTGATGGCGGACTTCGCGGTTTTCAGCCATCAACTGCTGATTGCGTTGATTCAATGAATCAATCTGGACAATGTAACTCCTCATTATTTCACGCAAAGTACCCAGTTCCTTCTTATATAAAGTTATCTTTTCAAGATTAGAAGCATTTATAGACAAAAGTCGCTTTATCTTTAATTGCTGCTGTTCTATCTTCAGGTTCATGCTGTCATTATCAGATTTTAAGTCGTCATATTCAACCACCATATCGTTCAATTGCAATTCAAGGTCTTTCTTTTGACTTTCCAGCATATCCTGCATCACCTTTGCTTCCTTACGATGCTTTTCCAGTTCTTCTGTTTGACGAAAATACAGATAACCCAACAATACAGTACTTATCAGCAATAATATTACCAGTACCAGCATTAATGCGGAACTGCTTTTTTTTTCCTTTTCCCTGTTGTAATTTGCTAATGAACCGGATGTGCTCATAATTTATCTGTTTGTGTTGGTGCAAAAGTATAAATAATTGCGTTAATTATGATAAAACCATAACTCTCTAAATCGTTAAAAATTGTAAAGGTTTTCAACATTTTTTAAAATGATGGGATTATCCGGAAGATCAAATACATTTCTTATTTCTATATAATCTTTGTCAATAGATCCGGTAACAACTTCTTTCTTAATAAAATTTTCTTCTACAAGCACATACATATAAGTTTTATCATTCCCCCATATTACTGAAGAAACAGGGACCGCCCATACACTATCATTTTGCGCTGGTATTGTAACTTTTACACGGTATCCCGGTTGCAGAAAATTATCGGTTTCACAGATCCTGGCAAGTATTTGATATTCCTGATTATTATTTAACATTCTTTTTGTAAATATTTTGGCTTTACATACTTGTGAAGAATTTGCTTCTGATACAAATTTTATGGTGTCTGTATTATATAATGTATAAAAATCTTCTTTCGTAAGATTAAGCACAACATTTAATTGGTCCATCTCTTGTATTATGGCCAGATTGTTTTCCGGTTTAATAAACTTTCCTGTATATATTGGCAAATCAGTAATAATACCTGTTACAGGAGCATATACTGCAACTTGTAAAATAATATTATCCGGGCTGCTTCTCTGGGGATTTATTCCTGCAATTCTCAGGCGGGCTTCAAGTCCTTTCACTTTAGCGTTCAGCACTAAATAATCTGCCTGGGCTTTTTCCAATTTTTTAATAGAAGTGGCATTTTCAAGGGTAAGTTCTCCCTGTCTTTCAAAGTCCTGCTTGTAATAATCAAGTTCATATTTCTTTTCAAGATATTCTTGCTGCAACCTTGTTAATTCAGCACTTTCTATAGAGGCGATCGGCTGTCCATGAAAAACTGTGTCCCCCAGTTGAACCATAATCCTTTTAACCGTTCCATTATAAGCAAATGACACAGCATGAACATTTTGTTGGGGAACCTCTATAACTCCCCAAAAATCAGTCTTATGTTTCATCATTTTTCTTATCAGCTTTTCAGTGCCCTTTTTATTCCCTTCTAACTTTTTTTCAGGTATAATATAGGGATATTCAATAGTATTTTTTCTCCGGTTGTGGTTACACCCGGCTACTATTATTAAAATAGCTGAAATAAATATAAAATATTTGGTACTATTCATGTTGCTTTAATAAAAGTTCCATTTTAAGAGCTGCTTCATTGTATCGATTAATTATATCTATATACTCTTTTTGAATAGAAAATACTTTTGAAATATACATAAAGTATTCTGTAAATTCTATTTCTTCGCTCTCAAGATATAAACCCGCATAACCATTATAGGTTTCTGCCACAGGCAAAACATAATCTTCGTAATGCTGCAACTGGTTTTGCATTGCAACAATATTAAGCAATGCATTTTCTTTTCTCTTAAAATATAAAAATACCGATGTATCCAGTTTTATTGAATCTTCAGGATAACCTTCCAGATGGGTGAAAAAGTCTTCATAATCCTTATCCGTCTTGTCAATAGGATATAAAAACAATGTGGTTTCAACAGGCATAATATCCCGGTCAGTAAGCAATAGCATTTTTAACTGGTTTTGCACAATAAGTTGCTCACTTTCAAGAATACCTGTCTGGTTTTCTATTTCATAGTATTTATTGATCCATGATATTTGCTCCAATTGATCGATATCTCCGTGTTTGTATTTGAGATTAACGATCTCTACAAGCTTTTCTGTTTTTTCCTTAAATGTATAATGCAGGTTTAGGAGGTGGTTATAATATACCAGCCGGAGGTATTTTTCTTTTATCTGATTAACTTGTGGTGAAAGTAGTTGCTGGTTGTGGTTTGTTTCGGCAACTTCAATAACCATTGCCATATTCAGGGTTATTTGCTGGGCATAAACAGAATTTTCTTTAAGTTGAAGATGAAAGACAATTATAATAATGAATAGTATCTGTTTACCCATTAATTTGATATTTTGTTACTTAATCTGTCTTTCGAACCCACTATTATAACTGATTGATAAAAGAATATCATTTATTTTTTACAACCCCTCTATTTCCTCACGTGTCAGACCGGTATATTTCGTTATTTTTTCAATAGGTTCATTAACCTGAAGCATTTCTTTAGCTATTTCAAAAGCCTTTTTATACTCTCCTTCTTTTTTACCTTTTTTCTCAGCTTTTTCCTTTTCTTCTTTTGCCTTTTTCCTTTCTAACTTAATCTCTTCATCCCGTATCCTTTTTTCCTCAGCACGTATACGTTCTATCAGTTCAAACTGGGGCACCCATTTGGTACTTAACTCCAGCTCGGCCAGCAAGCCGGTATCGGCAAAACTCATATATGACCGGGTAGAAATTACCAGGTGGTCAATTACCTGTATATTAAGTATACGGCCTACCTGCATCAGGCGGTCGGTTATATCCTTGTCTTTTTTCGAGGGTTTGAGCTCACCTGTAGGGTGGTTGTGTACCATTATTACCTTGGTGGCATTTTTCATCACTGCAACACGGAACACGTTCATGGGTTCCACGGTAGTAGCATTTACACTTCCAAGGCTTACCAGTTCAATATAAAGTATGCGATTATTCCCGGCCATCCCTATCATCCAGAAGTGTTCCTTGTCCTGGTCTATCTTTTCCTCACGCAGCAGGATGTTTTGCATCACACTGTAAACATCGTCGGAGTTCATCAGCTTTACCCGTTGTTCTTCGCTTAGTGATATGGTCATTTGTTAAAATGTTTTTGCACTGCTAACAAATGTACAAATTTATTTGGGATGAGGATATTAATATTTTATCGGGAGTCGGGCAACATCGTGTAAAAAGATTTCAGAATGTATTTTTATTTTTTTTAGTAAGTTATAATTCCATGTATCTGAGATTCACTTTTAATTACGATGAAGTGACCACTTATGTTAAATTCTTTGCCGAACTGGTAGTGGGTTTCTGAATTAACCTTTTACTCATCGGATGACTAAAGTACTGGTTGTCAATTAAGTCATCCGATGAGTATTTGCATGAAATTTTTGGGCAAAGTTGTATTATATCTAATTATAAATATTAGTTTATTCATCCCTTTTAAAACTCATTGTTTTTTGAAATCATTTTAAACTTTAATACTAAACTCTAAATAACTCATTTTATAATTATTTCTTATTCTCAGATTTACTTTTGATAGTATTACAATTTGCGTTTTCAGATTAAGTTTCTTCTGAGTCATTTGATTGGTTTAATAATGATATAGCAGAATCCCAACTAATTGTATTTTTATTTTTGGAATCTTGATTCATTTTTTTAGGTTCTAGAAATAATATTTTTTTTTCTTTTTGTTCTGATTTCTTTTTTGTTTTTTTTGGTTTTCCAAATTCCTTTATACTTTCTAATATTTCGTAACCTGTTCCCAAAGAATCTTTTATTGAATTACCTTTTAACGGAACCGATTCGTAATCCTGATAATTCGGACTATTTATAGTTTTAAACCAATTATTAATTGCTTCAAGGATTGCTACACTATCATCGCCTTGATAATCTGTATGAACAAGAAAACAAGCCGAATAAAAGCCATTCCATGATTTTACTAGCGCAATTTCATTTTTTTGTCCTTGAAATGGGTAGCTTATAATGTTTTGTTTAACAGAGTCAAAAAAGAATCTTGATTGCTCGTGAGGCTGATCAGAATATGGCCAGCTAAATGCTATTAGTAAACTCATTTTAGTATGTTTTTAATTTATTTGAAATAATAATATTTTGTCCATTTAAACTATGAAAAAAGAATGGTACTCACAATTGTGCCCAACGACAGCAATAAAAGCTGGCCGTCTCTCAAATGTACTATTTTTTATTAATTTACGTAATGTCGCTTTCATGTTCTTTACACCGTTAAGAAACGCTTAAACGGCTTGATTTTATTGTCCTGTTAGGTTGCGTTAATTCTTAAATCTATTTGTATATCCTGTTATTTTTAATTTGTTATCTTCGATGATATAAACTATTTGTTCCATCAAATTTTCATCTTTCTCGAAACCATAATTGATTACATAAATATCAGTAACGTCTGTATTAGGCATTGTTTTATAATATTGTTTACTATGAAAATATCGTTCTCCGCCATCAATTTTTATAGATTCTCGATTTTTGTTTGAAGAAAAAAAGTTCTCTTTTGTAGTTAAACTTTTTAATATACTACTAGTGTTATTCCAAAATGAATCAAAATCATAATTGTCAAGCATCTCTAAATATGTTTTCGTCATAATGACTGCAGTATCGAATATGGCTTTATCATTTACTAATCTATCAACTTCCTCATCCACTGTTTCTTGAAAATAATTAGTAATTTTTTCTTTTTTAGCTAATGCTTCATTGCTTAGTATTAATCTGAAAGAGACTTGTTTGTCACTCTCTCGAATAAAATATTGATATCTAATGTCATCCAATTCTTTTTGAGATAAATCAGGGATTTCTTGTGTTATAAATATAGGGTACATATAACTTATAAGATCTAAACCCAACTGTTCATTTTCTTCTTGGGTATCAAATTGATCCAACGTTTTAAGAATTATTATCACTTTTCTGTTAGCTGTGCAGTTTATGAATATTAATCCAATTACTATATATTTTAATATCATTTTCATATTTATAATTTTATATAAATGCTTCTGTTTTCTTTTTAATGCAACCTAACATCTGTATAAAATCATTGACTTTATTTCCCCATTAGCATCATTCCTGTCTTCGCTTATCAGTTCAGCTAATGTAGATCTATCCCGGATGTTCTGCATAGTTTATAAATTTTATCCCCATTGCACCAAACCCTATCCATCCTTGCTCCTCAAACCGTGTTGCCGGCAATGTGTTTTGCAGTCCTAATTTATGTTTTAATTTGCTTATTTCCAAGTGTTTTTTGATTTTAGTAGTCAGGAGTCAGGGTTAATGAATAATGGAAAATGGAAAATGCAGAATGATGGCGCTGGTTGTTTGGATCGGTAGAGTTTTATTGTGGAGTCAGGAGTCAGTCCGCCTTCGCTACGCTACGGTGGCAATAAGAAACGTAGGGCATTTCGAAGCTCCTACCTATCAAGTTACCGAGCTATTTAATAAATGTTATGTCGTTCAAATTTAGCACTCTCGTCCTATATTTTTTATTGCCTGTTATGTGGCGATTTTTAATTAAAAAAATCTTGTAAAAAATTAATTAATTGAATCCAAGAATCAGCTTGCGCAGATGCATTTCCTGAATCAGTCCCTCCCACCCTAACTTGGTCGGTTTTATAATATATTGTTGGTTTAAGTTCGGGAGTTATGGTTACATAATGACCTGCTTCATCATAATATAATGCATGAACGGGGTGGGTAAAATTATTATCTTTTAATCGTTTCTCCATTCTTTGACACATACGATATGAAGGCCATAATTGTCCGTCTTTTCCAGCAATAAGTAAAATGGGTCCATTTATCTTTTCCACTTTAATTTTAGCTTTCTCTAATTTTGGTCCTTCTACAAAGGCATTGTCATACAAAGGCATTAATTCTATTTGCCTTGCATTGGTGCCAAATTTCATTAAGGTTGGTAATTCGTGCGCATGATGAAGAAATGGTAATGGTTTACCGTTAAGCATCCATGCAGGTTTAGCAAAAAGAATACC
>JAFGOZ010000211.1 GCA_016926235.1 Bacteroidales bacterium | reverse complement strand
GTTATTTTCTCTTTTTTAAGTAGAACTGGTAACAAAATGGTTTTTAGTCGTTTTGACGACCATTGTTTATTGCTGAAATAAACTTTAAGCAATTCCTTTAATCTCTCTGGTTCGTATGTTCCAGGCTCGTCCGACATCGGAATTGTAAATTTTTTCTTGTTCGATTTTTCCTTTTCAATCTCTTCTGGAATAATTACCGTTCTTGAAAGCAATTCGTTTCCCGAAGAAGTTTTAACATAATTTAAAATAATTGCATTTATTCCTACATCATATTTTGAGGATAACCATTCAATCATTCTACTTAATGCTTCGTCAATCGAAAAACCAACTAACAAAAGTCTTTGTGCTTTATTAATTACCAAATCGTCAAGCTCAATATTCTCAAAGTGGTCAGTGATATAGTCTTCCAGTGAATTACCTGAAAAGGTTAAGCAAATTTCATTTAGTTTTTCAATATCCCAATTTGCTACATCTGAGGCGTAATCTATTGCTTGGGCTAAAACATCTCTTGCTAACTTATCACGTTTCAATTCAACAATTACTAAGTTTCCGTTATTGTCAATTCCCAAATAGTCAAGTGGTCCTGATTTTGTCCAAACTTGCTCTCCGAGAACCAGAATATTGTCTCCAAGAATTTTAGGATTTGTTTTCAGCCACTTTTCCAAATCGTCTTTTTCTTTACGTCCATTTTGGGCAAGCGTTGTATTGATTTCTGTCAATTCACCGTCAATTATTTCCCAAGTTTTTATCTCTGTTGCCATAGTTGTCTGTCTTTTTTAAGCTGTTGCATAACGGTTACGTATATGAAACGTTTGGCATTTCGAAGCACTTTCCTGTCAAGTTACAAGTACTTTTGATACGGGCTGAAACGCTCGATAACGCACTGACTGCCAAATGTTTTATATACGATGTTGGGTGCTGGTGTTCTATTTTTCCTGTCATTTTTTTAATCTTTGTCAATCGAATAAACTACCTTGAATTGCAGGTTTGTTCTTAACGGACGTTTTTTTCTGCATTATTTTTTTTACAGTTTCTAAAATATTTTCTTGTGTAATAATTGTAATGTCTTTCTGTTCTTTGATAAGGTCTCTATTTAAATCAAACATTGGATTATTATTGTCTATATATTCGTCATACATTACTGCTCTCGGAATACCATAATCTTTTGCGTAACCCATTGCTAAACGTGCTCCGCTATCTAATTTATGTCCTCGCAAGTGTTCGTTTTCTCTCCGTTCAGAAGAATTTTGAGCATAACTTGCTGCTAATACAATTGTATCACAATATAAAGCTTGTAAGCGGTCTCGTTCTTTATAACGGCTGCTTAATTCCATTTGGCTTTTGAAATCATTACCATATTCAGTAACAAGCAAACCACCTTCTTCTACAATTTGAAAAGCCAAACCTTTATTTCTTGCTGGCAAGATATTATTTAATGGACTTGGCAAAATAGCTACTGTTTTACCATTGGAATCTAATGCTTGTTGATGTGAAATACTGTCGCAACCGAAAGCCAATCCACTTACTATTGTTGCACCATTTTTAACGAATTGTTTAACGATATTTCGTTCTCTTTCTTCAATGTTACCTTCTGGATTCAAAAGACCAATTACAGATATATTTTTATTTTCAATGCTCAACAAGTCAATATTCCCTTTGTAGTATAGAAAAATTGGTTGTTCGCTTTCTTTTACATTACCGCGAAATTGAGGAAAATTTGGGTCACCCAAAGCAACAAAACCATCACAATAATTTTCAAATTTCTGTAATAATATAGCTTTAAAATCTTTTCTAAGCCTCTCAAATTCTTCAACAGTAGTTTGTTCGCCTTTGATTGTTTTGTTAAGCAAGTTTACGATTGCATCAACACTTTCGTTGCCCTTCAAGTTTTTTACAATCCAAGCATTACCAATCCCTTTGTAGGATTTAGCAGTTAAAATATTTATCGAGTTATCTGTATGTTTCATATTACAAATTTAATTTAAAACGGCAAATCATCTTCATCATCGATTATTTGAGGTTGTATAGGTTGTACTCCTCCTCTGTATGTCTTACCGACTGAATAGAAAAAAACATTTGTCGCTCCATTATCCAAAAGTGCTTGAAGTCCGTCTTCATCAATATTCACAGATTCAGTATATAAGTCATCTATTAATAAAATATCTTTTCCACAAACATTTTCAGAAATATTACAGGTATTTACTGTAATTCCCGGATATGGTAAATCACCATCTCCTCCATAACCAGACCTATCTAAATGGGTTGTTCGTGTGTTCGTATGTCTGATTATATAATTAGTTCCATCGCTAAACCCATTCAATTGTTGGATTGTATCGATTATAGCTTGTTTGAAAAGCATTTGATTAGCCGAATAATATGTTTCTGCTTTTGCTCTTGGAATAACGCAAACAGTTAGATTATTTTTGCGTGTTCTTTGAAGAATTTGAGGTAAATCAGTTCTTAAAATTTGGATTAAATTATTTTTCGCTTGTAATAACACATTATTACTTTTGTCTTGAAACTGATTTTTAAGAGTTGTAATAATATTTTCAACAGTTCCTATTGTTACTCTAAGTTCATTATTGCCTCCATGATAGTCAGCATGATAAAACGCATCAATTGGTCTTGAAATAAATATACCTCGTTGCCTTGTGTTTGTTGTCGGATTTGTATACCAACTGTTGCTTCTCTGAATTGTGAAACTTTCCATATTAAACAATTATTGGATTAATAATTTCGATGCCTGCTTCCTTTGCACAGGCAATTTCTATTTCCTCAAATTCGTATGCAACAATCAATTTTGGTGGTATGCCTAATTTAATAATTGCATTTGTAAATTTGTTTATCCTTGCATTATTATAAGAAATTTGTCTATAAAATATTTCATCAAATTTTTCAGTAAGTCCGAAATGATTCAATGTCATTAATGCTCTGTCTTTTCTGCAATTTGTAACTAAAACTGTTTTGTTTGTATTTGAATACTTTAATAAAACATTAGCAATCTCTTGATTTAGTTTAGTTTCAGAAAGAAAATCCTTGTAGTATTCCTCTTTTTTTTGAATTATATTTTCATAGTCAACTTGAGTTAGGTTAGGTAATGCAATTTTTAAAAAGCTACGATTAAATCTGTTAAGGGAATTATATGTCAACTCAAGTCCATTATTTGAAACAGAATGAATAGCTTTCTTATAAGATAAAAAATTTGCATAATCAGTATCTATTAAAGTTCCGTCCATATCGAAGAACAAAATGGTATCCATTGTAATTATCCTATCAATCTCTTGTTTTTCTTCCATTGTTTTCAAATCGCTGGTCATTTTTTAGTAGTACTGCCGTTTCTTACACTTGCACCCAACGTATGTGTAAAAGTAATTGTTCTTACCCAACCGATCTAGTGGTATAAGTACAATTGTTTATATTTTTAATTTACGAACAAACCTTAATTATTCAAAAAATTCATCGACTGGATTTCGAATCTTATCAATTGCTTTTTTCGACACATGGGTATAAATCTCAGTTGTTCTGGAGCTGTTGTGGCCTAATAATTCCTGGATATATCTTAAATCTGTACCTTGTTCTAGTAAATGAGTCGCAAAGCTGT
>JAFGOZ010000018.1 GCA_016926235.1 Bacteroidales bacterium | reverse complement strand
GCGGGGGATAGCGCATATGCAAAACTCAGCTTAAGCTAAATAAGTTTGTGCCTTGTTCTATAGAAAAATTTCTTAGCTTGACGGCTATGGGCAGCCTAAGCCGAACGGAGCACTGCCGGCAGACAGGCGGAGTCGAAGCATTTCAATGCCACTGCTGCTAAAAAAATAAATCTACCTTACTATCTTAGCATCTCATAAGTTGACCGATACTTCATGGCCTTACAAATCAACAAAACCCATCCTGCCGGGGTTACAGGTCTTAGAAAAAAATACCTCAATTCCCTGGTAAAATTCCAGGATATCTTTCTGGAATTTGTGATCTATGATTCGGTATATTATCAGTTATCTTCAGACGATCAGGCAATCGGATATGCCATCGTCTCAACTGATGAAATACTGGTTGAATTTTACATCGAAGAGAGGTTTTCTAAGAATAGCCACGAATATTTCCTTACACTGGTTCAGCAGTTTAACATAAAAGGTGCTTATTGCAAATCATTTGACCATTTGTTGTTGAATTGCTGCCTGGTTTATTCCCTGCCCTATAAGGTTATCGGTTATTTGTACAGGGATTTCACTAATAAAGGACATCAATTGAAAAAGGACCTATCTTTCCGCTATGCGGGAACTCCTGATCTGCCCTTTTTACAGCAACAGAACGATGAGGTATTTGAGCCCAAATCGCTGTTGAAAGAATTTGTAGAACGCAAAGGAATTATAATCCTGGAGCAGGATGACCAGATTGCGGGCTGTGGTTTCTTAACCCGGGTTGTGGAGGATTATCCGTTCTACGATTTGGGTGTATGGGTGGATCCTGCATTCAGGCGACAGGGATATGCCGTACAGATTATACTTTATATGATGCAGATTTGTCGTGATAACGGCTGGTTAACCATCTGCGGATGCGATGCTGCGAATACCGCCTCACAGGGAATGCTATCCAAGATTGGTTTCATTAGCCATTACAAATTGATTGAATTTGATACCACAAACGTCAAACAATACAACCAATGAAAATATCCATTTGTGGTGATATCTGCGATGAATGCCCGCGTTATAAAGCAACAATAACAAATGATGCTACTAAGTTGGAGCAACTGGCTGAATTGTGGTTCAGGTTGGGATTCCGTGATAAAATACTTCCACCTGAGGAACTTAAATGTTCGGGTTGCCATAAAGATAAAAAATGCAGCCATCAGCTCATTGGTTGTGAACATCTGAAAGACATCAGCAATTGCGGTGAGTGCAATTACTTTCCTTGTGAAAAGATTAAACTGGTATTCAGCAAGACCAAAGCCGCTGATATGCTTTGCAGGCAGAAATGCTCCCCCGATGAATACAACGAAATGATAAAGGCTTTTTTCATCAAAGAGCAACTGCTTACTTCAATACATGAAACGGTGAAACTGAGAGGTATTTATTAAACTCATGTTCACATCAAACAAAATATATGGTTTGATTGTTTAAAAGAAGTCAATCAGTTTAAACTGATGCAATGGTTAGTCCCATTTTCCATTTGGCAAAAAATATGGCCATCCTAATATTTGTATTTCTTTTTTCGGATTCTCATGTAGCTCAAAAACCAGAAATGCAAAAGAAAAAGATCAATACCATTCTCAATAACCAGATTAAAGAGCACAAGACGCCTTCTGTTTTTTACTATATTTTCGATAAAGACAAGATCCTTTATCAATCGGGAATGGGGTTTGCAAATGTTAAAATCAGAAAAGAAATTAATGAAAATACCAGATTTTTCGCTTATTCGGTTACCAAGACCTTCACGGCGCTGGCCGTATTGCAATTGGAAGAACAAGGAAAACTGGATATTCAAAAACCCATCAAGGAATACCTGCCGGATTTCCGGTATTCTGATCAGATTACCATTAAACAATTGCTCACACATACTGCAGGAATTCCAAATCCCGTTCCACTAAACTGGATACATGACATTGAAGAACATCAAACTTTTAACAGGAATGCCTTTTTTGACCGGATCTTTATCAAACACAACCGGGTAAAAACCAAACCCAATGAGAAATTCGCCTATTCCAACCTGGGGTATGTTATTCTTGGTCAATTAATTGAAAGGGTATCCGGAGAGCAATACGAAGATTACATCCGTAAATACATAATAAATTTATTGCCCATTGATTCCGTTGATCTTGACTTTGTGATTCATGACAACAACAGGTATGCAACAGGATACCATAAAAGGTTCAGCTTATCCAGTATTTTGCTGGGCTTGTTCATTGACAAGTCAAGATTAATGGGAAAACCGGAAGGCAGATGGAAACCTTTTAATTTCAACTATGTCAACGGGCAATCATATGGAGGTCTTATCGGTACTCCATATGCATTTGTCAGTTATATACAGGAGTTCCTCAAACCAGATTGCAGGTTCATTGATGATCATCATAAAGAGATGTTGTTTACAGAAAATTATACCAATTCAGGCGATGCAACAGGTATGTGCCTGGGATGGTTTAAGGGTCAACTCGAAGGTTATGAATATTTCATGCATGCCGGCGGCGGTGGTGGTTATTATTGTGAAATAAGAATATATCCCAAACAGGGGATTGGAAGTGTGATTATGTTTAACCGGACCGGGATGAAAAACGAACGTTTCCTGGACAAAATGGACAGGTTTGTTTTAAAGGAATTATAAAATATTCATTCTATACTGCACACGGTTGAGGCTTATAAACAATATGGATGGACAGGAAAATCCTATGGACTACTTGCCGTTCATAACTGGATCTTAAGTCATACCTGCAGCAAAAAACAAAATGCCATTGTGATGAACCTATTCACTACACAATTTGTTTTCTTCAATATGAAAATTTTATCCTTACTCATATTATTAACATTTACTTTAGGTCTTAGAGCACAATCTTTCTGGAAGTCAGTCGGGGTTGAAACACATGAGAATGCTTTGCACTCCGGAATATCATACTCAAGCAGCCATGGAACGATCTTTGTTTCTACTTATAATATGGGAATCTTCAGAAGTACAAACAAAGGAGCTACCTGGGACCATATATTAGCTTTGCCCAAAGATCAGACTGTCACTACCCTGTTTACTTCTAAAAATGGGACCTTATTTGGTGGTGGAGCAGGGAAAATATTCCGAAGTGAAACGAATGGTGAAAAATGGGATGAAATTCCGATTGACTTCATACGTATCAGGCGTTTTGTGGAGGATCACAATGGCTATTTGTTTGTTTGTTCAGCCGATTCAGGAGGGATATTGAGGTCAGAAGATAATGGTATATCGTGGACCAAAAGCACCAACGGACTCCCAACTAATTACGTAAATAATATTGCGGGCGATGGAAATGGTAATTTATTTTGCACACTGCTGACAGATGAAAATGATAAGCATGGTGGTCTCTTTTTTTGGAATGAGCAGCAGAACCAATGGTTAAGAAAGGAGATAAAACTAAATTTAAATGACACAGAATATGTGATTAAGGTGTCACAAATCCTGGATATTGATTTTACTCCTTCTTCTGAAATTATTATTTCTCTTGATGGTGTAGCTTCAAATTTCTTTGTAGGTGGACTGTTTAGAAATTCTGTTTCAGGAGCTATAGCCAATAATTATTGGCAACAGGAAAACTGGAACGATACAATACCATCACCTTTTGGACTGATTATGAATGGTATCTTTCCCACCTCTACAGGCCATGTTTTTGCCAACCGCATATCCTCAACATCTGCCGGAGTTTATGCCAAAATGGCCTATACCCAACAATGGATTTCCCGTAATGAAAATATTCCGGAGACAAGAAATGTGAAAGGTTTTTTTTGTGAAACGCCTGAAGGTACGGTTTATCTTACAACAGAATTTTCCAACAAATTGTTGGTCACAAACGAATCAGAACCGGGCAAAAAATACTTCAAAATCAGTTATGGGCAGTTGAAACCAATGAAACTATACGAGTATCAAAATATTCATGCTGCGTCTGCTTCCGGACAGGTAGTTAATTACATCAGCATGGACAATAAAACCAATATTGAAGGGAATGTAATTCGTGCTATCGGATTGGGAAATGCATTGATTAAAGCTTATACCGAAGGAAATGACAGCATGTATTTCAGCAGCGAGATAATTTCGCTTTCTATTGCTAAGGCAGAGAATAATATTATTATGGAAGATCCCGGTGTAATTGTTGAAGGAGACACTTCAAATTATTTGAATGCATCTGCCACTTCAGGTGAAGAAGTGATTTTTGAAGTGATTGATGGCCATGCTTATTTCGAAAGGAATAGACTAATATACGGCAGTCCGGGAGAAATAACATTCATTGCGACTGAGCCGGGTAATGACACATACGAGCAGGCTGATACTGTTTGGATGAAAATATGCATATACCCAAAGAAACCAATTATAATTGCCGATACAGTATCCGGAACCGTTAAACTTATTTCATCCAATGAGATTAACAACCGCTGGTATGTAAACGATATCTTTTCCGGTTATACCGATAACACAATATACCCGGAGATTACAGGCATATACACGTTGCAGGTGTTTTCCGATGTCTGCTTTTCGGAATTTTCCGAACCATATCAGCATTTAGCCACTGGCATTGATCCTGTTTCTGATTTGGAATTGCTCGTTTTTCCTAATCCTTTTCATGATAAATTGTCAATTCAGATGACACCAAAGAAGAATTCCCAAAAGGATATACAGTATAATATAATGGATATAACAGGGAAGGTTTTACTTATAGGTAAATGCGAAAGACATCTGACTATTCTTGATTTGAAAGGCTTTGAACCAGGATGGTATGTATTGAATTTAACTCAAAAGCAATATTCAGAATTTTTCAAAATTCTGAAATACTACTGATGCATTAACTTTTTAAATTGGTTTGTATGTTATTGATATTAAATATAATATAAGCATTCTTTAATTTTTAGATTTGAATTGACTTGGAATTCAGGTTGCTAATTACTTTTTCTTATACCGCGGAGCGGTTTTAGTATTGTAGAACTTTATATCGGATAAATACCCTTTACCGCGGAGCGGTTACGGTATTTAAAGAAGACATGAATTGCACAGGGCCATAACCGCTACGCGGCATAAGGGCAAAATAATATTGGTTTTCTACAATACCCTATGCCCTCTGTGCAATTGAAATAAACTTGCATTACAACTACCTAAGTTTGTAATTATTTATTATTCCCATAAAAGCTTCTTATAGTGATACGTTTCAATCAAAATGTTAAAGAACAAAATAACTTATTTAGCGGTCACTTTTAACGCATCAGTAGTAATTCTGAAAAGGAATTAATCCCATTGAGATTCATAACGTTTACCGGCAATGATTAATTGCGATCTTTTTTACGAATGCTTGAACAGTTACCTGACTAGACCTGGCTTTCACACTTTTTTCCAGAATCTCATTAAAAGGATCCCGAACCATAGTGTATGTGTCAGAAAAGCCACTCCATAAGCCAGCCACGAGCCGGGACTTTTAAGGATAGCAGTAATCCAGAACGGCGGAAACAGCCACGATATAACAGTGAGCCAGGGCAACCCGAACAAATCGGTAAAAGCAAAGAATGCCAAAGCGTTCAGTCCTTTG
>JAFGOZ010000210.1 GCA_016926235.1 Bacteroidales bacterium | reverse complement strand
GTTAGAAGATTTATCATGGATGTTTCATTTTGTCAAGATTGTTAGCTGCAATTTCAACCTGCATATACCATTCTTCACCATATTTTCGTATGAGAGGTTCTTTTAGTATTTGATACAATAATGCTTTTTTTTCAATTCCATTAAGTATAGCCGGATTACAAATTTTCCATCTATCGTAATTTACTCCTTCAAATTTTTCATATTTTTTTACTCTTACAGGGTAGAGATGGCATGAAATGGGTTTACGGAAGTCAATTTTCCCTTCTTCATAAGCTTTTTCAATTGCGCATCGGGCTATTCCTTTTTCAAAGAATGTATATGCACATTCTTTTCCATTGTTCAATGGGGTTACATAGTCACCATCATGGTCAATAACATACGTACCATTATTTTCAATGGTTTTCACTCCCTGTTCAGTCATATATTCTTTAACAATTGGGGAAATGGCTATCATAATTTCCAACTCATCTGTCTCTAAAGGCGCTCCTGAATCTCCTTCCACACAACATGCTCCTTTGCATTTATGTAGGTCACATAAAAAATGGCATTGAAGTAAGTCTATGCTGATTATTGTTTTACCAATCTCTATCATAATTCTTTTGTTAAGACTGCAAAAATATCTTTTTTATTTATTTGAACTATACTAAAAATCATTTAGTTATCGGAATATATCAAATCTTTGATCATGTAAGATTTTCACAGGTAAAAAAAAACTAGTAAACTTACATCTCAAATTTTTTTTATGAAAGGGAAGATGATTTTAGCATTTACTTTGTTTTTTCCATCCATTTTTGCACAGATGGAACTTCAGAGTAATGAAGAGCTTTTAAGCCTTTTGCAGCAGGATTTAAGGTATATTTATAATTACCAGTTTGATGAAGCGTATAAAACACTCAATAAGGTAAAGGCAATTACAGGAGACCATCCGGTTGTGCCTTTTGTTGAAGGATTAATAGTATATTGGAGAAATAATCCTTTGATGGAAAAAAGTCAAGATGCCCCCATATTTATTTCCTGTATGGAAAAATGTATGGAAATGAGTGATAGTATAGGAAAAATTAAAGGGAATAAGAATAATGTGGAATCAACATTTTTTAGTTTAATATCAAGAGCTATGTTGATGTTGCATTATGCTGATAACCAGAATTCATTAAAAGTTGTTCCTTATGCAGATGATGCATACCGGTTAACCCAGATGGGAACGGAAATGAAGGAAAGATTTACAGAATTTTATTTCTCGACGGGTTTATATAATTATTACCGGATAGCCTATCCAGAAGCCCATCCTGTATATAAGCCATTCCTTGTCGTATTTAAGCCCGGGAATAAGGAGCTTGGCATTGAACAAATCAGGTATGCTATAAATAATTCGGTGTATCTCAGGGTGGAATCTAAAGTCTATCTTTCCTATATTTACTTGCACTACGAAAACAATATTGAAGAATCTTTAAAATTGGTTTCGGAAGTATATACTGAATTTCCCAATAACCACTATTTTCTTTCCAAACAGGCTGAATTGTTGATTTTAAACCACAACTATCAGGAAGCCATGCCTCTGGTAAAAGAACTTATAGGTTTTGGAAGAGATGACTTATTTTCTATTATGAAAGGCTTTATACTTAAGGGAATTATTGAAGAGAAGTATAATAATAATTATGAAGTGGCAAAGAAAAACTATCAGGATGGAATAAAACTGGCGAATGAATTTAATGCCTGGGGTAATACATTTAAAGCATATGCATATAAAGGATTAGGCAGAATATCGGTTATTGAAGGAGACGAGGATAAGGCGAAAGAGTACAATAAACTGGCAAATAAAAATGCTATTTATGATTACATAAAAAACTGGGAATAAAAAGCTTGGAATCGGATTGAATTATTAACTTTGTAGGCTTTATTTATTTACCATGGGAGAAGAATCAAGATACAACCAACGCGGGGTTTCGTCATCAAAGGAAGATGTACATGATGCAATAAAAGATATTGATAAAGGATTATATCCCAATGCATTTTGTAAGATCGTCCCAGATTATTTGGGAGGCGATGAGGAGTATTGTGTAGTAATGCATGCAGACGGTGCAGGTACTAAAAGCGCATTGGCATATATGTACTGGAAGGAAACAGGAGACTATTCAGTTTGGAGAGGCATTGCTCAGGATGCAATTATTATGAATATCGATGACTTGCTTTGTGTTGGTGCAGTGGATAATATACTTCTTTCATCAACTATTGGGAGAAACCGCAGTAAAATTACACCAAAAGTTATCAATGCCGTTATCAGGGGATTTGATGAGGTATTGAATGATCTTAAGGATTCAGGTATTAATGTAATCCTCACGGGTGGTGAAACTGCTGATGTAGGAGATCTTGTACGTACGATTATTGTTGATTCTACAGTTGTTTGCCGTTTGAAAAGGAAAGATGTGATCGAAAATAAAATTCAACCTGGAAATGTTATTGTTGGGCTTGCTTCCAGTGGTAAAGCTACCTACGAAAAGGTTTTTAATAGTGGAATCGGCAGTAATGGATTGACCTCTGCCCGCCATGACCTCTTTATTAACTACCTTGCCGAAAAATATCCAGAAACATATGATGACCTTATACCCGAATCGCTCATTTATACAGGCAAATATAAACTTACTGATAAAATTGAAGGAATGGGTATGGATGCAGGACGTATGGTGCTTTCACCTACAAGAACGTATGCTCCCATAATTAAGCAAGTATTAGCTGAATGCAAAGCAGGAATTCATGGTATGATTCATTGTTCTGGAGGTGCCCAGACTAAAGTAATGAAGTTTGTTGATAAAGTGCATGTGATCAAAGATAATTTGTTTCCGGTTCCTAAGGTATTTCAACTTATCCATGAGCAATCAAAAACCTCATGGGATGAGATGTACGAAGTTTTTAATATGGGCCACAGGTTCGAAATTTACACAGAACCAGATTATGCTGATAAGATTATCGCTATTGCTTCAAAATATGATGTTGAAGCAAAGATAATTGGTAGATGTGTCTCAAGTGGTAATAAAGAACTTACAATTAAATCAGAATTTGGAGAGTTTCATTATTAATCTATATGATATTAATTGCTAAAACAGGTTATTTGTAGCTGGTTTCTTTCGTAACGCAACTTCCGGTTTGGGAAGTACATCTTATTTGTAGTTATTTATCAATTCTATTATGCATTAAAAAATGGCCAAAAATATAATATTAGATAAACTTGAAGGAGTAAAAAAGCGGTTTGAAGAAGTGGGGAATCTGTTGATTCAACCAGATGTGGTTTCTGATATGAAAAAATATGTGAAACTGAATAAAGAATATAAAGATCTGGAGCCTATAATTGAAGCATATAACAATTATAAAAATCTTCTTAGTAACTACAATTCTGCTAAGGAAATCCTTGCCAATGAGAAGGATGAAGAATTAAGGGAAATGGCAAAAATGGAATTAGAAGAATTGTCTGAGAAGATAGAACCGATGGAAGAAGAAATTAAATTACTATTATTACCTGCCGATCCTCAAGACGCAAAAAATGCTGTATTAGAAATACGAGCAGGTACTGGTGGAGATGAAGCCAGTATATTTGCCGGGGATCTTTTACGTATGTACACGAAATATTGCGAAAACAAGGGATGGAAAATGGAAATAACCAGCTTCACGGAGGGAACAGTTGGGGGGTATAAAGAAATTATTCTGAGTGTTTCCGGTGATGGCGTGTACGGAATTCTTAAATATGAATCGGGAGTACATAGGGTACAGCGTGTACCTCAAACAGAAACCCAGGGAAGGGTGCATACATCAGCTGCTACAGTGGCTGTTTTGCCTGAGGCAGATGAGTTCGATATTGAATTGAAACCTGAAGATATCAGAAAGGATACCTATTGTTCTTCAGGTCCGGGTGGGCAATCTGTAAACACTACATATTCTGCCATCCGGTTAACCCATATTCCCACAGGTGTAGTTGTAACTTGCCAGGATGAGAAATCTCAATTAAAAAACCTGGATAAAGCCATGAAAGAATTACGTACACGCCTGTATAACATGGAATACCAGAAATATCTTGATAGCATTGCCTCAAAACGTAAGACTATGGTTTCAACAGGTGACCGTTCTGCTAAGATCAGAACCTATAATTATCCTCAGGGACGGGTTACCGATCATAGAATAAACCTGACCTTATATAACCTAAATGCAATCTTAGATGGAGATTTAGATGAGCTAACAGATAAACTCCAGATGGCTGAAAATGCCGAAAGATTAAAAGAAAGTGCTTTAGTATAAATCATTATCCCATGACAAGAGACGAATTAGTAAAAAGCATCAATATTAAGAAAAGCTTCCTTTGTGTTGGCCTTGATTCCGATATCCAGAAGATACCTCCTTATCTCCATGCTTTTGATGATCCTGTTCTGGAATTTAATAAAATTATTATTGATAATACAGCATCATATACTGTTGCTTACAAACCAAATTTAGCTTTTTACGAAAGCTTGGGTATAAAAGGATGGGAATCTCTACAAAAAACAGTTGAGTATATCAGGACCAATTATCCTGGGATTTTTATAATAGCAGATGCAAAACGTGGAGATATTGGAAATACTTCAAAACTATATGCTCGTGCATTTTTTGAAGTAATGAATGTGGATGCTGTCACAGTTGCTCCTTATATGGGTGAGGACTCTGTTAAACCTTTTCTGGAGTATGATAATAAATGGGTCATAATACTTGCTTTAACTTCAAATAAAGGAGCATCCGATTTCCAATTTATGAGGGAGAAAGATGAATATTTGTATGAAAAAGTATTAAAAACTACTCAGGATTGGGGCAATTGTGAGAATATTATGTATGTTGTAGGAGCAACCCAGGCTCAGATGCTTAAAAGTATCAGGAAAATTATCCCTAACCATTTTTTATTGGTTCCCGGAGTGGGTGCGCAAGGAGGAAGCCTTACGGAGGTCGCTGAATATGGTATGAACAAAACCTGTGGAATCCTTGTTAATTCTTCAAGAAACATTATTTTTGCAGATAGTACCGAAAATTTTGGTGCGGTCGCATCACAAATGGCACAGGAGTTACAGTCAGAAATGGCTGCATTGCTATCTAAAAAGGGTGGTGCATAATATTAGTTGTATTTTTATAATACAATCAGGTTATCAAACAAGATTATTATATTTGTATATTCATAAATTAAACTATAAGAAATGGAAACTTCTTATTTATTAAAAACAAGGTCAGTAATAACTGTTTTAGTTTTATTGCTTGTAATGGGGGCATGTAAAAAAGATGAAGATAAGAAAGAGAAAGCTAAGATGCAAATTGATACAAATTCCTTAAATTTCACTTCTGAATCAAACATTGGGTATTTTGCCATTACAAACCTGGGAGAAGAAACACTGGAATGGCAGGTTGCTAAACCTCAATGGCTTGATGTTTCAGATTTATTGGGCAAGTTGGACCCGGGTTCAAAGATAATTACTGTTACTGCTGATTTATCAAAAACCCTTGGTTCCTATGAAGGTACTATAGATGTTACTTCAAATGGAGGAGATCAATCAATAAATGTCACATTTGTTCATGATAAACAATTAGTAGGTATTTTCCCGGGAGAGGGTGTTGATAACAGAATCTATATGGGCGATAATTATACAGCAGTAAGAAATGAATATGGTGAGGCTGATGAGGTGGGTGCTGAAGAAATGTATGACGAGTATGATAAATTTGATGGGTATCTTTGTTATGCAATTTATGAGGATGAAGGATTATCATTCTATTTTATGAATGAAGATGTTGATACTATTGCTGGTTCTGATAGATTTTTTCTGATTGAAATAGGGAAACCTTATAGCAAAAAGACCAGTAAAGGCATTGGTTTGAACAGTTCCATTACTGAAGTGGCAGGAGCCTATGGAACTCCAGTTGCGGATGATATAGACGCATATCCGGAAGATGGTTATGGTATTTATTGGTATATGTCATTAGGTGTTGCATTTATTTATGATCTGAGCACAGAAAAGATGATTGTAATCTGGGTATTTAACGGGCGAAAATCAGCTAGTACTGTAATAAAACAATTGGGAGCAAACTTTAAAAGATAATCCTGAAGTTTTGTATCATTTGTAAATAGAATCAATGACTGAAAGCTTTCTGCAATTTATATGGAAAAATAGATTATTTGTTGCAGAAAACTTAACTCTTACTACCGGCGAAAGTATTGAAATACTTGATATTGGCGAGCAAAATAAAAATGCTGGCCCTGATTTTTTCAATGTTAAAATAAAGGTAGATAATACAATCTGGGCAGGTTGTGCGGAATTGCATATCAGGGCATCTGATTGGTTGAGACATAACCACTTACAGGATAAAGCTTATAATAATGTAATCCTTCATATCGTCGAGGAAACAGACAAAAATATTCAATTAGAAAACGGTCAGGATGTTTTCACTCTTAAGCTTCAATATGATAAAAAATACCTTGACGCATATCTTCAACTATATAGAAACCAACTATGGGTGCCTTGTCAGAAGGAAATAGGAGCTATTCCCTCATTTGTTATCCGTCAATGGCTAAGCAGGTTATTGGTTGAAAGGCTTGAAAAAAAATCAGAAACTATTTTGGCTTTGTTGGAAACCAATAATAATAGCTGGGAGGAAACATTTTACCAGGTTATAGCAAGGAGTTTTGACCTCAATGTAAACGCACAGCCCTTTGAGATGCTCGCGAAATCGATACCCTTAAAAATACTGGCCCGGCATAAAGATAACCTGATGCAATTGGAAGCCCTTCTTTATGGTCAAGCCGGGTTTTTGTCAGATGAAAATGTGAAAGATGATTATTACCTGGACTTAAGAAAAGAATATTCTTTCCTGAAGAAAAAGTATCAGCTTACTGCAATAGAGAGCCATATATGGAAATTTCTCAGGCTCCGGCCTGTAAATTTCCCTACTATAAGGATATCCCAGTTTGCATGTCTTATATTTCAATCATCAGCTTTATTTTCAAAATTATTGGAATGTAAAACCTATGAAGAATATTTGAGGCTGTTAAATGTATCCGCATCAGAATATTGGAATACGCACTATACTTTTGGGAAGATTTCAGGTTTGAAAGATAAAAAGCTGGGTAGCTCCACAATTGATATTATTCTCATGAATACTATTGTTCCTTTCTTATTTATTTACGGAAAGAGAAGAAATATTGACAAATATGTTGAAAAATCAATTCAATTACTGGAAAATATGAAACCTGAGGATAATTCTATAATAAGAAACTGGGTTGAAGCCGGAGTTATGGTCGAAAGTGCATTTTATTCCCAGGCTTTAATACAATTAAAAAATGAATATTGTAAATTTAGGCGATGTTTGGAATGTCAGGTGGGAAATTCCTTAATAATGAGGTAGAATAAATGAAACGACAAAGCTTTAAACCAGTTTATCTCTCCGTAATCTTTTTGATTTTGGCTATCCTTATAGGTATTACAGGATATATGGTTATTGAAGGCTTTAATTTTACAGATGCTTTTTTTATGACCATTATTACCATGGCCACAGTGGGTTTTCGGGAAGTTCATCCATTATCACCTGTAGGAATGTGGTTCACGGCTTTTTTGATTATATTTAGTTTTGGTATATTTGCTTATGCTGTAACTACCTTGACCCGTTATGTTATTGACGGGATATTTAGAAATTACTATAAAGACAATAAAGTGAAAAGTAAAATAAAGAAACTCTCCGGGCATGTTATCCTTTGCGGATTTGGAAGAAATGGCAGACAGGCTGTTACCGAATTGCTTGAACATGATGTGGATATAGTAATTGTTGACAGGAATGAAGAGGTAATGGAAGAATTAAGACTTGATAAAAGACTTTTATATATAAATGGGGATGCAACGCAAGATGAGATTTTGCATGCTGCCCAAATTGAAACTGCAAAATCAATTATTACAACCCTCCCTGATGATGCTGAAAATCTTTTTATTGTATTATCGGCAAGACAAATTAATCCGAAAATTAAAATAATAAGCAGGGCTTCAGGAGAAAATGCAGATATTAAGCTTAAACGTGCCGGGGCTAATAATGTTATTATGCCTGACAGGATTGGTGGACAGCGTATGGCAAAACTTGTTACCCAGCCAGATGTTGTTGAATTCATCGAATTCTTAATGTTGCAGCGTAGTTTCAATGTTAGCATAGCAGAGATATCCTGTAAAAACATAAACAGGGAATTTTCAGATAAGTCCATTGGAGAATTGGATATCCGAAATATATCCGGGGCTAATATTATTGGATTAAAAACGGCTGAAAAAAACTATATTTTAAATCCATCTTCAGATATTAAACTTTCCCCTGATGATCAGATATTTGTTTTAGGTACCCCGGAACAGATTGAAAAACTTAAAAATGTGATGTCTGGTGCCGAGAAAAAAAATCTTGAATAAATGAAGTAGCAGATATTCTAGAAAATATTTATAAACGAATCCTTTCCAGAAGGCATATTCAACAGCTATTCTATAGGTTTTTCGAAAAAAGAATTATTTTTTTATGAAGTATTGATAAATTTAAAATTTTGGGTATCTTTGCGAATTCTTTTAAAAGATACTATAAATATTAAGAAGGAAAACAATGTATTTAACATCAGAGAAAAAGAAGGAAATTTTTGCAAAAAACGGGAAAGCTGAAACCAACACAGGTTCTCCGGAAGGACAGATTGCTTTATTTACCTATCGTATAAATCATCTGACTGAACATCTAAAAATAAATAAAAAGGATTTCGGTACACAGAGAGCATTATTGAAACTGGTAGGTAAGAGAAGGAAATTGCTTGATTACTTAAAATCCAGAGACATTGAAAGGTACAGGGCTACCTTAAAAGCATTGAATTTGCGTAAATAAAGAAGGGCAATTCTACAAATTGCCTTTTTTTTATTATATGCCATATTACTTTTATGACTCAAATATGTAAGAAATGTATAAATTAATAGAGAAGACGATTGAGTTAGGAGATGGTAGGAAAATTATCATTGAAACAGGAAAACTGGCCAAACAAGCAGATGGATCAGTAGTTGTTAAAATGGGTAAAACCATGCTGCTTGCCACAGTAGTTTCTGCCAAGGAAGCAAAAGAGGATGTTGATTTCATGCCCCTTTCAGTTGAGTATAAAGAAAATTTCTCTGCTGCCGGCAGATTTCCGGGAGGCTTTTTAAAAAGAGAAACACGTCCGGGTGATTATGAAATATTGATAGCCCGTTTGGTTGACAGGGCATTAAGACCACTATTCCCGGATGATTATCATGCAGAGACTTTTGTAAATGTGCAATTAATATCTGCTGAAGAAGACATTATGCCCGATTCTTTAGCAGGTCTGGCTGCTTCAGCAGCACTAAGCGTTTCCGATATACCATTTAATGGACCCATTTCTGAGGTTCGTGTTGCCAGAGTAGACGGCAGTTTTGTTATCAATCCTACTTTCAGCCAGATTAAAGAAGCTGACCTTGATATTATGGTTGGGGCAACAAAGGAAAACATACTAATGGTTGAAGGTGAAATGAGCGAAGTGTCAGAGAGAGAGATGCTTGATGCTATTAAAACTGCACACGAGGCCATTAAAAAGCAGTGCGATATTCAATTGGAATTAGCGAAAGAGGTTGGTTCAACTGTTAAACGTGAATATTCACATGAAAATAATGATGAAGAAATTAGAAAACTTGTTATATCCGAAACATATGACAAGGTTTATAATATAGCTAAAACAATACAGGCCAAGCTCGAAAGACATGAAGCAATAGATAAAGTAAAGGAAGAACTTATTGAAAAGCTTTCCAAAGGGGGAGAAGAGGAAATAGATGAATTTATGATCAATAGATACTTCCATGATGTTGAAAAGGATGCTGTTAGAAACCTTATGCTGAATGAGGGAGTAAGGCTTGACCGCAGAAAAATGGATGAGATAAGGCCTATATGGTGCGAAATTGATTATCTGCCAGCTGCACATGGTTCTGCAGTCTTTACCAGGGGTGAAACACAATCATTAACAACTGTAACTTTAGGTACCAAACTGGACGAGAAAGTGATAGATGAAGTACTGATACAGGGTACAGATAAATTTGTTTTACATTATAATTTTCCTCCGTTTTCTACAGGTGATGCAAGACCATCAAGGGGAATAAGCCGAAGAGAAGTTGGGCATGGGAACCTCGCACACCGTGCACTTAAAAGAATGATACCGGAAGATAATCCGTATGCAATACGAGTTGTATCGGATATTCTCGAATCAAACGGATCTTCTTCAATGGCTACAGTATGTGCCGGCACATTAGCTTTAATGGATTCAGGAGTGCAAATAAAGAAACCTGTGTCAGGTATAGCCATGGGGCTTATTACTGATTCAAAAAGCGGGAAATATATTGTGCTTTCAGACATCCTTGGTGATGAAGACCACCTTGGTGATATGGACTTTAAAGTAACCGGTACTAAAGAAGGTATTACTGCTACTCAAATGGATATCAAGGTTGACGGGCTGTCTTATGAAATATTGGGAGAAGCTTTAGAACAAGCCCGTAAAGGCCGTTTGCATATACTCGATAAAATCACTGATACAATTAGTGAACCAAGGGCTGACTATAAACCACATGCCCCAAGAATTGTACAAATTATGGTTGAAAAAGATATGATTGGTGCAATAATTGGTCCCGGTGGTAAAATTATCCAGGAAATTCAGAGTACAACAGGAACAACCATTGTTATTGAAGAAGTGAATGGCAAAGGTGTAGTTGACATATTTGCAAGCGATAAAGAAGCTATCGACGCAGCACTTCGCAGAATTAAATCGATTGTCGCTGTTCCGGAAGAAGGGGAGGTATATAATGGAGTTGTAAAATCTGTTATGCCTTATGGTGCCTTTGTTGAGATTTTGCCTGGGAAGGATGGTCTGTTACATATTTCTGAAATTGATTGGAAACGATTGAAAACTGTTGAAGAAGTATTAAAAGTTGGCGATAATATTGATGTTAAGCTTATTGGGATTGATAAATCAAGTGGTAAGTTGAAATTGTCCCGAAAGGTTTTGTTACCAAAGCCTGAATCTGCAGAGTAATCATAATATTATAATAAACTAAAGGCCGGTCATCCGGCCTTTGTTATTTCTGTGCATTCTTTCATTCACTCAAATTGCTATTGGATTTTAATTAATAAATGCTAAATTTGAGATAGATGGCTAAATACATAAACCCTAAACATCTATAAAACCTTAACTTATGAGAATCGGATTAATGCTAATTATTCTGGCAAGTACTTTTCTTGTTACATGCAAAAAGTCAACATATGATTACCCACGAACAAAACGTGTTGATACAGTTGATGTATATTTTAATGTAAAAATCGCTGATCCCTACAGGTGGCTTGAAGATGATAAGTCAGAAGAGACAACAGAATGGGTAAAAAAGCAAAATGATCTTACTTTTTCATATCTGGAATCAATACATTATCGTAAGAAAATTAAGGAAAGATTAACTGAATTATGGAATTTTCCTAGGCAGAGTACACCATTAAAGAGAGGAGGAAAATATTTCTTCCTTAAAAATGACGGTCTTCAGGATCAGGATGTTTTATATATGACCACCAGTTTTGACTCTGTACCAAAAGTTGTTATTGATCCGAACCTTCTTTCAGCGAATGGTACAATAGCATTAATGGATTATAGCGTTTCAAATGATGGAAGATGGTTAGCCTATGCTGTTGCCAGGGCAGGATCTGATTGGCGAGAGATTTTTATTAAAGATCTAAATACTGGGGAAAATCTTGAAGATCATATACTATGGTCGAAATTTACCATAATTGCCTGGTATAAAAATGGTTTCTTTTATGGAAGATATGATGAACCTCTTGATGGCAAAGAACTTACAAATATAAATTTACATCACAAGATATATTATCATAGGATAGGGACAAGCCAGGTGAATGATGAAATAGTATTTATTCCTGAGGTAGATAAAAGAATATGTGAGGCAATTACAACAGATGATGAAAAATACCTGGTAATATATGAGCTCGAATCTTCAACTGGTAATTCTGTAAGTATTAAGAATCTGCAAAATTATAACTCAGGAATAATGAAGCTTACAACTGGCTTTGATTATGAATACATATTTGTTGGCAATGTGGGAGATGTGCTTTATTTCAGGACAAATTATAAGGCACCTAATTATCGCTTAGTTGGAATCAATTTGAATTCTCTTGAAATTGGTAATTGGCAAAATATTTTGGTTCCTCAAGGCAAAGTTCTTGAAAAATGTCTTATTATAGGGAATAAGATATTAGCATGTTATTTGGAAGATGCCAAAAATACTCTGAAAGTCTATGATCTGGATGGGAGCAATGAAATGGATATCCCGCTTGGAGAAATGGGAACTGTCGAATCCATTGCAGGTAGAATAGGTGATAATGAATGTTTTTATTCTTTTAATACTTTTATAAATCCGATTTCGATCTACAAATACGATATGAAAACTAATACAAATACTGAGATATATAAACCTGATATCAATTTTAATTCGGTTGATTATATCACGGAACAGGTTTTTTATTATGGCAAGGATAGTACGAAAATACCTATGTTCCTGGTTTATAAAAAAGGTATAGTAAAAGATGGGAATAATCCGGTTTGGTTGTATGGTTATGGAGGATTTAATATTAGTATGACTCCATATTATTCAACAAGCAGGATAATTTGGCTTGAAAATGGAGGTGTTTACGCATTACCAAATATACGAGGGGGCGGTGAATACGGAGAAAAATGGCATCAGGCAGGAACTAAACTAAACAAGCAGAATGTTTTTGACGATTTTATAGCTGCAGCTGAATATCTTATTGATGCTAATTATACACGTCCTCAACTTATTGCTGCATCAGGCGGATCTAACGGGGGCTTGCTGATAGGAGCGGTCATTAATCAGAGACCAGACCTGTTTAAAGTTGCTATTCCTCAGGTAGGAGTTATGGATATGTTACGATTTCACAAATTTACTATTGGATGGGCGTGGACCGGAGACTATGGTTCAAGCGATGATTCCATAATGTTCAATTATATTCGTAAATATTCTCCCTTGCATAATATCAGTGAAGAGATACAATATCCTGCAATTCTTGTAACTACAGCTGACCATGATGACAGGGTTGTGCCGGCGCATTCTTTTAAATATATTGCAACGTTACAGAAAAAGTATAAAGGTCCTAATCCGGTAATGATACGTGTACAAACAGATGCAGGTCATGGTGGTGGAACTCCGACAAAAGCTATTATTGAAGAATATACTGATATCCTGTCATTCATGTTTTATAATATGAATTTAACACCTGTATATTAGGAATATTAAATTAATGAATTTATTGCATCTCACTTTTGGTTTTAAATATATTTCAGTATGAATTGCATCGTTGTTGAAGGTAACATTGGCGCAGGGAAAACTACATTTGCAGAACTATTAGCTAATAAGTTAAATGTTCCTGTTATTTTGGAACAGGCACAATACAATCCTTATTTGCCATTGTTTTATATGGATAAGGGAAAATATGCATTTCCTCTTGAACTCACATTGCTTATTGAAAGATTTCAGCAATTTAAGCATGCATTAAACAAAAATGAAAAGAATGATCAACTTTTTGTATGTGATTATGGATTTTTTAAATCGATTATATTTGCAGAAATAAATTTGACACCAGATGATTTTGAAATATTTAAAATGCTTTATAAGAAGCTGATTTCATACTTTTCACCTCCAAAATTGGTTGTCTTTCTTAATCAGTCAATTAATAATCTGATAACGAATATTTCACATAGAGGACGGATTTTTGAGTCAAATATAAATGAGGATTACCTGAAAAAAATTTCAATATCATATGAATTTTTTTTTTCAAAACAGAAAGATCAAAATATATTAGTGGTTGACTTGAAGGATAGTAATAATTTAAATGAAATAAATACTTTTAATAATATCTTTCAATATATTAAAAATCAATTAAATACAAATACTTTTATAGAGATCAGGATATAACCCGGAGTGCTATAATCGAAAAACTTATATCCTTTTATGTATCTTGATATGGCAGATATAATATGAGTATGAATGAAATTAAAATAATCAGTTCTATTGCATTTTATTAATGAATTATATTATATTTGTTTATTAAACAAAAAACCATGCCGTGCTATTATAATGTAGTAACGGTTTTGATTTTTTTGAAAACATTATTATGTTTGTATAAACTATTAAATAGCCTGTAATTGGAATTGTATAACAAATAACCCAAGTAATTATGAGAAAAAATAACATTACAAAATTTGCATGCCTTTTCGCTGCTGTCTTAATTATATATAGTTGCGGTGGCGTAAAGAAAATGGTAGACAAAAAGGACCAGGTTAAATTTACTGTTACTCCTGATCCACTTGAAATGCACGCAGGAGAAGTTGCTCTTGATCTAAGCGTAAGCTTTCCTGAGAAGTATTTTCACAAAAAGGCCACTTTAGAGGCCACACCTGTTCTTAAGTATGATGGTGGTGAAACTGCCTATGAAGCTACTATTTTACAAGGAGAAAGTGTAGAAGGTAATAATAAAGTTATACCTTTTGATGGAGGCAGCTATACCTATTCAGGTAAAATTGCATACAGCGATGCTATGATGATGTCTGATTTGGAAATGAGATTTTCCGCAAAAGTAAAAGACAAATCAGTTCCATTTCCAGCAATAAAAATTGCTGATGGAGTTATTGCAACTGCTGGTTTAGTGAAGAATACCCCACAGGCAATTCTTTTCGGTGATAATTTCCAGAGAACTATCGAGAAAAGTGTTGATGCAGATATTCACTATGTAATTAACAAGTATGATGTACGTCCGGCAGAATTGAAACAAGATGATATTAAGGCATTAGTTGCGGCCCTTAAAGAAGTTCAAGCTAATGAAAGAAAAGAATTCAAAGGAATGGAGATATCAGCTTATGCATCTCCTGATGGAGCCCTTGATCTTAACGAGAAACTTTCTGTGAACAGACAAGGTTCAGCAAAGAAATATGCTGATGATCAGTTGAAGAAAGCTAAAATTAGTGCTACTGAAGAATTGTATAAACTAATGTCCACTGCTGAAGACTGGGATGGTTTCAAAAAACTAGTTGAAGCTTCTGACCTAGAAGACAAAGAACTTATCTTAAGAGTTCTTAGCATGTATCAAGATCCTGAAGTAAGGGAAAGAGAAATAAAAAACATGGCCAAAACATTTGAAGTACTTGCTGAAAAAATATTACCTCAGTTAAGACGCTCAATGATGAAAGCTAAGGTTATGGTTACTGGTTACACTGATGAAGAGCTTGTAGCTCTTGCAACCAGCAATCCCGATACTCTTGATGTTGAAGAGATGCTTTATTCTGCTACATTGTTAGACAATGTTGATGCAAAATTAGCTGTATATCAAGCTGCATCAGCTAAATATCCACAATGCTTCAGGTCAAAAAATAATGAAGGATGCATGCTTCTTGAAAAAGGAGATCAAGCCGGAGCAAAAGCTGCTTTCGAAGCTGCAAAAGCTCTTAAAGATGATGATATTATTAAAAATAACCTGGGTGTTATTGCAATGCTTGAAGGTGACATGGAAACAGCTGAAGAATATTTCACAGCTGCTATTGGAGCTGGTCCAAAAGTAAGTGCAAACTTAGGTATTATTAATATTAAGAAAGCTGATTATGAAACTGCTGTAAATAATTTTGGAAGTATGTGTGATTTTAATGCAGGTCTTGCTAAATTATTAAATGGCGATTATGAAGCTTCAATGAAGACTCTTGAATGTGTTGAAAATCCTGATGCTCTTGTTGACTACTTAAAAGCAGTTAACGGCGCAAGAACAGAAAGAGAAGAAGTTGTTATGAATAACCTTCGTACAGCTGTTGGTAAAGATGCAGGATTAAAAGCTTATGCTAAGAAAGACATCGAATTCAGAAAGTATTTTGAAAACGAAACTTTTAAATCTATTGTTCAGTAATTAAGATCAATAAATAAAAAAAGCGACCAACTGGTCGCTTTTTTTATTTATTTAATAGATCCCAAAGTACAATTCCAACACTCACCGATATATTAAATGAATGTTTTGTTCCGAGTTGGGGAATTTCAATACAATAATCACATTGATTAATTACATCCTGATCCACTCCTTTAATTTCATGTCCAAAAATCAATGCCGTTCTTTCATTCAAATCAAGTGTAAAGTCTATTAAAGAAATACTAGTTGATGTTTGTTCTACCGCAACAACTTTTACATTATCCTTTTTTAGCTTTTCAATGGCATCAATAGTATTTTCAAAGTATTTCCAGTCGACAGATTCTGTAGCTCCTAAGGCACTCTTTTGAATTTCACGATGGGGAGGTGTTCCAGTTATCCCGCAGAGGTAAACCGATTCTATCAGGAATGCATCAGCAGTTCTAAATACTGATCCGACATTATGCAGGCTTCTAATATTATCCAGTACAATTATGATTGGTTGCTTTACAGAAGCTTTAAATTCCTGTATGCTCTTTCTGTTTAGCTCTTCATTTTTTAGTTTACGCATATGAATTTCTTTAATTATCTGATAATAACAATGCAATTTAAATATAGTATTAGATGTCAAAATTACCAATTTGCATAGTATAGTTGAAAAAAAATGAATAATTTTAAATTCTTAAGTATACTATGTATATATTATGATTTGCAGTATTGACACAAAAAACATAAAGAATGAAACTTCATGAATATCAGGCTAAAACATTGTTAAAAGGATTTGGAGTTCAGGTGCCAATGGGAGTGCTAGTCGAATCAAAGGAGAAAGCCAAAGATGCGGCTTTGGAGGTAAAGAATGCAACCGGTACAGAAACCTGGGCTGTAAAAGCACAAATACATGCCGGAGGAAGAGGTAAAGGAGGAGGAGTGAAAATAGCCAGGTCTGTAAATGAAGTTGAACAATATACAGATGCTATACTAGGTATGAATCTTGTCACTCATCAAACCGGACCTGAAGGTAAAATTGTAAACAAAGTACTTGTAGAGCAAAGTATATATTATCCAGGAGAAAGCAAAATTCAGGAATTTTATTTGAGTATATTACTTAATAGGTCTGCAAGCCGCAATATAATTATGTATTCAACGGAGGGTGGAATGGATATTGAGGCTGTAGCAGAAAAGACTCCTCATCTTATTTTCACGGAAGAGATTGATCCTGTAATTGGCCTTCAGCCTTTTCAGGTACGTAAGGTTGCATTTAATCTTGGATTGTCAGGTAAAGCTTTTAAACAAATGGTGTCATTTGTAACTTCCCTTTATAATGCTTATGTAAAAAGTGATGCTTCATTGCTTGAGATAAATCCTGTTTTTAAAACTTCTGACGACCTTATTCTTGCTGCTGATGCAAAAATGATACTGGATGATAATGGATTGATTAAACATAAAGATTATCTGGAACTGCGGGATGTAACTGAAGAAGATCCGAATGAAATTGAAGCTGGAAAGTATGGCCTGAATTTTATTAAACTAGATGGGAATGTGGGATGTATGGTAAATGGAGCAGGTTTGGCTATGGCTACAATGGATATAATTAAACTTTCCGGAGGTGAACCAGCAAATTTTCTTGATGTTGGAGGTACAGCCAGTGCTGAAACAGTTGAGGCAGGATTTCGTATTATCTTAAGAGATCCTGCTGTGAAAGCAATACTGATTAATATTTTTGGAGGTATTGTAAGATGTGACAGAGTTGCCAACGGAGTAGTAGAAGCTTATAATAAAATTGGGGATATTAACATACCTGTTATCGTTAGGCTTCAGGGTACTAATAGTGTACAGGCAAAAAAAATAATTGATGATTCAGGGTTAAAGGTATATTCAGCCATTACCCTACAGGAAGCAGCAAGCCTGGTGAAAGAGCTTGTGTGTTGATTTTGATAATTCTTTTATGCTTTTTTATGAGTTCCATCACAGAATGGTTTGTTTTCTGATTTGCCACAACCACATAAAGAAATTTCATCCGCTGTTTCTATGATTTTTCCATCTATACCGATTAATTTAAAATTTCCTTTTACACGTATCGGCCCTGTATCTTTACGTCTAATCTCCGTCATATTTGCTATTTTAATCTTGAAATCCTTTTTTTCGATGGGTCCCATCACAAAATGGCATATTGTTGGAATGGCCGCAACGACAAAATGAAGTCATCGATACTTTTTTAAATTCAGTTCCATCTTGCTTTATAATCTTGAAATCACCTTGCACCACAATAGGTCCATCTTTCATAATTTGAATGGTTGTTTTTACAGTGCTTTTAACTTCAAGAGGGGTTTCAGTGTTCTGTTTGTATTTCTCCTTATTGTTCCATTCCCAAGAAAGCGCTTTAGTTGGACATTTATTTACTACTTCAATTATTTTTTCTGTGGTTGCCCCATCCATATTTACCCATGGTCTTCTTCCTGGATTAAATACTTCGATAAGTTCTTTGTAACAGGTAGTTGCATGAATGCATAATTTTGGCTTCCAACTTACAGTTATGTCCTTGTTTTTGTATTCCCGGTCATTTTGTTCCATCCTATACCTTGATTCTATTTTTTATATAAACATATTATTTTATCTATTGTTTACGTTTATTTAAAATGGATTTTAAAAAACAAAAAATATATCCATAAAAACATTTAAATTTAAAGAATTCATCTTAACTTTAATTGATATATTTGTTATTTGGTTAACAAGCTAATAAGAAAATCAGATTGTAATTTATGATGGTACGCAAGGTTATATTATTTACTCTTCTCTATTTTATATTTAATCAAGTTAATAGCCAAAGCCGTTTCGGTATTGATACGTTAAATGTAGCCCGCATGAGTATAGTGGATGGAGATACATTTTTTGTGGCAACTATTGAAGAAGTTTATATTTTCCCACGGCATAAATTTAAGAATAGATGGGAGGAACGCAGGTACAGAAGACTTATACATAACGTTAAAAGGGCGTATCCTTATGCTGTGCTAGCCAATAAAATGTTGCAGGAAATTAATGAGAATGTAAAAAAGATTCCTACTGAAAAAGGAAGGAAGGAATACATGAAACAAGTTGAGGAAGACATTAAAGCTGAATTTGAAGAGGAATTGAAAGGCTTAACCATTACACAAGGAAGAATTCTTATTAAGCTTATTGACAGAGAAACAGGTGATACATCCTATGATTTAGTAAAAGAACTAAGGGGTACTTTTTCTGCAGTAGTTTGGCAAACCCTGGCACGCATATTTGGATCCAACCTAAAATCAGAATTTGATGCGACAGGTGAAGATAAACTTATTGATGAAATTGTAATAATGATTGAAAACGGTCAGTTGTAAAACTAATTTATTGATATAAATGAAAAAGGGGATGGTGCCGACTCATCCCCTTTTTTGTTAAATAGGGTTATTTTTTTGTTTTAGGGTTGGTTACAAGATGCTAATTAATAGTTGCTTTCAAACCTCTTTCAACTAATCCCTCTTTCATCGGTTTAAGGGCTGAAAAACTACCGGATTTTACATCGCATTTTCCTTTATAATGAACAAGATAAGTGCATTGCTCAGCCTGGAGGGAGTCATGTTCGCAAACCGCTATCAAGGAGTCTATTACATAATCAAATGTATGAACATCATCATTGTGTAATACAAGGGATCGATCTAAACCAATATCACTTCCTAATATCTCTTCTATAAATGGTTCTTCATAATATTGTTTTTTCCTGCTCATATTCACGTGTTATTTTCAACATTGTATTTCAAATGTATAAAAAATGCAATATAATTAAAAGAATTTTTGGATTCTTTTTGATGAGTTTTTTCTTTATTCCTGAGCCTCTAGTTCAATTGCTCGTTCCATGGAAACCTTATTCCCATCATAGAAAGAAACGATGAATGCATCGGCAAATCCAAGTGCTTTTATCTGAGAAAGCGCATCGCCAGCCGCATTGTAATTACTGAATATTCCGGCATAATATTTTAATAACCCGCGATCTTTTAACTCTTCACCACATACTGGGAATATGCCTCCAAAATAGTTATTATCTAATGGTTTGCTGAATACTCCTAATTGAATTTTGTAAACCAATCCATTCGGTAGGGTTTCATTAATAGGAATTGGATTTGATGAGGAATATGAAGAAGAAGGCAATATTTTAAAGTTAGTTACAACCTTATTGTCAGGTATTTGATTATTTGTAGTATTGGTCTCAGTAATTTCAGGTTCTTTAATATTTTTTGGTTCTGGTTTTTCCTGGACATTTTCTGCTTCTTCCACTTTTGGTGGAAGATTCTCAATTTTTTCAGTTTTATAATGATAAATCTTAATATCATTGATAATCGTATCAAGTTCTATGTATTTGTTTTCAATTGTAGTAGAAGGGATTACACTGCTGGAGGGAGAAGAATCGTTTTCCATGTTTCCAGCCTTTACATATAATGCATCAGCCTGGCTTTGAAGTTGTGCCGATTCAGCTTCCAGTAAGCGAATTTCACGGAATAGTTGTGTGCGTTCTGTTTGTAACGTTGTAGTTTTAAGTTGGGTTCTTCTTTTATGTGCCTCCCGCATAAGAGAGTCAGCTTTGAATTGAAGTTTCAGGGCTTGTTTTATATAATCGTCATATGTCTCCTCCATTTCTTTATTTTCGAAGCTCAGTTTTTTTTCAGGAGAGCCAATTTTACTTCCATTTTTTGCTTGATTAGAATTTGTGACGGGATATTTAAGATCTGCATAAAATTGAATGCTGTCATCTGACACAGATGTTTTTGCCAGACTGAATCGTGAAATTTCATATTCCTGAAAATTGCTGTTTAAAGGAAGTTTTCGGTTTGTTGCCAGCATTAATTTTTCGTCTTTTTTATAGATAATGTCATCAAATGGACTGTTAATGGGGAACCCCATATTTACGACATCTGACCAGGTGTTGTTGTCTTTCAAAGTAACAAAAAATGCATCATACCCTCCTATGCTATTGTGTCCTTTAGATGAAAAATACAATGTGCGGGTTGATTCATCATACCAGGCAAAATCTTCATCAAATTTTGTATTCAGGTTATCAAATGCTGGTAATGATCCTGATAAAATACGTAGATCTTTACCGGAACCTTTTGTGTCAAAGGTGGTAATTTTTGAGGTAGCTTTTGAGGCATATGCAATATCCTGCAATAATATTGTGTCTTTTAATGTTGCCACTAAATGAGTCCGGTTTTTTATGGTGCTTTTTCCATTTCTGGCCATATCTATAAGGTGCGATGTTTCTGCACTTTTAACGGCTTTTTTACCTGCCAGGGCATTAAATTTCTCAAAGTATTTTATGGCTTCATCAAACCTGTATCCATTATGATGCAGTTTGCCAAGGTATAAATAAACATCTGCCGGAACATCATATCTGGCAGCAAAAGAAAGGTATTCAACGGCTTTTTCATAAGAATGATTTAAATAATAAAGACAAATCCCGGTGTAGTAATTATATTTTGCATCTTTTGGATAGTCATCTAACAAATACGAATAAGTTAAGTAAGCCGATAAATAATCTCTTTTCTGAAAGCTTTCCTGAGCTGCATCAGGATCCATAAGTTGGGTTTGACTGAAAACAGGACAATAAAATAAATAAGAAAATAACAAAAGAATTACGGTCAATCTTACTCCGGGTACCATGTCAATATTGTTAATGATTTTGGGTTTAAAAATACGAATTATTTAAGTCAAACTTCGTACTTTTACCCTGTACACAAATACTAAATATTAACAATTATGGCACAACTTAAGGAAGGAGATAAAGCTCCCGGTTTTAAGGCTCTTGACCAGGATGGAAAAGAAGTAACCCTCGCATCTTACCTTGGGAAAAAGGTTGTTCTCTATTTTTATCCAAAAGACGACACACCGGGATGTACAGCTGAAGCCTGTGATTTGAGGGACAATTATAACCAGTTATTGAAGTTAGGATATGATGTTATTGGTGTAAGTGCGGATAATGAGAGTTCGCATAAAAAATTTGCTAATAAGCATAATCTGCCTTTCAGGTTAATATCAGACACCGGGTTGAGTATTATTAAAGATTATGGGGCCTGGGGAGAAAAGAATATGTATGGTAAGAGATATGAAGGGATTCTCAGGACTACTTTTCTAATTGATGAAGTGGGAGTGATTCAAAAGATATTTAAAAAAGTGGATACGAAGAATCATACAAAACAAATTCTGGAATAGTTATTTTATATATCAACATAAATAAAAAGTTTAACCATTTTAATTAAATAGCATGTCAAAAGATAAAAATCAGGCCAAAGAAGTAAATCCGGAGAAACTAAAAGCACTCCAATTGACTATTGATAAAATTGAAAAAGGATATGGCAAAGGTACGATAATGAAGATGGGGGATACCGCCATTGTTGATGTTTCGGTAATACCGTCCGGTTCTATCGCACTGGATGTGGCTTTAGGAGTTGGTGGATATCCACGCGGCCGGGTTATTGAGATTTTTGGACCCGAATCATCTGGTAAAACAACCCTTGCAATACATGCTATAGCTGAAGCTCAGAAACAAGGTGGTATAGCTGCTTTTATTGACGCGGAACATGCATTTGACAGATTTTATGCAGAAAAACTAGGTGTGGATATTGAAAACCTTTTGATTTCGCAACCTGATAACGGTGAACAAGCACTTGAAATAACAGACCATCTTATACGTTCCGGGGCTATTGATATAATTGTGATCGACTCTGTTGCCGCACTTACGCCAAAATCAGAAATTGAAGGTGAAATGGGAGACTCAAAAATGGGACTTCAGGCCAGACTCATGTCGCAGGCTTTACGAAAGCTCACAGCCAATATTAATAAAACCAATACATGCTGTGTTTTTATCAATCAATTAAGAGAAAAAATCGGGGTAATGTTTGGTAATCCTGAAACTACTACAGGTGGAAATGCACTTAAATTTTACGCTTCTGTTCGTATTGATATAAGAAGGACTAATCAAATAAAAGACGGTGAAGAAGTAACCGGGAACAGAACAAAAGTGAAAATTGTAAAAAACAAAGTAGCTCCACCTTTTCGAAGGGCTGAATTTGACATTCTTTACGGGGAAGGCATTTCTGCATCTGGAGAAGTTATAGATCTGGGAGTTGAATTGGAAATTATTAAAAAGAGTGGATCCTGGTTTAGTTATGGTGAAACTAAATTAGGACAAGGAAGAGATGCTGTAAAATCTCTAATTGAGGATAATCCGGAATTATTTGAGGAGGTGAAGGCTAAAATTTTTGAAAAACTAAAATCAAAATAACCTTACCTTCAAAAGAAATGAAAGATATTTTTCAATCATTTTCTGAAGTTATTATAGCTATTGCGTTTGCATTAGTTTATATTGTCTCATCTATTCTTTTAAGGCCCTTTCGTATACATCAGAAAAGAAAGGTTTCTACTATTAGTTTGAAAACGAGTTTTCTTATGTATTTATTCTTTCTTTTAATTTATGCATACATGTTGCTTTTTCATTCAAAAGAAAGGATACAGGATGAGGAAATTGTTAGAGGACTATTCGAAAAAGTGCAATTACTTGGAGGGATCTTTGTGTTTATTTATCCAAATGTTGCAATAATGATTCGAAGGAGTTTTCGGAAAAACAGGGTGAATTTTAACTGGGTTAATACGATCATTAATTTCAGCTGTGTTTTCTATATCATATTTATGATGAAGGTTACAATCTGGGAGTTTTAATCTAAAAATTTTTAGTAATAATTGATAACGCCCTTTCCATCTTTTCTTCCATTCTCATATGACCGTCTATCCAATGGATTATTGTGCCGTTTCTTTCCATTTTTCTAAACCAGGTCATTTGTCTTTTTGCAAATTGATGAATGGCAGTTTCCAGTTTTTTAACCATTTCATCATAACTTAATTCTCCAATGATATGCTTAGTAATAAACTTATATTCTAGGCCATAGTAGGTGAGTTGTTCGGGTGAAAGATGCTTAAGTAATAGTTCAACTTCTTCAATCATCCCTTCCTTAATTCTTTGTTGTAACCTGTCTGATATTCTTCTGCGTTGAGCGGGTCGATCATATTTAATTCCTATGATTATTGTTTTGATTGACGGAAATTCAATTATTTCACCAGGATGTTCTTTATAAAAAACTTCAATTTCAAGTGCTCGCGTAATTCTTTTCCGGTTCACTGTATCAGTCGTATTATGTAGGTTTTTATAGGAAGCAAGCATGGCAGTAAGTTCTTCCATGGAAAGTTTTTCTATTTTTTTTCTTAATTCCCTGTTTTCAGGAACCTGAATCAGTGTGTAGCCGTTTGTTATCGCTTCTATATACATGCCCGAACCTCCGCATAATACAGGTAGTTTCCCTCTATCCTTTATATTCTGATATACGGAAAGGAAGTCTTTTTGAAACTCAAATACGTTGTATTTATAGCCTGCATCTGCAATATCAAGGAGGTGGCAGGGAATAACTTTTCCCTCTACTTCATAATCTTTATAATCTTTTCCGGTTCCAATGGTCATACCCCTGTAAACTTGTCGTGAATCGGCACTTATAATCTCGCCGTCAAAATTATGAGCCAGGTGTGAGGCAAATGCAGTTTTTCCGCTTGCAGTAGGGCCAAGTACTGTTATTAGATCGATATTTTCTATTGGCATATACTGTGATTATGTTCTTACAAAGTTAACTACATATTTTATTCATTCTCTTGTTTATTTTAGATTTCATTTTATGGCAAGTTGCATAGAAGTGCAAAAAATATCTATTTTTGTGACGAAGAGTAGATATGAGTGATAATAGAATAAATATTAAAAATAAAAAGGCTTATTTTGATTACCAGATAGAGGAGAAATATACAGCCGGATTGAAGCTTACCGGTACAGAAATTAAATCTATTAGAATGGGCAAAGTAAGTTTAGCAGATGCATATTGCGTATTTGAAAATGAGGAATTGTGGGTAAGAGGCATGAACATTGCCGAATATGCATATGGAACTTGCAATAATCATGATCCAAAGAATGACAGGAAGCTCCTTCTAAAAAAGAAAGAACTTAAGAAGCTTAATAGAAAAGTTAAGGAAAAGGGATATACCATTGTCGCCTTAAGGATCTTTTTAGCAGAGAGTGGCTATGCAAAATTGGAAATTGCGCTGGCAAAAGGTAAAAAGGAATTTGATAAAAGGGAAGATATTAAGCAAAAGGATGTTAAGCGTGATCTGGACAGGATAAGAAAAGCCAGATTTTAATAGGGAATAGTTGTTAGTATAAGTGTTTTTTGTAAGTGAAATTGTGAATTTTTAGTTTTTTGAAAAAAATCATACCGAATTCACTTAAATAATTAAGTAGTAATTAATAAATCTGTATTTTTGTACAAAAAATAAAACATAACAGATGAATCCACAAGCCGAAGAATTAAACATGATTTTAAAAGATAGCAATCCTAATGTGTACGAGATGCTATCTGAAAGAGGTAAAAATATATTTTTTCCCAAGAAGGGAATCCTGGGACAAACTGCAGAAGCTAAAGGGAAACGTATAAATGCTACGATTGGTGCAGCTGTTGAAGATGATGGTTCTCCTATGCGTTTAAAAAGCATTGAGAAAAATATAAATATTTCTCCGGAAATGACTTTTCCTTATGCTCCGAGTTTTGGACGTCCTGATCTTAGAGCACAATGGAAGAAAATGATTTACCAGAAAAATCCGGCATTAGGTAACAAAGCTATAAGTCTCCCTGTAGTTACAAATGCATTAACTCATGCTTTGAGCATATGTGGATATATGTTTTTAGATGAAAAATCAACAGTTATAATACCTGATATTTATTGGGGCAATTATAACCTGATTTTTAAAAATGCCTATGGTGCTGATTTTGAGCTTTTCAATTTCTTTAAAGGCGAAGGTTTTGATGTTGACGCATTTGAAGAGGTTGTTTGTAAAGGGAGTAATGAGAAAAAAGTAGTGTTACTTAATTTCCCAAATAATCCTACCGGTTATACACCAACCGTGGAGGAGATAAAGTTGATTGTTGCTGCAATTAAGAAGTCTGCTGATAAAGGTAATAAGCTGGTTGTTATGATTGATGATGCTTACTTTGGATTAGTATATAAAGCAGGAATTGAGGAGCAAAGTATATTTGCATATCTTAGTGATTTGCATGAAAATGTTTTAGCTGTGAAAATTGATGGTCCAACGAAGGAAGATTATGTTTGGGGTTTTAGAGTTGGATTTATTACATATGGAATAAAGAACGGTACTGAAGTGATGTATAATTCACTTGCAAGTAAAACTGCAGGAGCCGTGAGGGGAAATATATCGAATTCGGCCAATATCTCACAATCACTGCTTCTGCATGCATTTCAATCGGAAACATATAGTAAAGAGAAAGCTGAAAAATATGAAATACTTAAATCACGTTTTGAAGCTGTGAATCATGCAATTGGAAATGGGAAATACTCGGAATATTATCAACCGCTTCCATTTAACTCAGGTTATTTTATGTGTGTTAAACTGAATGAAAAATACGATGGAGAAAAGGTGAGAAAACAACTTCTTGAAAAATATGACACAGGAGTTATTAATATGTCAGGTTTAATCCGTATTGCCTTTTCATCTGTTTCAGCAGATTTGATTCCCGAGTTGTTTGAGAATATTGTAAAAGCTTGTAAGGATTTTGATTAAGAAAAAAAATGATTATGGAGCAAGCCTGCGAATATTCCATTTGCCGGCTTCTTTTTTATATTCTATCCGATCATGAAGACGATTTTCTCTTCCTTGCCAGAATTCAATTAAATCGGAGTTTAAAATATATCCTCCCCAATGCTCAGGCCGGGTTAAAGGGTTGTCTTTGAAAAACTGTGTATATTCGATAACTTTCTGTTCAAGTTCTTCCCGGCTTTCTATTATCGAACTTTGTTTTGATGCCCAGGCTCCTATGTTGCTTCCTTCAGGCCTGGTAAGAAAGTATTTTTCAGAAGTTTCTCTATTTGTTTTCTTAATTTTTCCCTCAATTCGTATTTGTAGTTCAAGCTCTTTCCAATGTATTACCATTGCTGCATTTGCGTTTTCATTAATTTGTTGTCCTTTTTTGCTTTGATAATTCGTGTAAAAGGTAAATCCTTTTTCATTGAAGTCTTTTAACAAAACTATACGTGCAGATAATCTACCATCATAATTTGCTGTTGCCAGTGTTATTGCTTCAGGCAGGAATATTTTTTTTATCAAGGCGTAATTCCAAAGCTTCTGAAAAAGTTGCATTGGAGATTTTGGTAGTTCTTGCTTGCATTGTAGGAATAGTGACACTTTAGTATAGTGTTAAATATATTTTCTAACAACAAGTTCTAACTACAAAAGTTTAACAAAAACCTCCTTATTTGTAATCAAACTGAATAACGCAAATTGTTGAGTTGCAATGCGGTTTTTCACTTATTTATGCTAATTTTGTATATCTTTTTTTAAAAAAGTTAATTAACTGTTAATTAAGTACTTAAATAATAATTGAAATGGGAAAAAATAAAAAATTTGTCACATGTGATGGAAATTACGCTGCATCCCATATAGCGTATATGTTCAGTGAAGTTGCTGCGATATACCCAATTACCCCATCCTCAAATATGGCTGAGAATGTAGATGAGTGGGCAGCAAATGGGAAAAAGAATATTTTTGGAGAAACTGTCCAGGTTGTTGAAATGCAATCGGAAGCAGGCGCATCAGGTGCTGTTCATGGTTCATTGCAATCAGGTGCTTTAACTTCTACCTACACGGCATCTCAAGGTTTGTTATTGATGATCCCAAATATGAATAAAATATCTGGTGAATTATTACCCGGAGTGTTTCATGTCAGTGCCCGTAGTGTTGCAGGTCATGCTCTTTCTATTTTTGGAGATCATAGCGATATTTACCATACTCGCCAGACTGGTTTTGCACTATTAGCAACAAGCAGTGTACAAGAAATTATGGATATCGGAGCTGTTGCACACCTTACTGCTATTAAGTCCAGGGTGCCGTTCTTACATTTCTTTGATGGTTTCCGTACTTCTCATGAAATTCAAAAAGTTGAAGTACCTGAAATGGAGGATTTAGGTAAACTGGTTGATTATAAAGCGCTGCAGGCATACAGGGACAGGGCATTAAACCCTGACCATCCTGTTACCAGAGGTACAGCTCAAAACCCGGATATTTATTTCCAGGCAAAAGAAGCTTCAAATAAATTTTATGAAGCAGTTCCCGATATGGTTGAGGATTATATGCAACAGCTTTCCAAACTTTGCGGAAGGGATTATCACCCATTTACATATTATGGAGCTAAAGATGCTGAGAATATTATTATTGCCATGGGTTCTGTTACAGATACAATTAAAGAAACAATTGATTATTTGATGTCTCAGGGCGAGAAAGTTGGTTTAATTACAGTTCATCTCTACAGGCCGTTTTCTGAAAAATACTTCTTTAAGGTATTTCCTTCTTCAGTAAAGAGAATCGCGGTCCTTGACCGTACCAAAGAACCAGGGGCAAATGGCGAACCGCTATATTTAGATGTAAGGGACATGTTTTATGGAAAACAAAATGCACCTCTTATTGTAGGTGGAAGATATGGATTGAGTTCGAAAGACACTACTCCAGCTCAAATTGTGGCAGTGTTTGATAATCTGAAGATGAAGGAACCAAAAAATCAATTTACTGTTGGTATCGTTGACGATGTTACCTTCCGTTCTCTTCCGATGACAGAAGAAATAAGCATTTCTCATAAAGGAACCTATGAAGCCAAATTCTACGGATTAGGTTCTGATGGTACTGTAGGTGCAAACAAAAATTCGATTAAGATTATTGGTGAAGCTACAGATAAGTATTGTCAGGCATATTTTGCATATGACTCAAAAAAATCTGGTGGTATTACTACTTCACATCTTCGTTTTGGAGATACCATTATTCGCTCACCTTACCTTGTTAATACGCCTAATTTCGTAGCCTGCCACGTACCTTCCTATCTTGATAAGTATGACATGCTTAAAGGAATTAAGAGGGGGGGGGTATTTCTTTTGAACAGCATTTGGGATGAGGAAGAGACTAAAAATCGTTTCCCAAATTCGATGAAAAAAGTATTAGCCCAAAAAGAAATTAATTGCTACATAATTAATGCAACTAAAATTGCTGAAGAAATTGGTCTTGGTAACAGGACCAATACAATTATGCAAAGTGCTTTCTTTAAGGTAGCAAATGTAATTCCTTATGACCTGGCGGTAAAAGAAATGAAAAAAGCCATTGTGAAATCTTATGGGGCAAAAGGTGAAGAAATAGTGAAAATGAATAATGCTGCTGTAGATAAAGGTGGTGAAGTTACAAGGATTTCCGTTCCAAAAGAATGGGCAGACCTTACACCTGAAACTAATGACAAATTAGCTGGTGTACCTGAATTTGTAAAAAATGTAGCACATCCTGTTAATCATCTTAAAGGCGATGATCTTCCAGTCAGCGCTTTCACAAGCCGCGAAGATGGAACATTCCCTTCAGGTACTACTGCTTATGAAAAGCGCGGTATTGCTGTAAATGTACCAGAGTGGATACCTGAGAATTGTATTCAGTGTAATCAATGTGCATTTGTATGTCCTCATGCTGCTATCAGGCCATTTATATTAACGGATGAAGAAGCAAGTAAAGCTCCAAAAGGTACATCGATAATTCAGGGTGCTGCACAATTGAAAGAGTACAAATTTAAAATCCAGGTAAGTGTTTTAGATTGTACTGGTTGTGGTAACTGTGCTGATGTTTGCCCATCAAAAGAGAAAGCGCTTGTAATGAAGCCCCTCGAGACACAATTGGATGAAGTTGAACGCTGGGAATATATGCACAACAAAGTTGGATACAAGGATACTATTCTTGAAAAAGATAAAACGGTTAAGAATAGCCAGTTTGCCCAACCGTTGTTCGAATTCTCCGGTGCTTGTGCAGGGTGTGGTGAAACACCATACATTAAGGCAATTACCCAACTGTTTGGAGAAAGGATGATTGTTGCCAACGCAACAGGTTGTTCTTCAATATACGGAGGTTCAGCTCCTTCAACACCGTATTGTGAGAATTTAAAAAGTGGTCACGGCCCAGCCTGGGCAAACTCACTTTTTGAAGATAATGCCGAATATGGTTTCGGAATAGCATTGGGAACTGAAAAACTAAGGGACAGGATAGTATTAAAGATGACCGAAGCATTAAAAAATGGCGCTTCTGGTGATCTTGAAGCAGCTTACTCAGAATGGATAGAAGGGAAAGATGATGCTGCAAAATCTGAAGCTGCAACAGCAAAACTGCTTCCCTTGTTAGAAAAAGACAAGTCAGAAACGGCAAAAGAAATATTACAGCTGAGACAATACCTTGTGAAGAAGTCGGTTTGGATCTTCGGTGGCGACGGTTGGGCTTATGATATTGGATATGGCGGGTTGGATCATGTTCTTGCCTCCGGGGAAGACATCAATGTTCTCGTGTTGGATACAGAGGTATATTCAAACACGGGAGGCCAGGCATCAAAATCAACCCCGATAGGTGCTGTTGCAAAATTTGCTGCCTCAGGTAAAAAGATCCGTAAGAAAGATTTGGGCATGATGGCTATGTCTTATGGATATGTATATGTAGCGCAAGTATCTATGGGCGCAAGTCAATCGCAGTACTTTAAGGCAATAAAAGAAGCTGAATCATATCCTGGTCCTTCGTTGATTATCGCATATGCTCCTTGTATTAACCATGGATTGCGCAAGGGAATGGGTAAATCACAAAATCAGGCTAAAGAGGCTGTAGATGCTGGCTACTGGCATTTATACAGATATAATCCTCTTTTAGAAGCTGAGGGTAAAAATCCTTTCCAATTAGATAGTAAAGAACCTGATTGGAGCAAATTCCAGGAATTTCTGAACTCTGAAGTAAGGTATACTTCTTTGAAGAAGTCATTCCCGGTTGAAGCTGCCGAATTGTTCCAGGCTGCCGAATCTAATGCCAAATGGCGCTATAATTCTTATAAGCGTTTAGCTGCTATGGAGTTTGGTAAGTAGGACATAAATTTTATTAAATGCAAAAAGGGGAGTACATAAGTATTCCCTTTTTTTGTTAATAAATAAGTATTGACACGAATGCATTTATTTTGTATCATTGCCCCTGTTTTAACACATAACTACCATGAGCACTTTAAAATCTCCTCAAGGCAAATATATACTTATTGCTGAGGATGATGATAGTTCCTTCTTCTATTTTAAGGAGGTTTTGCAAAAAACCAAGTGTAAAATTATTAGAGCTCTTAATGGGAAGGAGGCTGTTGAAATGGTTAAGAATAATGATGATATCGCTCTTGTCTTAATGGATATTCAAATGCCATTAATGGATGGCAACGAGGCTTCAAATCACATACGCAAAATTCGGAAAGAACTTCCTATTATTGCACAAACTGCATATGTTGTACCCGATAATATATCTAAGTATATCAACATAAATTGTGATGAACTCTTGGTTAAACCAATTGCGTACAATAAACTACTTGCTGTAGTTAACCAGTATCTGTCAGTTTAACAAAGTTATGTTTCCCAAACTTTTCAGGTTTGTTATAATTCCCTATCTTTGCATTAAATCAATGAATAATTTCTGTGGGCAGGATCCTGGCAATAGATTATGGTAGAAAACGATGTGGATTAGCTGTTACGGATCCTTTAAAGTTGATTGCTAATGGATTGGATACGGTGCTATCTCATTTGATTTGGGATTTTTTAGATAATTACACTGCAAAAGAAAAGCTGGATGCTATTGTAGTCGGTTATCCTAAAAATATGAATAATACTCCATCGGAATCGGCTGTTTATATTGATGCTTTTATAAAAAAGTTAAAACAAAAATACCCTGAAATTGTTATTGAATTGATGGATGAAAGGTTTACATCAAAATTAGCCTTCCAGGCTATGATTGATGGTGGAGTGAAGAAAAAAGACAGACAAGATAAAGCATTAGTTGATAAGATAAGTGCGGTTATAATACTCCAATCTTATCTTGATTATGTAAATAAAACCAGGTAGAAAAATGATATTGCCAATAGTATTATATGGTTCGCCAATATTGCGAAAGAAAGCCTCACCAATTGATAAGAATTATGAAGGTTTTAAACAGCTTGTAGAGGATATGTTCGAGACCATGGAGACTTCTGATGGGGTTGGATTAGCCGCTCCGCAAATAGGGAAATCGATACAATTATTTGTTATTGATGCAACTGCCTATGAAGATGATGATCCATCGGTTAAAGGGTTTCGTAAAACTTTTATTAATCCGGAAATATATGAACGGGGAGGAGAATTGAAATTATTTAACGAAGGTTGTCTTAGTTTGCCAGGAATTAGGGAAGATGTAAGCCGTCCGGAAAAAATAAAAATGCGCTATTTTGATGAGAATTTTGTAGAACATGATGAAGAATTTGATGGCGTGAAAGCAAGAATAATTCAACACGAATACGATCATCTGGAAGGTATATTATTCCCTGACAAATTGCAACCTCTTAAACGCAGGTTGCTTAACGGAAAATTAAATAATATTGTGAAGGGTAAAGTTGATGTCAATTACAGGGTGAGAATTGCAAAATAATTCTTCTGTTACTCACTATAACCATATTTAATACTTAGTTCATTAAACCATTGAGAGTCATATATTTTAACAAAATCTGCCAGTAATTTAAAAAGTTTATCGGCAGATCCATCTATCTCTCTGCGTAGCCAGAATCCCACACATTCATATTGCTTCATGAAGAATGGAGTATTATTGTAGTAGTAATCTCCTTCATAATAATCTCCTTCACCTTCATCACCATAATATTCACCTTCCCCTTCATAACTGTCGCCCTCATATTCTCCACCTTCGTATTGCTCGCCTTCATATCCTTCCTGATATTCTCCTTCTCCTTCGTAAGATTCTCCCTCTTCTTCAATATAGTCCCCTTCTTCATACTGGTTATATCCTTCCGTATCATATTCAGGCAAAATGCCATTATACTTTTGATATAAGGCATTCGTAAGGTTGTAATCCGAAGCATTTCCTTTATAATAGGAAATTTCATCATCCAAGTTGTAGTTTTGATGGAAATACAGGTAGGATTCAGTCAACATACGGAAGAAATGAAAGAATACTTCATCATAAAGTTCCTGTAGTTTTACACTTGCAACTTTTGTTTCAGGAGAAATAAGGAAATTATTACGCATCCAGTCGATAAAGTCAGGATTAACAATGCCAAATTTAGGTTCACCTTCATAAATAGCCCATTTATCCTTTATCTTTGAAACATCAGTAATAAATGGCTGTACCCCTGATATTTTGTATAAAATATTATAGCAATAATTATATCTGCATCCCATGTCAGAACCATACTTGTTTGAATAATATGAGTTTAATGCTTCATATATACCTGCATAATAATATAAGTCAGAGGGCCCTCCAAGGAATATGGTCAGCCAATTGTCTCCTATCTTTACTACCTGTTCAGTCTTTGCAAATGGGTAATCGTCTGTGTTTTCAAGAGAAGTCCGTATCAACTGGGTAATATCTTTTTGGCTAAGTTTTCCGGAAGGAATTTTAATATCCGTGTAATAATCTTCTTTATCTAACCGTGAAAAAGAATTCTCGCTTATGGTAGTGTTTTCAGCTGAAAGATATATACCATCCGAACTGTAGCCTGATATAGTATTATTTTTGATGATTATTCCGGAACTGTTATTATCAATATAAATGGCATATTTTGCCTTTCCTGTAATATCACTATTTCTTATCATGATATTACTGCAATTAATGATGTTTATTATTCCCGGTTCCTTATTATAGTTGCTGCTAAGGTTCAGGTTCAGACTATCCAGGATGATGTTCTCACAATTTTCAAAAACCAAAGCATTATGACCATCATAATTGCTGTTAATGATAGGGTTGCTAACGTTCAGAGGCTTTGTTATTGTAATATTTTTTGCACCTTTTATTTTAAAAGGTCTTTCAAGGAAAAAATTCCCTTCCAGACAAATATATCTATCCTGGGTAGGATTGTTTAAGGTAAGTAATAAAGAATCAATATTTCCAATTAATTCTGCGTTTTCGGGGACTACGGGTTCGCGTGCAGTAATTTGTCCGTCTTTATATGTATTTATTGAGACCAGGTTGCCAAATTCATCATAACCAGACCATCTGCCATTCAATTCTTCAGGCATAAAGTATTCAGAATGACGAATGGGCATTTTTGAATTTTTTATCATCTGTATCCGGGTCTGACCATATTTCCCGGTTTGATGCACAACCTTAAATTTTTTATTCTCCAGGCTTTGATAAATAACGTAGTCATCCTGATACAGACTTGGGGCTCCACCCTGGGTTATTACGGCAATGGTCATTATGCCGGAAAAGAAAGTGATAATAATCCATAGTCCAAATGATATCCAACGGGTAATGGTATATTTTTTCACAAACAGAATACTAACAATGCAAACAACGCAAATAATAGTTAGTATATAAACAACCATTCTTTCGTCTTTATTTATAGAGCCACCAAAAAGAATAAAACGGATTCCAAGAGTAAATGTAAAAAATGCAAATATTCCAATACTAAGCCATTTAGTCCAAGGCTTAGATTTTGCCATGATACTTTTAATTATAAAGCCTATGGATCCTAAAAACAGGAAAGCAGGCGTAAACTTGTAATAAAGAAAATGGATAAAACTACTTCGTATTTCATAGGGTAAATCAGTGATTTGATCTAATAATAAAATGAATATCAGTAATCCGAATATTCCTAGTGAAATAAACGTGATATAATTTACTATTTTTTTAATCATGGTTTCAGGGTTTTTTCAAATATAAGTTTTTTTTTGGTATGGCTCAACTTACTTTTGAGCAAGTTTCTCAACTTGGGTTGAATTCAAATATATATTGTATTCGCTCATAAATGCTTTGTAAAACATTTCAGCAACAACCCGGGCTCCCCTGTGGTTAAAGTGTGTAAAATCAGAAGTTGCCAATGAGGGTTTAGCATAAACCCAGCTTGGCATGGAGTTTTCACCACCCATAGCGTCGTATAAATCCCAGTATGCGCATCCAGCCTTAAAGGTTGCATTTTTCATGGCATCCCTTATATGTTTAATATTTGGGTACGATACGTAGTATTCTCCATCTTTTTTTGACATATCGGCAACTCCAATTACTATAATAGCCACATCCGGCATAATTTTTTTTAATGTCACAAGTTGTTGATAAAATCTTCGTTCATAGAAATCATAATCCTTGTTAAGATAGGGGACCATGTTCCCACCGAATTGTAAAATGATCATTTCAGTATTTAACTGCTGGTACATATTTTTTAGGAGGGTGAGATCCATACCAGTAAATATTAACCCTGAGCAGCCACGCATAGCAATATTATCAACAGCTACACCGGTGTATCCATCAAATGATACTCCATAAATATCGGGACTATCACTTCCTGACATTTTAATCTCCAGTTTCTGAGGAGTTTCATCAAATGTCCAGCGGAGTGTGTGTAAACTTTTTGATGGATTTATACTTTTGGATTCTACTAATTGATCATCTGCATACAGCTCTGCTTCAACTTTTCTTTTATTATGGCTATAAAATAAACGGCATTGATAGTAATTTCGAACATTGGTAAAAGACAGGTTCGATTTCTCAAAAGATATCCATGCATTTTGATTAATACTATCGGATATCAAGGAGTCCGGAATTACAGGAGTAAATCTTGAAAATGCAGCTAAAGCTCCATAACGGCTATGATTTAGCGTAGTATCACGTATGCCAAAAATGGTATATCTCTTCCAATTTTCAGAATTATTTTGCTTTAATGTGTAATCAAAGTCATATACCTGAACTGCTGGCACCAGACCAGCTCCACAACCTCCAAATTGTTTTTGTAACCGGTTTCGCAAGAAGCCTGTAATCCTGTCTCCTTCAATTTGAGAATCACCATAATGCATTATTCTAACAATACGGCTTTTTGTCGATTTTTTAAGTTTTTCAAAAAATGGGTACAAGATATTATGGTTGTCTTCAGGAAATTCAAGAGCGAAAATTCGACTTTTTAAACTATCAGCATTTGCACGAATTGTGTCATATGTTATTTCTTCATTAAGCAGTTCAATAGAATCATTTTCCTCTAAATTCTTTGACAAATCAATTATATCGTTAATATCCGCATAGAGTATTTCCTTTGGATGTAAAACATCATCTATGTTTTTAAAACGTAATGTGAAGTTTTCGCTTATTTTTATTCCTTCTTTTGGAAAAACCAAAGCGATAATGGCCAATAGAGCTAAAACAACGGCAAGAAAAAAAAATGTCTTGTGTGGTTTCATCATCCTTTTCTATCCGATGGGTTTAATTTTAAGCTTTTGTCCAGGCTTTATTGAAGATGCATCTTTAATGTCATTTAAATTCATGATATCTGTATCTGTAACACCTGGATATTGTTTTGCAATATCCCACAATGTATCACCTGATTTTACAGTATAATATTCAAATTTAGTACTTGAATCATAAGCCGGGACTGTTTTTTTTGTTTCGGGTGTTTCAACAACATCTTTGCCAATCATACGTTGCTTTTCTGCAAACGTCATATTATCTATATTCTTATATTTAGCTGCCTTGCTTTTAGGAACATAAATAACCAGTTTCTGACCAGACCGTATCATATTCCTTCTTATATTGTTCCAATACTGAATATCAGAAACCCTTACATCATACCAGCTGGAAATGAATCCCAGGTTATCACCTGATTTTACAGTATATGTAAGCTTGGTATAATCACCTGATGGTGCTTCGGGTATAAAATTCTGGGCTGAATAGTAGGCAGGATTGGTTACTGTAGTTTTAGGATTGAAAAATACAGTATCCTTATAATTTATAATTTCTTTCTCATGCTCGATAAATGCCAGAGAATATTCCAGAGGGAGTTTGATTGAATAAGGGTTTGTCTTAGTTGCCGGAATTATATCTGCTTTATACTGTGGATTTAAATCCCGAAGCATCTTTATGGGTACATTAAGAACTTCAGCCACTTGCATAAGGTGAAGTTTTTCCTGTATCATTATTGTATCAGTGGCGGGAGGAAGTGAAGATGAGTTGGGAATAAGGCCATGTTCTTTATAATAATTCATTGCATAGGTAGCACCAATAAATGCTGGTATATGTCCACGTGTTTCACGGGGCAGGTAAAAATACAGATCCCAATAATTTCTTTTACCTCCCGAGCGTTTGATAGCTTTGTTCACATTTCCGGGACCGCAATTGTAGGCAGCAATAACAAGTAACCAGTCACCATATATTGCATACAAGTCATGGGCAAATTTGGCTGCTGCATGTGTTGACTTAATCGGATCAAGGCGTTCATCAACCAGGGAATTTATGGTTAGGCCATATACCCTTCCTGTGGGGTACATAAATTGCCAAAGTCCTACAGCCCTTGCTCTTGAAACGGATCTTGGGTTAAGTGCCGATTCTATAATTGACATGTATTTCAATTCATTTGGTACATCATAGTAATCAAATATTTCATCAAAAATCGGGAAATAGTATTGTGATAGTCCCAACATTGATTCAATACTGGTTTTCCTCTTTTGAGTATAAAGCTCGATATAATTTCTCACTATTGAGTTATAGCTAAGGTTTACTATAGTGGGGATATTAGCCAACCTTTCAATATATACAGAGTCAGGTGTTTTATCGAGAATTTCTGAAAATAATGAATCATCATCCAATATATCAAGGTCGTTATCTGAGTAATAATCGACATACCATAAATTTAGCATGCTATCCAGATTTTGCTCAAAATTGGAAAGAATTGTATCATGAATATCGTCGGGGGGAGGGGTGTCTGCATATATGGTTGCCAGGTTTATTATTGTTAAAGCTAAAATAGTATATAATTTTTTCATTTTGTTCTGTTTTAAAAGTTTATACTTATTCGCAATCCTAAATTGGGTGAGTTACTGTGTGATGGAATAAGGGTGGGTTGGATATGAAAGGAGAGGTCTTCATCAACATCATAGTTTTTAAAGTGAGCACTCACATTCGCTTCAATAACATTGGCCAGATATACCCCGCCAAGTATGATATAGTCTAAATCGCGCCAGCGACGCGCATTATCTTTTAGTTTACGGAGGGAGGAAACTTCATCGATACCTGGCTTGTTCCAAAAGTAAAGGTCCTCCTGGGAATTGGTATAATCATTGCCATCATAGTAATCGGACCATGCTTTATAGTAAGTTTTGTATTCCTCACTATATTGTAAAAGAAAATATACAACTCCTGCTCCTGCCGCATAAATTATAGGGATTTTCCAATATTGTTTGTTGTAGGCCTGTCCTAATCCTGGTAAAACGGCAGAGTATAACGCCGCTCTTTGCGGGGAATGATATTCTGTTATAACAGCATAATCAGCTACTCTTGAAGTGTCTGATTCAATAATTATTACGCCATTTATAATGGTATCTATCTCGATAATGTTTGTATCTTCTTGTGCGGATATTATTATCGGGAAAAAATAAAATAGTAATGCTGATATTATAATGCCCTTCTTTGACGTCAAAACCATAAGTTTTTGCAAAATAAACAAAATTATATTATATGAACTAACGGTTTTATCAAATAATTATTAAAGATACAGGGCTATATTTTCAAGTAATTTAAAAAAAATGTCTGAAACCTCAAGATATTATGTTTTGCTATTTCTTTATTTGATCTAAAAGCCCAATGATTCTCTCCAGTTCTTCGTTTGACTTGAAAGGGATAATGATTTTCCCGGTACCTTTTGGATTTATCTTAAAATCTATTTTTGTGTTAAAAAAACTATTGAGTTGCTCAGATAACTGATCATAATCTTTTGTAATCTTTTCTTGTTCACTTGAATTAGTAACACTTTCTGGTTTTTTTTCTCCAATTCTTCTAACCAGCTCTTCAATTTTCCTTACTGACAGTTCCTGGTTAACAATCTGCTTATATAGATCGAGTTGAAGTTTGGGATCTTCAATGGTAATTAGGGTACGTGCATGCCCCATAGATATAAGTTTTTCCCTTATCCCCAGTTGAATTTCCGCAGGAAGCCTAAGTAGTCGGAGATAATTAGTAACAGTAGCCCTTTTCTTTCCTACTCTTTCACTAAGGTTCTCCTGTGTAAGCTTGCATTCTTCAATAAGACGTTGATAACTAATAGCAATTTCGATAGAATCCAGGTCTTCTCTTTGGATGTTTTCTACCAGGGCCATTTCTAGCATTCCCTGATCATCGGCAGTTCTTATATAGGCAGGTATACTGTTGAGACCAGCTATTTTGGCAGCACGCAAACGTCTTTCGCCTGTAATAAGCTGATATTTATTTCCATTTAGTAGCCTTACTGAAATGGGTTGAATTATTCCTAATTCTTTGATGGATGAGGCAAGTTCCTGCAATGACTCATCATCAAACTTGGTACGAGGTTGATAGGGATTCGTCTCGATCAGTCGTATTTCTATTGCCGAAACCGAATCAGCTGTTCTTTCCAGAGTCTCTTTTCCACCATCGTCAATTAGCGCCCCTAATCCTCTTCCAAGTGCTTTTTTTTGTGCCATTAGTATTTTTTTTATTGTATGACTTTTTCTGAACTTTTGATTTCAGTGAGTTCATTTTTTTGCAATAGCTCTTTGGCCAGGTTAAGATAGTTAATGGCTCCGGTTGAGTTTGCATCATATGCTATTACCGGTTTGCCAAAACTGGGTGATTCACTCAACTTAATATTTCGTTGTACGATTGTTTCGAAAACCATTTGTTGGAAATGTTTTTTAACTTCTTCAACTACCTGGTTAGATAGTCTTAAACGGGCATCGTACATGGTCAATAAAAATCCCTCAATTTGTAATTCGGGATTTAATCTTCCCTGGATGATTTTTATTGTATTAAGCAGTTTACCAAGGCCTTCAAGTGCAAAATATTCACATTGAACCGGAATCATTACCGAATCTGCTGCTGAAAGGGCATTTACAGTTATTAATCCAAGAGATGGAGAACAATCAATTAACACAAAATCGTATTTATCACGCACCTTTGCAATTATTTTTTTCAGTGTTTTTTCCCTGTCGGGCATATTTAACATTTCTATCTCAGCACCAACAAGATCAATGTGTGAAGGAATTATATCCAGTCCTTCAATTTCACTATTAAGTATAATGCCAGACGGATCGACTTCGTCTACCAGGCACTCGTAAATACTTGTTTTAATGTTGCGGGTATCAAATCCGATACCTGAAGTAGCATTTGCTTGCGGATCGGCATCTACAATTAAAACTTTTTTTTCCAAAACAGCTAAACTGGCAGCCAGATTAATAGCTGTTGTGGTTTTACCCACTCCTCCTTTTTGGTTTGCCAATGCGATTACTTTTGACATGCGTGATAGTTTTAGTGATTATTAGCGGTTTCAAATTTACTATTTTAATAACCGAAACGGGGATTCATTTACTTTCTAATTGTAAACATTTTAATTTTGACTTTTTAACAGTTTTTCAACATACTATTTATCATTATTTATTTGTTTTAACTTGCAGAAAGTTAGGATGCTATGGTTAAAAATGGGTTGAAGAATTATTACTTATTAACAAATTTAGCGTTTTCTTTTTAAAAAGTTTGGAAGAGAGAAAGGTGCTTTAATATTATGTGTAAATAACTGAAATATAATTATTTATTAGGCATAGTATTTGAAAAATAAAATTTGGGAAGCAAAAATCCTATTCAATTTTTATCTCATAAAGTACCGGCCAATTTTTTCCTGTCAGGTATAAATTATTGGTTTCAGGATTGTATGCAATTCCATTGAGTACTTTAATATGGTCCTTTTTTAGTTTTTCAGGCACAAGGTCTTTGCATTCCAGGTAACTTTCAATTTTTCCGTTATTTGGATTGATAACTACAATTTGGGTCTCACCATAGATGTTTGCATAAATTTTGCCATCAATATATTCAAGTTCATTTAGAGATGTTACTGGTCCGTTATTATTGTATACCTGTATCCTGCTTACTTCTGTAAAGTGAACCGTATCAAGAAAATACAGATTAGAGGTTCCGTCACTCATGATAATATATTCACCATTATTAGTGAGGCCCCAGCCTTCCTTAAAATTATAATAGAAATCTTGTATTATTTCAAAAGTCTCTTTATCATAGATATAGCCTTGCTGCGATTTATAAGTAACCTGGAATATCCGATTGGGAAATACAGTAATCCCTTCTCCAAAAACCTTATCATCCAACCGGCGCAGTTTTAATACTTCTCCAGAATTTGCATTTACTTTTCTTAATGATGAGTATCCCCAATCACCAGTTCCTTCATAGAAAAAACCATTTTCATATTCCAGTCCTTGTGTATAAGCACCTTCATCATGAGGATATGTTTTTACTATTTTATATTGTAATAGTTTGGGTGTAATATCTGAAAGTAAAGTACAACTTACAGTTTTATAATCTTTCTTAGTACTTTGATATATAACAAATTTAAGTGTAATTGTGCCAACTGGATACAGATCTGTTTTAAGGCTGGTATGATATGGTATGGTTTTTATAGTTTTTGTAAGTTCTTCATTTATATATATTTCAATGGAATCAGTTTTGGTTTCCAGCTCTTCAAAGGATTTAAGCTCAACAGGTATTACCTCCCCGCATGTGAATTTTGAACCTGATATTGGGGAATATATTTCCAATTTTGAATCGAACCTGTCTGTTACAATATGAGATGTACCATTCTTTCCATCTTTTTTTTCATTATTACACGCACCAACAAACAAAATAGTGATTAAAAATAATTGTATATTAATTTTTCTTTTCATTTGAAAATTATTATTTACGTCCAAAAACTCTTTTTATTAAAGGTTTTTTATAATTCTTTTTTATATTTTTTAATTGAGTATTTACGTCAGTTTCACTCTCATTTAACATCTCCCAGATTTTGCTCCATCCTGGAAATCCGCCAACATTTCTGTCATCAATATATATATCTGCATTTATTTTGCGGCTTATGGTTTCATCGAATACTTCTTCAGGGTAGCTTTTGTTAACAGCATAGAATTCTATACCTTTTTTTCTGCAATATTCCAGAGCTTCATCAAGTTCTTTACCGGCACGGAATGTCCATAGTATCAATTGATGTTTTTGTTTTTGCAATTCCCGTAAAGTTTCAAATGCAAAAAGCATGTCTTTCCCTATATCAGGATAAGCATGTTCTACAAGGGTTCCGTCAAAATCTACTGCAATTTTCATACTTGATTTTAATGGTCAAAAATATCATTTTTTACCAATAAAGTTTTGTATTTCATCATTTATTCTCTATATGACCTGTACAAATTGATATTTAGGAGATTAATCCTATGATTATTAGTATTCGTCCTACTTGTATACTTATTTGTAAAAGAGTTTGGCACAAGTAGAACTTTTTCTCAAAAAAACAGTTAATAATAGTAGAGAAGACAGCTAAATGGATGAATATGTTGGAAAGTATGTACGATAAGCAGCTGAAGAAGTGTACAGAGTTAAATTATCTGAGGAAGAGGTATTTAGCTACATTTCGCATCTTTAAAGCAATTGTAACAGAACGTTTATTAAAAAGAGAAATTGAAAAGCTTAAAATAATTGAAGAAATAAAAAAGGAAATGGATTCATACACACGCTCTATTAATCCGAAGAATAATGCCTTTTTAGAAAAGTTAAATCAGTCGTTTGATAAAAAAATAAGTTAGGATTTAGTATTATTTCTGACAGAATCCATAATCGGTTTCAAAAATAAACATAGTTATTATTTATTATCAACACAAGGTTTACGATCTTCGCCGTTACGTATGACTGTTGTACTTTCGTGATATACCATAGAATGGGACTGTACACTTTTTGTCAGCCAAACATTTCCTCCAACTATAGTATCATGACCTATTACTGTATCACCGCCAAGAATAGTGGTTCCGGCATAAATAACAACATTATCTTCAATGGTCGGGTGCCGTTTTGTATTCGCTAATGCTTTTTCAACACATATTGCCCCAAGTGTAACACCTTGATAAATTTTTACTTTATTGCCAATGTGAGTTGTTTCACCAATTACAACACCTGTGCCATGGTCAATAAAAAAGTATTCTCCAATAGTTGCACCCGGATGAATGTCTATTCCAGTCTTGCTATGGGCGTACTCAGAGATTACCCTTGGCAATGTTGGGACATTCATTTTATATAGAAGATTGGCCATTCTATAAATAGCTATGCTGTAAAAACCCGGGTAACAAAGAATTACCTCTTCAGTTGATTTCGCCGCAGGGTCAAACTCCATGAATGCATCAATATCCTTATTAAGAAGCTCGTAGATTGAAGGTATCTGATCAAAAAACTTGTCAGATATTTCATCAATCGATAATTCTAAGTCTTCAGCTACAGGAAAGAGCAGATAACGTAACTGGTTTTTAAGATCATAAAGTCTGAGTTCTATTTCCTCCAGTGTACTAATTTTATCTGATTTTATAGGGAAAAGCAAGTTGATAAGTTGGTCAACAAATTTTTGGGTACCTGTTAATGATGGTACTGTTTTGCAATATTTTATATTCCTGGTACTAAGGAATTCGCAAAAATTTTCAATTTTAACCATGGTGCCTAATTTATTGATTAATAAATAGTTGATTATGCATTAAATATTGGGATAGGGAAATGTCTGCTAGAGCAGACAATATCTGGAGGAGTGATAAAACCTGAATTGTATATTGTAGTTACGCATAGATTTACAATAATTATACTATGCAAAAATACTAATAATTTGTCTCATAAAACCTATTGGTGATATTAAATTTGGGTTAAACTCAAATTATTCATTAAGGGGGGTAAAGAATTTGCTGAACTATCTGATTTAGTGATTGTGTCAACTCTTTATTATTGAAATTGATTGTTAGGGCCTTATCAATAAAGGATTTTCTAATGCTTAATATGGGTTAAAAGAAATAAAATACCACTATCCAATATAAATTGCCAAATAAGGCGAAAGGATATTTTCCTTGCATGGTTTTTTAAGTTTTTTAATAATAAAATAATGAATGTGGCAATGGTTGGATTTTATTAATAGCTGTCTGCAATGTGATTAGGATCAAAGGTATATTAATAGAAATAAATATGTTTTTCGGAATCTGTTGGGAAAATCTTCTTCCAAATTCAGTCGAATTACTTTCATTTAGTGGTAACATTTTGTAACTTTAATAGAAACAAATTTTAGAAAGTGGAAGAAATTGATGCAAAATCAAATATTGAAAACTATAGACGCCAAATTAATGACCGCCTCATTAAAGATGCTTTCAAATGGTCGATGATTGTTTTTATACCAGCTGCTATCCTTCAATTACTCAGAATTATTCATACTGGTTTTCAGCCTATTATGGCGTTTCTATTTATCAGTATAGCAATAGTAATTATTTGTATTGTATTTCAAAGGAAACTTTCTTATCGTTTACGAGCCATTGTTTTTATACTTCTATTCTTTATAATGGGAATTTGGGCTATGTTTAATTATGGATTAATAGGCGGTGGGGCTTGGTGGCTTATTTTATCAACTGCCTTATCAACATTGCTTTTTTCAAAAAAAATATATATATGGATGATTATTGTTGCAGCATTTGTCTTGTTAATGTGTGCCATTATATACAGTAGTAAAATATTGACTTTTCGTTTTAATATATCAGCTTATGCATATTCCCCTTTATCCTGGTTTGCATCTATATTAGGGATTGTTTTTGTATTAATTCTGATATCAAAAGGTATAGAAAGGATGAACTCTCATTTGATTAAAAATCAAACAGAGCTGATAAAAAGGAACCAATCTCTCACAGAACTCACCCAAAAATTGGAAGACGAAATTGAGAACCGGAAACTAACTGAAGAAGAATTAAGAAATGAAAAAAAATTCACAAATAAAATTCTTAATACCATAACTGATACATTAACAATATATGAGCCTGAAACAGGTAAGGCTATTATGTGGAATAAAGCATTTGAAGTTGTTGCCGGATACAGTCATGACGAAGTTGAAAAGATGAAAGCTCCTGATTCCTATTTTGATAAAAAGGAACTTGAAAAAGGGAGAGATGCAGTGTATAATATATTTCATATGAAAAATGCAAGGGTAGAATTGAATTTATGCTGCAAAAATGGTCGTAGAATTCCCTTTGAATATTCAGGATCATTCATTCCTGATGATTCAGGAAATCCTAAATATTTTATCGCTATAGGCAGAGATATATCAGAAAGAAAGAAATATGAAAAAAAAATAATACAGAGTGAAGAGCAGTTTCGGTTAATTATTGAGAATACACCAATAGTATTCTGGGTTGCAAAGCTAAACGGGAACACTATATATATAAGCCCAAATATTAGCAAGGTATATGGATATACTAACAAAGAAATTTTAGAAGAAGGACGTGAGTTATGGTTTGGAAGAATTCATACAGATGATATTGAACAAGTTGAAAATGTTTATAGATCTCTTATTGAAAAAGGCGAACCATTTGATGTGCAATACAGGATTCAAACAAAAGATGGGAGATGGATTTGGATAAATGATATAGGTGAAAAAAATAATTCTGAAACAGGGGAAGAATTAGTATATGGTGTTTTTACAGATATTACTGCTAGGAAAAATGCTGAAGTAACTATTAAAGAAAGTGAGGAAAAATATCGAATGATGTTTCAACTAGCTGGTGATGCTGCCCAAATTCTTCAAGATGATATGTTTGTTGATTATAACGAAAAGGCTTTAAGCTTATTAAAGGGGACCAAAGAAGAATTAATTGGCCTTGCCCCATGGGAATTATCGCCACCAATTCAAGCAGATGGAATGGATTCAAAACAAAAAGCCAATGAAAAGATTCAAGCTGTACTACGAGGATCTCCGCAGCAATTCGAATGGCAGCATATGCGATTAGACGGAACTATAATTGATGTTGAAGTAAGCCTAAATATTATCGATAAAAAGAAAAATATATGTATTTCAATATGGAGGGATATTACAGAAAGAAAACAACTGCAACGTAGAATTTACAATGCCAGGGTTGAAGCTGAAGAAAACGAACGAGCGCGATATGCCAAAGAATTACATGATGGTCTAGGGCCCATACTAAGCTCAGTGAAATTTAATTTTGAATGGCTAAGTGAAACAACCGACAAGAAAAAAAGACGCAAGATAGTTGAAATGGGAAATAAAAACATAGAAGAGGCTTTTATTTCATTAAAAGAAATTTCAAATAACCTAACACCTCATATCCTAAATAACTTTGGGTTGTTTGAAGCCACTAAAAGTTTTATTGATAAAATATCTCAAAAAAGTAAAACCAAGTTTTCCTATACTACCAATTGCAATAAACGATTTAATAGCGAAATTGAAATAGCTTTTTACAGAATTGTTCAGGAATTAGTTAATAATACATTAAAATATGCAAAAGCCAAAAATATAGGTATAGAATTTTTTCAAGATGAAGATTATAATCTCCTAAGTTTAATATATTTAGATGACGGTATTGGTTTTGATTTGCAAAAAATACTAGATGATAAGAAGGGATTTGGCTTGTTCAATATTAAGAATAGAATAATCTTACTTGGAGGGACTATTTCGATTGATTCGGCAAATGGTCAAGGTATGAAGCTGAAGGCAGATATTATTCTTACTTCAAAAACTTAAAATAAAAAAAACTAAAATATAGAAGCAAAACATACTATACATAATGAATAAACGGCCTTTGACAACCATAATTATTGTAGACGATCACGATATTTTTAGGAACAGTTTGAAGTCAATGTTATCACTTGATAATATTGCAAATGTAATAGATGAAGCAGAAAATGGAAAAGAGTTTCTTGAAAAACTAGAGATTAGTAATCCTGACCTGGTGCTTATGGATATCGAAATGCCAATAATGGATGGAATTGAAGCAACTAAAAAAGCCCTCAAGAAATATCCTGAATTGAATATTCTTGTATTGAGTATGTTTGGTGAAGAACAATATTATGTTGAATTAATTGAGGCAGGAGCTAAAGGTTTTATTCTTAAGAATGCGAAAAAGAAAGAACTTGAAAACGCTATTATGGAAGTATCTCAGGGTAATAGCTATTTTTCAAATGATTTATTACGTGGCATTATAGCAAGAATAGGGAACTATGATGTTTCACCTGTAATTAGACACAAAAATATACGTTTTACAAAAAGAGAAGTAGAAATACTCCAGCTTATGTGCCAAGGTCTTTCAACTTCCGAAATAGCTAATAAAATATTTCTTAGTCCTAACACAGTAGAAAATTACCGGGTTAAACTACTTGCAAAAACAGAATGTAAAAATGCCGTAAGCCTTGTTGTTTATGCCATAAAGAACAAGATTATTGAAATCTAAGCTTAATAATTCTATACAACCAAACTTCAAAAGTTAATTCTTCTCAATTTTATTCATGTTGCAAAATTCTGAAAATTAGATATTAGCTAACGGAATTTTTATTTCCTCAATTTGAAACCGCAATCTAAATTCATGCAAATCTGCCTTACAATATGAATATTATAACATTATTCACATTTCTATCCAATAATAGTGGTTTTCCTTCTATTTAATCCATATTATCCTAGGTTTATTATTACGGTTCTCCTCTCTGATTTTTATACCTCAGGAGCGTAAATTTATATAGGAAATCAAAACTAAGATTATGAAAGCTATAATAGTAGATGATAGCACTTCGATTCGAAAAAATTTGGAACTTTATCTGCAAACAGAACTCAATATTGAAGTTCTTGCATCTTTTAATAGTGGCTCAGATTTTTTAAACTATGCTTATTCCCATTATGCCGATTTTATTCTCATGGATATATCTATGCCTGGAATAGATGGTTTACAAACCGCAAAACAATATTTATGGAATTTTCCAATGCAAAAAATAATTGCTGTTACAATGTATCATGATAAGGCTTACTTAAAACAACTAATTGAAGTAGGAATTAAAGGTTGTGTTTTTAAAGATCAAATTTATAGTGATTTAAAAATGGCTATTAAAATGGTATTAAAAAATAGTCTCTACTTTCCTGAAGAACTTGATATTGAATAATCAATTTTAAATCCAAATCAGAAATATCAGATATAAATAATAATGAGAAAGGTTAAAACGATTCAAGAGACAGGTAAAGATAATTTATCCTTTAAAATTGGAAGCGAGCTTTTTACAATAATTATTTACATGGAGAATGTAAGTAAGCAGATTGATTGTACTGAAAAGAAATTGTAAAACGGAATATTAACTAAATTCTAAGATTATGAAAAATTTAAAAATTAGTCAGAAATTAATACTGGGGATTGCTGGTCAGCTAGTATTTATTGCATTATTGGTATTCTTTGTATTTAACCTGAATGGTAAATTAACGAGTGTTTCTGAAGGCACCATAAAAAAAACAGAGCAAATTGATAAGATAAAAGAATTAACAGCTCTCTCTAAGGATTTTATAAATGACAAAGTATCTTTTACCGAATTGAGTGAAGCCTTTTCTGAAATAGAAGAAATAAACCCTGACACTAAAATTCAGGAAACTTTAAATAAAGAAATGGAAAATCTTTCAAAAATTAACAAACTTAAAGTTGAAAATCTTGAAATAGAAAATAAAGTGATGAAATTAACCGATGAATCTCTGGAGAATTCAAACGAATATATTTATACAATGAGTGAGAAATTAGCCCATCCCACAAAAAGAGCAAGGGTTTCAACAATTGAACGTCTGGTAATAGGGGGTGCGAACAAATCAAATAACAATATTTATACATTAAAAGTCTTATTCTTAAGAATGAAGGAAGATATATCAACTAAAGATGATATTATTGCAGCTTTAGAACAATTTATACAGCAAACAGTAATTGATATAGAACGTTTAAAAAACACACCTTTTGCCGAATTACCTGTTATGGCAAATAAAAGTAATGAGCAAGCATTGATTTTAGTTCAACAATTTATTTCAAATGTTGAAGAGATAAATGCATTGAGTACAAATGTCTACGCTTCATCAGAAAAACATTATCTCGATCTTAGTAATGAAAGTATTAGTTCAATGGAAAAGAGTTTTTCCGGTATAAAGACTTCACTTAAAAATGTTTTTTTAGTTCTTTTAATTATTTCAATAACTCTTATTATTTTAAATTTCACATTATCCAAAATTATAACCCTGGTTTTTAAACAACTAAATATTGATCTGGAAAAAATTACAAATGGAGATTTAACATTTAGACCCCCGAAAGGCTTTGAGTTAAGACAAGATGAGATCGGGGGGTTAGCAAGATCAATTATAAAATTGTTGGACAATTTAAAAAGTATTATTGGAAGTATAAGATCAGGTGCAGACAGTATTGCCGCGGCAAGTCAACAAATAAGTTCTGGGTCTCAACAATTATCTCAGGGTGCTTCAGAGCAGGCTTCATCAGTTGAAGAGGTATCTTCAACTATGGAAGAAATAGCTGCAAATATTGAACAAAATACAGAAAATGCACAAGAAACCGAAAAAATATCCATTACAGCACAGCAAAGTATAAATGATGTAGGTGATAGAGCCTTAAAATCGATTGAAGCTACTAAAGAGATAGATGATAAAATACAAATTATAAATGACATAGCATTTCAAACCAATATCTTAGCCTTAAATGCTGCTGTTGAGGCCGCAAGGGCAGGTGAGCATGGTAAAGGTTTTGCTGTGGTGGCTGCAGAAGTCCGAAAATTAGCCGAAAGAAGCAAAAAGGCTGCTGATGAAATTGTAACTCTTGCCAAAGAGAGCAATAATCTTGCTGAAGGCACAGGTGCAAGAATGCGAGAAACCTTACCACAAGTTGAAAAAACCACTAAATTGTTGCAGGAAATAGCTGCTGCCAGTCTTGAACAAAATAATGGTGTTAATCAGATTAATTCAGCCATTCAACAATTAAACAATGTAACTCAACAAAATGCAGCTTCATCGGAAGAATTAGCAACTAGTTCAGAAGAACTTGCATCTCAAGCCGATAGTCTAAAAGATATGGTAGCATTTTTCAAGATAAATAATAAAGCAGTAACCGATAATATTTCTCAAACCTTTCGTCCAAAAACAAAGGTAAATAAAACAATAACACCTATTGAGGATGTAAATAGTATAATTAATCTCTCTATGGGAAAAAGCGATGATCAATTTGAGAACTATTAAAAAATCAATGACAGAATTTTCGACTTTTGATTGGTAGTAAATAAACTACTACCAATTGAAAGTCGGATAACAAGTTCTAATACTAAACTGATTTGTGGTAAGAGCTTTCGGTCTATACCTTTTTAACTAGATAACTAAAAATTGATTAAAGGTGAAGGTATTCATACTTTTCACTAAATTTGGAGCATAAAGCCGAGCATAATGATTAAAGCCATTCCTAATATTATTACTTCATTAAGTTTGCTTTCGGGAAGTATGGCCATTTTTATGGGATTTCAGGGAGATATGTACCTGGCAGGTTGGTTTATTCTTATAGCAGCAGTTCTCGATTTTTTTGATGGGTTTGCTGCCCGGATGTTAAACGCCATATCTCCGATTGGTAAGTTCTTGGACTCATTATCCGATTTAGTGAGTTTTGGAGTTGCTCCTGCGATTATTTATTACTTTATTATTGAAGGTTCATCAAGCCATACGAGTACAACGAATGCAAATTCGATTATCAATTATTTGAAGTATGCTCCTTTGCTCCTCATACTTGCTTCTGCGTTCAGATTAGCTCGTTTTACAGTTAATACATCACAAAATGATGGTTTTGAGGGTGTTCCAACTACAGCGATAGGGATTTTTACAGCTTCTTTGGCAATTATTTATACAACCTCAAAAGGTTTATTTTGGTCAGAAGTATTTACAAATATCTATATTATATCGTTGGTTGTTATCATTGTATCAATACTTGAAGTTGTAAAGCTTCCCATGTTAAATCTAAAATTCAAGCATTTTGGATTAAAAGAGAATATTGAAAGATATTTACTTTTGGTTATAGCCATAATAACCATGATTATTTTTAAGTGGGGGGCAATACCAATAGTAATGGCTTTTTATATACTGATTTCTTTGTTAACTGGATTTAAGGCAAAAAAAACTTATTGATTATTTGTAAAAGTTCTTCTGCCTTATAAGGTTTTGCAATATAATCGTCACAACCCACCTCAAAAACTTCTTTTCTTTCATTTTCTCTAGCATAGGCAGTTTGAGCAATAATGGGTATATTTTTATTTAACTTTTTAATCTTACGGGTAGCTTCATAACCGTCCATTTCAGGCATTCTGATATCCATAAGTATAACATCGATTTTCGGAGTATCATCGCATAATTTTAATACTTCCTTTCCATTCATTGCTCGCAGCAGGTTTACTTCTGTTCTCTTTAAAGCTGCTTCTATGAATTTAAAATTTGTTTCTTCATCTTCGGCAACGATTATATTACGCCCTTTCCAGTTTGGAGAATTGGATGTTAGTGATTGCTTATCATTAAAGATTGAAATGGGTTTACTCCCAGATTTTTCGAGTGGGATTGAGAAAGTAAAACGAGAACCTTTTCCAGGAATAGAAGCCAGGGATATTTCCCCATCCATAAGTTCAACAAGGCTTTTACATATTGCCAGTCCAAGTCCTGATCCTCCATATAAAACTTTATCATCATTAGATTGTACCTTTCTGAATCTTGTAAAAATCAATTCATGATTTTCTTTTTCTATCCCTATACCGGTATCAACAACAAAGAATAGTAAACTTTTCGATAAATTATTGGTAATAAGGTCAAACCCAAATGTTATTTTTCCCTCTTTTGTAAATTTAAAAGCATTATCAAGTAAGTTTATCAAGATTTGTCGCAGCCGCAAATGGTCAGAAGTGATCTGGAGATTTTCGCAATTTTCAGGAATAAGATAGCTAAATTCAATGTTGTTTTTATCCAGATGAATCCTTTGCCGTTCGTAGAAGGTATACAAATCTTTGATCAGTTGTGATATTGAGAATGGCTTGTTGTTTATAACTAATTGATTTGCTTCTATTTGAGAGATATCAATAATGTCGTCAATTAATTTTACCAACGCAACTCCATTTTGATCAATAATATCTATGTATTCCTTTTTTTGAGTAGAATCCAGATCGTCATCATTCAGCAAATTAGAGAAACCAATAATGGCATTCATCGGTGTTCGCAGCTCATGCGAAAGATTTGCCAGAAAAGCAGATTTGAGATTGTCTGATTCTTCAGCTTTTTCTTTGGCTTTTATGAGATCACGTGTTCTTTCTTCAACAAGATTTTCAAGATGATTTCTGTGCTTTTCCAGTTCGGCATTTTTCCTGATGATCTCGGTAGTTCTTTCTTCAATTTTTATTTCAAGGTTTTTATTTGTTTCTTCCAGTTCTTTGTTTGCCCGTTTTAAACTTTCAATCAGGATTTTGTTCTCTATCCTTAGATTGTATGAGTTAATTGCATTATCGATCGAAATTTTCAATTCATCCTTATCCCAGGGTTTTGTTATGTACCTGTATATTCTGCCTTTATTTATGGCCTGGATTATCGCATCCATATCGCTATATCCTGTTAGGATGATGCGTGAAATTTCAGGGAATTCCTTCAGGGTCATTTCTAAAAATTCAACGCCGGATAAGCCAGGCATACGTTGATCCGTAATAACTACTTTTATAGGATATTGCCTGAGTATCTCCATCCCTTCTTTGGCATTTCCGGCCAGATGTATGTTATAGAATTTTCTGTAGATATATTTAAATCCTGAGAGGTTCTCAGGTTCATCATCTATGTATAGAATCATATCTTTTTCATCCACCATACCTGATGGGGCATTACTAAAATCATCCATTGTTCAATACAAACTCTTCGTTGTGTAATGGTAAATATACAATAAATTTTGTCCCTTTTCCAACTTCACTCAATACTTCTATATTTCCTTTATGTTTTTCAATGATACTCTGGGTTATTGATAAGCCCAGTCCCGTGCCTTTACCCATTTCTTTAGTTGTAAAAAACGGATCAAAAATGTGCTGAATAATTTCTTCAGGTATGCCATGTCCTGTGTCTTTAATTTCTATGGCAATGCGTTTTTCTTTTTCCTTGTCCAAACGGGTTTTTATCGTAATGGTACCTTTCTCATCAATTGCTTGCAGGGAATTCAAAATGATATTCATAAACATCTGGTTTATACGGCCCGGAAAACATTCTATTTTAGGTAAATTGCCATACTCTTTAATTATTTCAACTTTATCTTTGCATAAATTTCTCAGCAGGATCAGGGCAGAGTCAATATTTTCGTGTATATCGCTGAAGCGTAATTCTCCATCATCCAGCCAGGTAAAGGTTTTCAGGCTTTTTACAATACTGGTTGCACGAATTGCACCAACTTTTATATTATTAAGTAGAACTTCAAGACCTTTTATGACTTCTTCATAGTCAATTTGTGTTTTAAGTTTAGCAATTTCAGTTATAATGATATCAATATTGTTTTTATCTATCTCATCATATTTTTTCAGGATAAGCATGAGGTCTTTAATGGTTATATTTAATCCATCAATGCCTGCATTTATAAAGTTTATGGGATTGTTGATTTCATGTGCAATACCGGCCGTGAGTATGCCCAGAGAAGCCATTTTTTCAGATTCAACAAGTTGGGTTTGTGCACTCTTAAGTTGTAGTAACGTTTCCTGAAGCTTTTCTTTTTGCTCTTCAAGAATAATATTTGCCTTTGATAGCTGAGTAGTTTGAATAGCCAATTCATCAGCTTGTTTTTGTATTTCAATGTTTTTCTGAATAATTTTTTCTTCAGCGTATTTTATATCGGTAATGTTGGCATCGATTGCAACAAGTTTGGTTATGTTATCCGATTTATCTAAAATAGGTGTTAGCGTCGTTTGTACAAACAATTTTGTATTGTTGCGTGACGTATTGCTGGTTTCGTATGTTATCGATTTTTTTGTTTTTATACATTTATCGAATATGGACTGAATATCTTGATTGTTGCTGGCTATAAGTATATTATCACCTTTTGTTTTTATAAATTCAGTTAAAGTATATCCATACATTCTGGTAAATCCCTCGTTTAACCATTCAAATTTGCCAGATGCATCCATAATCATAACAGCATTGTCTGTTTCACTTGCGACAATGGATAATTTTTCAAGTTTTATATTTGCTTCTTTTTTAATTTGGTTGTTTCTATAAAGAAGAAATCCTAAAGTCAATGTAAGTATAAGAATAGCTATAACTAAAATTAGTATTAATCTTTGTGTACGGATTTTTTCTAATTGTTTATTAATCTTTTCTTTTAGTTCAGCCTGAAGTATTGTGTATTCATACATCGTTTTTTGCATCTCGATAAGACTGCTATCTTTTTTGTTTAACTCAAGTTCATTTTTATTTATTTCTGTAATCAGGTTTTTGTTTTGACTCGTTTTGGCATTTAATATTGCATCTTGCTCAACAATTTGTTTAAGCACCTTGTTTAGTATCTTCTTTTGATTCGTAATGTTCTGATTTTGAGCGTCAATTGTTTCATTTTGTTTTAATATTTCTTGTCTAAATAAAATAAGTTGGGTTTTAAGTTCTTGTAATTCTTGTTTTTTGGTTTCAAGTTCTTGTTCAAAACCTTCTGAACGTTCTTTTTCATCTTGTAATGATTTCTCTGTTTCAAGGTACAGTTTTCTGACATCAATTTCTTTTCCTCCAATCAACAATAATTTGGGTGATGCATATAGGTTTTCATCTGCCATGTTTTTTGGATTGATCTCAAATTCAATTTTACCATTTTCTGTATGAATAAAATTAATCATGAAAAATCTCTTTTGATCACATCTGTCTGATACTAAGAGGGTTTGTGTATTTTTAGTTTTATCAAATATTGCAGCAACTTTATCTCTGTTAGTATAGCTGACCATAATTATTTGGCAGGGTTCGATTTGCGCAATATTTGAGAAATAAACGACCTCAATTTTTTTATCTTTAATAGTCAGGTTCTCAAGGCTCTGTAACGTACTATTTAATGTTTTGTCATTACTATATACACCAACTTTAAAGGTTTTAATTTCCTCTTCGTTTTCCCATTTAGTGTATTCCAGAAATTTATATATAAAGCCGGCTTTGACTTTGTCATCCGTAATCTCCTGGGCAAAAATATTTTTGCATAACAGAAATGTTATACAAATGAGGAGAAAAAATATAGTCCATCTTTTGCGCATCAAAATATTAGCCTTATTTCTGCTAATATATAAATTTATCTACTTAGATTTAACTTACATCTGTATTTTTATTGAATAATAATGCTTGAAAGATCAAATTCCGGAATCTTTGAATTATTGTCTAGTCTTACTAATTCTTCCTTTATTGCCCAAATCCGGTCATCAATTTGTTTGCAAATGGAATAAAAGTACTCATTATCAATTTCATTACGGACTGTAACACGAATAAAGTTTTTATTTGCTAATCCGGTTTGGGGTATTATGGATGTGAGTATTCCGTTCATCTTTAATATTTTATGAAGCTTCTGTCCGGAAAGATATTTGTTTTTTAGCATAAAAATGCTTGTGTATGAAGGAATATATTCAAAGGTCCGTAAAGTATAAAGGTCACTAAATAAAAGCATTCTTCTACGTCTGCAGTGTTTTATGGTCTCATATATAAATTCATTGTCACCTAGTGCGATTTTTGCAATATCAAGTGTTAGTTGAGAGACTGGAAAATGATGCCTATGTGTAAGTAGCCCTTTTATTATATCGGATGAAGATGACATAAGATAACCCAAACGTAAACCAGCCAGTCCATAAGCTTTGGAGAATGTTCTTAAAACCATTATATTAGGGTATTGCATGATATAAGAGGATGCAGAAGATTCTGATAGTCCCACATATTCACCATAAGCTTCGTCAATTACAACAAAAACATTGTATGAATGGGCAATAGAAAGTATTTCTTTAAGCAGAGGTTCTGGTATAATTTGACCTGTGGGATTGCTTGGATTTGAAATCCAAATGAGTTTGGGCCTGAATTTTATAATTAATTCTTTAAATTCTTTAGCTGATTCGTTAGTCCATGCAAACTGATCCTCTTCTTTCAAGTTAAGGAAAACAGGAACAGCACCCATTCTTTCAGAATATTGTTCAAAAAGATAAAATCCTGGAAGTGGCATTAGATAAATATCCTTGGGTTCAAAGAAAACTCGCGTAATTAAGTCAAGTATGGAATCAAGTCCTGTACTGATTACAAAACATTCTCTTGGTATCTGGTAGATGTTACTTAGTTGTATGCGTAATGCTTTATGTGTAATATCCGGATATTGGTTTAATAATGAAAACAATTCATTGCTGTTCATTAAATTATTCAGATAGGTAGCAACCTTTGGTGAAAAACCGTCTACATTTTCTCCCAGGTCGTAACGATATATTTGTTTTAAATTGTAAGTAGTTTTCAGTTTTTCAATCTCCTCCAGAATTGATTCAGACTTGTCAACATACCCTTTAACCCCTTCAAATAAAGCCAGACGGGTTGATTGGTTGAAAAACTTATATTGTTTGGTAAACATTGATGTATTATATGTTAGATAAAACTCTTGTTTTCAAGTAAATAGAAGTACCTGTTGTTTTTCACATCGGGTACCGAGATAAAGTCAGATATAAAATATTTCTTCCTATTTATATATTCATCAAAAAGTATTCTTGTATTATTTCTAAAACTCAATACTTTTTCTGGATTTGTTTTTTTTAGATTTTGATAATCATTCGGGATTTCGATTAGTATTGATCTGTTATTTGGCATATCTGAAGGGGTTGCCTGGGGAATTGTGTTAAAAAGTTCAATTGTCTTATGCTCTGACAATTTTCTATTCACACGTTCAACCACTCTGGGGGATAATGGGCTTATATCTGCAATAAAACGATCAATTGGAAGCCCTTCATTCAATTTGTCTTCAACCTGATAATAATCAGGCATATATTTTACTACAATTGCTCCATATTTGGTTATGTAAAAATGGGCAAGTTTTTGGTCAAGTGGTTCAAAAGTCCAGCATAATTTGGTAATATTTTTTTGTATGCAAAATTTCAGGATTCCGGCCACTAGCTTATCACTTATATTCTTGCCTTCATATTCGGGCAAAACACCCATAATAAGACCAAACAGGGTTCCGGGAATACGTGTAGGCATACACACAACAAATCCGACCATTTCATCTTTCTGGTATGCTCCGAGGGATATGCCCATCAGGGGATATTCCATACTAATTGATCTCAGTGTGATGGGAGAAATTTTATCACGGTCAGATAATTGCCAGATTTTATCCTGAAGTTTCAGGACGTCCTGAAATTGCTGATGGACTTTTAGTTCTTCAATTTTGATATCCATTATACAGGTAATTTATTGGTTGAAGGTTGCCATTGGTAGGTTTTTTCCAGATGTTCCAATACAGCATCGAGTATTAGTGCCGGACCTCCCTTTTGACGGACGTCTGCAACCGGTAAATCGATTTGTTTTTTCAATCTCTGTACATTCTCCAATCCAATCGTAGGTACTGCTACCACTTTATATCTGCTGCCCCCTGGCAGATATATATTCTCTATGATACTTATTTCCCGCTCGAGTTCACACATTTTAAAAATAGGTGAATTTCCATATACAACATGATATTCCCTGGTTGGATCGTGAACTAAAACTATAGCGTGGGGATTGCTCGCATGGAGCATAGTTAATACTGAGGAGGTCCCATAATGCATTATGGAAGCTTGACCTTCAAGGAAAATCATTTCAAATCCATCTTCATCTAAATCAGTAACTAGTTTTTCTATGGCGCCGGCAGTATAATTAATAGGTATAGCATCAAAAGCAATACCCCGGTCACAGCCCAACATCAAGCCTGTTTGTCCTGTGGCGGCAAATGCTGCATTAATCCCTCTCTTTTTTGCTTCATTTACCAATTCAAATGCTGCTGTTCTTTTGCCTAATCCGCAATCTGTGCCTCCTACAAAAACAACCTTGGCTTTAATATTCAGAATGCTCCCATCTGCATCGCGTCCTAGTCTGGGGACATCTCTTAGGTCGATCAGCTGGGTATTATTATTCAATGCTGGGTTAACCAATTCAGGAAAATCATTAAGAAAAACAAATGATGAATTGATTAAATCTATATGATTATTAATACATAATTTAAGTTCCTCTAAGTTATCCTTACCTGGGCTGCCAATTAGTATTGCTACTTTTGGGTTTAGAGTGAATGCTTCATTAATATCTTTGAAAATGGGTACTGTAATATTAACTCCAAGACATATCGTGCTTGTATCACAACCAGCCTTTTCTTTATCTACGATTGCAACAATATGAAATAATGAACTATGCATTAAAATGCCATTGATACTTTTTCCAAGTATATTACCAACATATCCATGTGCAATTATTATGGAATCTGTATTTCTATATTTTTTTTGAAGCATTTTAATTCTTTTCTAATAAATAGAATAATCTTTTATTACCATCCAGTTTTCCTGACAGACATTCAGTAATTACATACTTTCTTTCATTCAGATATGTTGATAATCTGTGGCGTAACTTCATTTTCCAATACAGAATATTCTCATCCATACTTTGTTCTATTCTATTGCAGCCATATGGTATTTCAACAAGCACTTTGTCAAAGTCTTCAAAGTTGTCATGGTCAATAATGGGATATTCGTCAAGAATATCTTGAAGTCTGACTTTTTCGTATTTATTATTCAAACGATCAATAACTCTTGAACTTTTTATATCCCATCTGAATACTATTTTATCATTAGGTATAGCTTGCTTTAAAATTTCTTTTTCATCAGAATATTCATAGCAGTCTTGTTCAAATCCAATTCCATAGAAACCAAATAAGTTGTGATAGAATTTACCCAGGTTTCCTTCAAGAGGATCATATATGCCATACAAATAATCAATATTATGCCTAACTAGAGAAGCGTAAAGTTCTCTCATTAATCCATTGCCGTATATACCATTTTGGTATTCGGGTAGAATTCCGATGGCCATACCATATGCAGATCGTTCAATAAAGGTTGCATGAATAATAAGAAAACCTATCATTTTGGTTTGGTCAAAATTTTCCAGAAAGGCTCCAATTGCAATTCCCATAGGAGGAAAATCTTTGGAGTATTTATTAAGAATGAGAGGTGATATTTTATCTAAATCAGACAATCCAAAGATTTTTTCCTGGAGCTTGGCACATTCTCTAAATTCTTTAAAAGAACTCAGTTCTCGATATTCAATATTCATTCCGAAAAAAATTAAAAAGAATAATTTATCCTGACCATGAAATTTATCCCATTCTGTTTTGGCTGGACTGCATTGTCTGTATCTTGATAATAATATTCATGGTTAAGTATATTGTAGGCAGATAAGGAAATATTTAGAGTTTTGAGAACTGTATATTGAAGAGTTGAATTCAAAAGAAAGACGTCTCCAACGGTCTGCTGTGAGACGGGTTCGTACTCACCAGTAATACTGTTGCGTTTTTCAAATTTAACTATAGGTCCCTGATATCTTACATAAGTATTAAAATTCAGCTTATTAATAATTTCATAATTAACTCCGACATGAAATTTGTTCTCAGACATATTTGGTGCATCAAATGTTCGAGAAACACCGTTAATTTTTTCTACATTTTCCGAAATAATATAGCTATAATTTGCAAATGTTGATATCATTTGGTTTATATAAAACTTTTGTTCAAGACCAATACCATATGAGTTGTTAGATCCAATATTATAGTACTTTTTATCATCTACATTTCTAACAATTAAATTCTTAGCATAATTATAGAAAAACACTGCCTGAGCAAAATACTTCCTTTCTTTAACACTAATTGATACTTCAGATGTTCTGATTAATTCATGCTTTAGATCTTTATTTCCAATATCAAAACCTACGAGTTTATATTGTTCGCTACACGTGGGTACACGATATGCTTGTCCATATAAAAGCTTTATATTAAATTTTTTAAGGAACCCGACCACAACACCCAGGCGAGGATTGAATACATTGCCAATTTCACTATCAATATCATATCGTCCACCAATTGTTAAACCAACGTTTTTATGAGGATAGTATACATCCTGGATTAAAACAGCAAAGTTGCTATAGTCATGGCCTCCATCTAAAATCCAACCCTCTGATCCTTTAAAAGATGGCATATTATCTTTTGTATAATATCTGATTACTGTATCATTTTCAAGGTAGGTTAGAGGTAAATTCAATGTTCCTCCTGGATAATAATTATTAAAATCGTAGTTTGCCTTTATCGTGGCATTTTTTACTCCATGAAAATCACCTTGTAATCCAATTAACAGATTATTATTGTGAGCAATATTGTACTCAAATTCAAGTTCACTTCCGTAGACATAGGTATTATATACTGGTATGGCATAGTTACCTTCGGGGTAAAGCATACCAATAGTTATTCCAGGTGCAATTTCCATAGTTAGTCCAGGCTTTGCAGATTCGATGAACTGGATACGATGTTCATTTCTTCCGTAAAACTTCACTTTGGTATTAATTTTTTTTGAAATAGGCTTTGAGTATTCAATTTTATAAAGACCTATTTTTTGATCACAATAACTATTGCTACTTAAAAATCCAGGTGATGTGCCATCAATAATTCCTGAATAAGTTCCTGAAATTGAAAGGGTACCAATTTCAATGTTTGAATGAAGAAACAGATTATCATGATAGATATTCCATGGACCTTCACCTCCCATGCCATTTATAATCTTTTCATTGGTTCCATCAGTATAATATTTTTTTGCTGAGAAATAGGCTTTATATTTTTCTTTACTTATTCCATACGACCCGTGAATATTATAGGAATTATAACTACCGTATGATATCCCAAAATTTCCGCCCTCATTTGTGTTTGCAGATTTAGTGATGATATTTACCACTGCACTAAAAGCATTTCTGCCATACAAGGCTGATCCTGGACCTCTTATTACTTCTATTCTTTGGATATTGTCAACATCAATATTGTCACCAAAAAACAAAGCACTACCATACATTACACCATTATAAGGAGTTCCGTCAATCATAACTAACATTCTTGCACCTGTATTGTAGCTACTGATTCCTCTAATAGCGAAAGGTTTTGTTCCAGCTTGTGGTTGTGTGAATTCAAATCCAGGGATTAAGGATAAAATATCCTCAAAACTTTTCAACCCCATCTTCCTTATATCATCTGCCGTAATAACTGATACAATCGCCGGGGTTTCACTTAATTTCTGGTCCGATTTAGTGGCAATGGTCACTTTTGTATCTAATAATTCTTCTAAAGACATCGCATAAATTGCGGCCATGGATGTGTCCAGATCATCTTGACTAAGGAGTTGGAGTGAGGTAATGGAAAATAGAAGGGTGATGAAAAGATGAACTTTAGGAATAAGTATCCTTGGACTTATCCGTATAGATTCTTCAAAGCTTTTCATACAATAAGGGTTAGGGTTCTTACATAGTTTATGGTAGTTAAAATAGGTTTTTTGAGACACAAATATATAAATATGCAACTAAATGTCAAATATTTACATGAGATTACCTGAAATAAATCTTTTTTAACAAATTAATTTTTTCAAAAAAAATGTTGTTAAAAATTAGAAAAAATGAGATTATCTAACCTTTTTAACAGTAGTAAGATGAAAGATATATTCTGAACTTGTTGTTTTTGTATTTGGAAGTAAATTTAGAAGCACTGGTTGTTTCAATCATATCATTTATAATAAGTATGCTGGAAAGTGATAATCTTAATTTAGTTTATTATTTCAATGTATAGGTTATTGTACCAATATATTGTCTGCCAGGTTGGGCTGGTTGATAAGCATGCTGACTATCTTGGGAATAATATTTTTTATCAAGCATATTATAAACTGAAAAACTGAAATTGAAATTTTTAATCAGGTTATCTATTTGAAAAGTAGAATTAAATATAGCATAATTCCCGATATCATCTTTAACTTCTTCTCCTGTGGCTAATGTTAAAAATTTCTCCATTTTGCTGCGATAAAACATGTTAACATTTATCTTAAAATGATGTAAAAAAAGGTAGTTTATACCTGTATTCAGTTTATGAGGTGCTACGTCGGCATGGTTATACTCAATCTCTGTATTATCAGTTTTATCTGTATTCACTGATTTTGTGTAGGAATAATTGAGGTAAGAGTAAAAGTTTTTACCAATGTAACATTTGTTTTCGAATTCGATGCCGGATGAGATGTTCTTACCAATGTTATAATATTTATTACTTGGGTCAATGGATACTAATTGGGCTGCATAGATCATATCCGTTAATTTATTCCTGTAAAGACTAATTGTATTAATCATTGGACCAATGTTATAACCCATTACTATCTCATAGGTGTTCATAATTTCTGGTTTCAGATCCTTATTTCCTATTGCATACCCAAATGTTACATATTGATCAGCGGGTGCAGGTGCCCGGTATGCCCTGCCGTATAGTAATTTTATGCTTCCTTCATTGATGGGCTTATATATAATACCTGCGCGTGGATTAAACACTATACCTATTTCACTATCCACATCTATTCTTCCACCTGCAGTAAATCCAATCTTGTCAACAGGATACCATATATCCTGTAAAAAAAAGGCAAAATTTGTATAATGGTGTTCTTTATTTTCAAACCAGCTGGGTCCATATTCTACTAGATTGTCCTTACCTATTCCTGGTATTGGAGAAAAAGTTGAGTAATCCATATTGGATTTAATCTTAACATCTGTTACTCCGTGTAAGTCTCCTTGCAATCCAATTAATATGTCATTATTTTGGCTAATTTTGTATGAAGTTTCAGATTCAAAACCATACATATACTCCTTAAATGAGGGATTATGGTATAAGCCTTCTGTGAAGAATGTGTCAACTCCAGGTTTAATTTCTTCAATAAACTCTTCATATGTTGTATTATGTCCGGAAAATCTGGCGTTTATATGCAATTTTGAGTTTATTTGTTTATTGTATTCAAGAGAATAATTACCAATCTTGTTGTAAGTTACGCTTTCATTAATTACAGCTCCATTATTTAGGTCGATAAATATACCAGACAGAGATAAGTCTCCCAGGCTTATATTAGTATTGATCCATAAATTATTACAGCTTAAATTCCATCTTGCTAAATTCCCTGAACCATCATCATATTTGGAATCAGCTATATCTGTATATGTTTTATTGATTGCAACGGAAGCGTTTATTTTGTTTTTACTAAATCCATAGTATGCTGATATTGCTTTTAAATTATATGATCCAAGGGAGCTTTTTACCATAAATTTTTCATTATTATCTCCTTTTTTTGTGATAAAATTGATAACAGCACTAAATGCATTCCTGCCATATAATGCAGATCCAGGTCCGCGAATTATTTCGATTCGTTCTATGGCATCTAAGTCTATTACATATCCCCAATTAACATAATTACCATAAAATATCTGATTAAATGGTACTCCATCCATCATAATCAGAATTTTGGAAAATATCCTGGGGTCTCTTACACCTCTTACGCCTATTGTGTAATAACCGCCAAAACTTCTTGAGAGTTCAAAACCAGGAATGGTTTGCAGTATATCTTCAAATTCCCTGGCTCCCATATTTTTTATATCGTCAGCTGTAATAATTGATACTACGGAGGGAGCTTCATTTAACTTTTGCGATGATTTTGTGGCAATGGTTACTTTTGTATCCAAAAGTTCTTCCAAAGACATTGCGAGAATTGTTGCCATGGTAGTATCTGCTTCATCCTGACTGATGAGCGATGGTGCAATGATTATTAAAAGTAATGTGGATAAAGAAAGGACTTTTTGTAAAAAACTATCGGCCATTGACATGGATTGTTTTTTAAGAATGTTCATGTAGTTTGGGTTTAGTATTCAAAGTCTAAAGGTCTTATCCACTTCTTTGAATTCACAAATATATACTTCTGGAAATTATCGCAAAATCTTCCAGTATTATGTTCGCGATTAATAATTTAAAATTAGCAAAATAATTCGAACTTAAGTAAGATTATTAAAGGGGGAAGAGATTATTCTATTTATATTTAACTAATTGATTGATTTGTAAATGAAAATATACAATTTATTATTTGACTTTATTTTAACGAAATTATAATAACTCGGTCTGTTTTATGGTTTTCTAGTTGGATCATTGAAGGAAGCATAATATTAATTCCATTACTCTTTGATCTTTCTAAGATAAAGTCTTATCAGAATATAGCTTATTGTTATCAGTACCGGCCATGTGATAAACCATATAATAGAACTAATTATTTCATTCATTTTGTATCGTTTATAATTAATAGATATGCGATTCTTTTTCCAATTCTTCAGAACTTATCTTTTTGTTATTAATTGCTTTCCATGCAAAATAAATATATGCAACTACAAATGGTACAATTAAAGATACTATAGCCATAGCTTTAAGCGTATAAAGACTTGATGAACTGTTTTCGATAGTTAATGAGCTTTGCGGATCAAATGTTGAAGGGTAATAGCAGGTATTATTAAAACCGGCTAAAATAAACAATGAAAAAACGGTAATAACTACACCAATACCTGCAAACCAAATTCCTTTTAAGTATTTTGAAAGAAGGCTTTTAATGATTCCGTACAATACCAATGCAATACCAATAACGGTAAGAATAAGTAACCAGGGTTGAGAGGTAAGATTGTATAAGTACTTATAGTTTTCAGAGAAAACTTTAGAGTTGGCAGCATCATATGAATAACCTTGCATAAGCAGGAGTTGAACTAAAAACGCGAGGAAAAACAAAACAAAGGGGATGCTGTTCAACCAGAGCTGGTTCTTGGTCCTGTTTATAACTGCTTCGTTATCAACTTGGTTAATAAAGTAAAGAAGAGCCAGTACCCTGGCAAGAAAAAACACAGCGAACCCCAAACAAATATTCTGAAAATTAACCAGTGCTTCCAGTCCATGATAACCGTTTTCCCAGCTGGAAATAACAGGATTTTTTAAGTTTGCTAACTGCAATTTATTTACAGAAAATTCTGCACCAGTAAATAGTGTTGATACAACAACACCTAATAAAAATGTTCCAAGAGCCCCATTAATAAATAAAAATATTTCAAAAGTTCGTTGCCCTAAAAAATTATTTGGTTTGGTGCGATATTCATATGAAAATGCCTGAATGGTAAAACATATCAAAATTGCCATCCATGCCCAGTAAGCGCCACCAAAACTGGTTGAGTAAAATAAAGGAAATGCTGCAAAGAATGCACCGCCAAATGTAACCAGGGTAGTAAAGGTGGTTTCCCATTTACGTCCTAATGTATTTACGATGAGGGTGCGCTCCTTTTCATTTTTGCCAAGTGTATATATCAGCGTTTGGCCTCCTTGCACAAAAAGTAGAAAAACAAGTATACTAGCAAGGAAGGATATTATAATCCACCAATAATGCTGTAAAAAAAGGTGTGAAACGGCTAATATCATAGTTTATTCTCCTTCTTTAGGTCCTAATTTAATTTGTTTAGTCATTATGCGAATTTCTGCTATAAGAAGAGCTGTAAAAATTATACTAAAAAGGATGAATGTGATTTTCACCGCGCTGGAATCAATACGCGATACAGCTGCTACAGTAGGCAACAGATCCTGAATTACCCAGGGTTGTCTGCCCACTTCAGCAACAATCCATCCTGCCATGGAGGCAATATATGCAAGGGGAATAGTTATTACGGCAAGCCGGAGCAGCCATTTTTTCTTTTCCAGCTTATCTCTGTGTAAAAGCCACAGGATAATGATAAAGAAAAGAATAAAATAAAACCCGAGAGCTACCATTATATGAAAGCTATAGAAAGTAAGAGGTATGTTAGGTATAATACTTTCGGTGTTATTTAAGTATCCATATCCAAAATACATAAAGTTAGATTCAAGTTTTTGAAGTGCATGAGAAGCTTTTATGGTATCATTATCCATTTTAGCTATCTTATATTCTGCAAGGGCATTAATTGCATTTTTTCCTTTCTCAATTTTTTCCTCAACAGACAGGGCTGTTTCTCCGTTATTCTGATCGGTTTGTATAGTATAGCCTCCTTCAATAATATCCTTAACACCGGGTACAAAAGAATCTGAATTTCTGTATCCCAGAATAGATAACAATCTCGGCACTTCTATTTTAAATAGGTAGGGGTTTTCCTGATTATCATATTTTTTATCTGTATTTAATACTCCCAAAGCAATTAATCCTGCATTGGTTTTGCCTTCATATAATCCTTCCATTGCAGCAAGTTTCATGGGTTGCTTTTGTGCCACCTGGTATGCCGATCCATCTCCTGTAAATGCAAGATATAATGAAGATATGAGTCCAAAAATGGCGGCTACCGCAATACTTCTTTTAGCAAGTACTTGCTCTCTTTTTCGGATCAGGAACCATGCACTGACACCAATTACAAATATAGCCGCGAGAACATATCCGGAAGAAACAGTATGAAGAAACTTATTTATTGCTACCGGAGAAAAAAGCACTTCCCAGAAATTTATCATTTCATTACGGGCTGTGTCGGGGTTAAACTTCATTCCGGCAGGATATTGCATCCAGCCATTTGCTACTAATATCCATAATGCAGAAAGGTTGCTGCCAATTGCCACAAGCCAAGAGGAAAGCAAGTGAAACTTTTTACTTACCTTGTTCCAGCCAAAAAACATAATGGCAATAAAAGTACTTTCAAGGAAAAACGCCATAATTCCTTCAATGGCTAATGGAGCGCCGAAAATGTCTCCCACAAACCAGGAATAATTAGACCAGTTTGTGCCAAATTCAAATTCAAGGATCAAACCTGTGGCCACCCCAATCGCAAAGTTTATACCAAATAGCGTCATCCAGAATTTGGTAATTCGTTTCCAGACCGGATCACCTGTTTTTACATATACTGTCTCCATTATGGCAATTATAAATGTAATACCTAACGTGAGTGGTACAAATAGCCAGTGATATAGTGCGGTGAGCGCAAATTGCCCCCGGGACCAGTTAACCAAAGAAATGTCTAGTGATTCCAGCATAAAATTTTAGTTATTAATATTGGTTAATTGTTCTAGTACAAAATCTCCCCTTTCTTTATCTGTATTAAAGTTTTTTTCCAGGATGTCAGGGAAGAAGAATACTCTTAGGACTATAAAAAAAATAAAAAGCTTCAGGAGAATGATTAACCATAGTTTTTTACCTACGGTCATATTCCTGAAACCATCGTAATAGAACAGGAATATTTTTTTTATAAAATTTTGTCTCAAACTTTTAGTTTTTAGGGTCTAAAGCTTTCTAACAAATTTACCTAAGAATGGTTTAAAAAAGCAGAAAATAATTGAAAAATTGTTGAGGTTATAACAATTTATTTATTGAGAAATAGATGTACAAAACCGGTTACTGTTTGTGGTTTCGGTTGTACATCATATTCAACAACATAGTAATAAACACCTGTTTGAAGTATTTGATTTGATGAACTTCTTCCATCCCAGCTGATGACAGGAGATGTGGATTTATATACTAAATTTCCCGTCCGGTTATATATATGAATGGTTATTGGATCAAGACCGTTTGATTGTATTGTGAATCTATTATACTCATCGCAGTTTGGACAAAATACGTTAGGAATTTCCAGGATATCAGAAACACTTATAGTTTTTCGTGTAGCACGGGGGGGGCATAAAGAATCTCCTACTAATAACATAACTTCATATGATCCTGCTGCAGGGAATGTATATAAATATTCAGGATAGGTAGATAAGGAACTTCCGTTAATCCGCCATTCATAAGTGCGGCCTCCATAGGTTGTGTCAACAGGTGTCAAACTAACTGTAAATGAGCTTTCAAGAATATTTGGATCTCCATTGACTGCAAAATTAGTTGGTGGAGGATTTCCAACCTGTATAGTGATTATATTCGTTGTATCTGTTCCATTCAACACTAAAAATACATTATATCTTCCCGGAGTACTATAAAATATACTATCAGGCGGCAGGCTATCCAATGAGGTGGTGCCATTGCCAAAATTCCATAAGTATGATGTAACGGGAACGACAGGAGTTTCGGGGATATATGTAAAGCGGACTGTTAATGTATCACAACCTGATTCCGGTGCAGCAGTTATTGTTTGTGATTTTAAAGAAAAGGGGATAAAGATTATAAATATTATAACGTGAATGAGTCTCATCCTTTTGCTATTTGTATAATGCTTATTCAAGTATATCTTTTTTATATGTTTTTTGTTAAAGATTTTACCACCCTAAAATTATTAAAAAATTCTTTTGCTAATACTCTTATGATGGTATAACTTGGAATGGCAAGTACCATACCTGTTATTCCTGCAAGGCTTCCGGCTATCATAATAACTAAAAAAATTTCTAGTGGATGAGCTTTCACACTACTTCCAAATATTAGTGGCTGAAAAAATACATTGTCGATTACCTGGACAATTAAAAACACAATTACCATGTAAGCAGCCAATGGAAGTAATTGAGTGTAAAAGTCCAAATCAAGATGTGTGGCAATACCCATTATGGTACCGAATACAACTCCTATTAATGGTCCAATATAAGGAATTACATTGATAATCCCAACAAATAATCCGATTACCAATGCATGTTTAAAACCAACACCAACTATTGTAAGTCCAATAGTTGCCAGGATTATAATACCTGTGATTTGTCCGCAAATACCGATGAAATACCTCATTAAAAGTTTTTTAATGGAGGCCATCGCCCTCCTGAACGCCTCTTCATGTTTTGCGGGTATCAGAATAACCATAGCATTGCCAAAAAGCTTGTCGTCTTTTAGGAAGAAGAATGTAATAAAAGTAATGGAAAACACGGCAATAAAAATATCTCCCAGTAACCCGGCAATTGAACTGAAAAAGTCAGTAACAAGTGAAAAGCTTACTATATTTCCAAGTTTCTCTTCTATGTATATTTGAAATTGAGCCTCATCTTCCTTTTTGATATCAAGGTTTTCATAAAACTGTTCAGCTTTTTGAATTGGGCCTTCAAGATTTGTGATTACAGCATCAATATTTATGTTTGACAAATCGTTTGCTTCGTTTGCTACCAATGGAATGAATATACGAAAGAAAGAAAAGAATAGTGCCCATAAAATAGCTAAAGCAATGGTTGCATTGAGAGCATGTGGAAATTTAAATTTCCTGATTTTTATTTTATCAAGAAAATTAACGATTGGATGACCAATGAGTGAAAGCACAGCAGATATTATAATATATGTGACAATACTGTGAAAATACCATACAATGGTAGCTACTAATGCTAAGCTTATTACAATTAAGAAATATTTCCCAAATTCCTTCATCCGATTCTTTATGTAGGATGGTCAATATTAAATTAATATTACGAGAATCCCTAATTATTTTATTAACATAATATTGGGTTATTTTTGTCAGAATGGGTAAATTTATATTCTAACTAAAACCCAACATCATGAAAAAGCGTAAATTTTTAACTTTTATGACGTTACTGTCATTATTTTCTGTTTTGTTTATAAGCTGTGGCGGGGATGATGATGAAGAAGATGAAGAAGGAGGTTCAGAATATAAACAACTTATGAGGGATTTTGTACAGGACATAAGTTCATATGCAAAATCAATTAATCCCAATTTTATTATTATACCACAAAATGGGCACGAACTTGTTTCAAATAACGGGGATACGGATGGAGGTCCTCAGACGAACTATCTTAGTGCGATAGATGCATTAGGTCAGGAAGACCTTTTTTATGGATATGATGATGATGATGAAGCCACTCCTGCAACAGAGAACCAGTACCTGACAGCATTGCTTGACATAGCAAAAAATCAGGGGGAAGTTATCCTGGTTACGGATTATTGCTGGACAGAAAGTAAGATGGATGATTCATACAGTAAGAACGCAGCTAAAGGATATATTTCATATGCTGCAGAAAGCAGGGAATTGGATGTTATTTCAGAGTATCCAGCCCAACCTCACAATGTGAATAATGCATCAATAACAAATATCAGCCAGGTTAAAAACTTCTTATACCTAATTAATCCTTCAAATTTTACTGAAAAAGCAGATTTTATCAGTGCAGTTCAGGCAATAAATTTTGATTTACTCATTATGGATTACTTCTTTGACGATGTGGTACCGTTTACGAAGGCTGAAGTCACCCAGTTGAAACAAAAGGCAAATGGTGGTAGCCGTCTGGTGGTATCATATATGAGCATAGGAGAAGCTGAGGATTACAGGTATTACTGGAAAACCACATGGGAAACAAATCCTCCTGCCTGGCTGGCAGAAGAAAATGAAGAATGGGAAGGTAATTATAAAGTAAGATACTGGATGACCGAATGGCAGGATATAATTTTTGGGAATGAAAATTCCTACCTGAAGAAAATACTTGATGCCGGTTTTGATGGTGTGTACCTGGATATAATCGAAGCTTTTGAGTATTTTGAATAAACCGTTTTACAAGTTTCCATAGATTTGATATCCCTGAATATTTATTTATTCAAGATATCAGGGATACTTATTTGTTTGTGTGCTTGCTATAGTTTGATGAAATTGTTATTTCAATATCAAAATGCCATTTTTCATCAATAGGTTTGGGTTATTCTTTTCAACATTCACAGTATTATTATCAGGCTTACTTTTTTGGCTGATTTCTTCTTTTTTTTGTTGATAAAAACCTTCCTTAAAACCCTGTAAAATTAGTACTTTTGAGCGTGTATCAGAAAAATATTATTTTTATATGCAGCAATATCTTGATTTGCTTCGACATGTATTGGATAGAGGAGTAGTAAAAGAAGACCGAACAGGTACCGGTACAGTCAGTGTATTTGGATACCAGATGCGATTCAATCTCAGGCAGGGATTCCCCTTATTAACTACCAAAAAGCTTCACACGCGCAGTATTATATACGAGTTGTTATGGTTCCTGAATGGAGATACGAATATTAAATATTTAAATGACAATAAAGTAACCATTTGGGATGAATGGGCTGATAAAAACGGGGATCTGGGACATATTTATGGTTATCAGTGGAGATCCTGGCCTGCTGCCGGTAACAGAAATATTGATCAAATTACGGAAGTTATTCATTCAATACAAAACAATCCTGATTCACGACGTCATATTGTAAGTGCATGGAATGTAGGAGAATTGGATAAGATGGCCTTACCTCCATGTCATGTGTTGTTTCAATTTTATGTAGCAAATGGTGAATTGTCCTGTCAGTTATATCAGCGTAGCGCAGATATTTTTCTTGGTGTGCCTTTTAATATTGCATCTTATGCTATGCTTACCATGATGGTGGCGCAGGTCACAGGCCTAAAGCCAGGAGATTTTGTTCATACATTGGGTGATGCACATATTTATCTTAACCACATTGAGCAGGTTAAGTTACAGTTAACAAGGGAGCCCAGGCAATTACCATCAATGAATATAAATCCAAATGTTAAAAATATTTTTAATTTTGCGTTCGAGGATTTTGTCATTGAGCATTATGATCCGCATCCCCATATAAAAGGGGCCATTTCGGTATAATTTTTTTATGGATGACTAATTTGCCCAACATATCAATCATAGTTGCTATAGCAGATAACAATGCTATAGGGAAAAACAATCAGTTGCTATGGCATATAAGTGATGATATGAAGTATTTTAAAAGTCTGACATTAGGGAATCCTGTTGTAATGGGTAAGAAGACCTATGATTCGCTACCTGTTAAACCTTTGCCACAACGTCTGAATATTGTTATAAGCGATGATGAAACAGATTATTGTGAAGGATGTGCAATGGCATATTCTATTGAAGAAGCAATGAAGAAATGCAATCCAAAAAAAGAAAATTTTATTATTGGCGGTGGATCCATTTACAGGCAATTTCTTCCATATGCTCAAAAGTTATATATTACCCGCATTCACAAATCTTTTGATGCAGATACTTATTTCCCTGACATAAATATGGAGGAATGGGAAGAAATTGATACCCGGCCCGGTCCTCCGGATGAGAAAAACGATTTTACATATTCCTATCACGTATATAAAAGGAAATAATAACTAATAGCTAAAAGCCAATAATGGCTTTTTATACTATTCATTCCATTCAGTATTGGGCAAAAATGCTGCTATTGCTATTTTAGTATCAAATGTCCAAATTCTTATGAAATAACCTTCACCACTATCAAATTTCCATTCTTTATCTTGAAAATTGGGCTTTCCATAAAGATTTTCAATTGTTTTATCTTTTACATCCCTTTCTTTATATTCGATAATAAATTCGTAGAGTGGAGCATTGCCATCATTATCAAAGTATAATGTTAATTCTTTTATATCGCTGGAATAATTTTTAAGTTCTACAGATTTTCGAAAACTCATAATTTCACTAACTGATACTGCCTGGTACTGGCTAAAAAATTCCGTGAAAGGCATTCCAAAATACAAATTTCTCAATTCTTCAGGTATGTATTTTGAACTTTGTGGCTCAGATTTCTTTATAGTTTCAGTTTCAATATTGCTTTGAGAAGGATTTTCTTTATTTACTTTTTTAGACCCACTGCATGATGTGATGAAAACTATTATCACCACGTAAAAAAATAATCTTGCTTTCATAGTTGTTTTTATTTATATTAAATATACTCATTTTTATGACAGTATTTTATCTAAATATGTGTCAGTTTAATGCTTTTTAATACAAAAAGATACAAAAAGTAACCCAATGACGGGGATAATGAAAAATTATTGATGATTATCAATAAAATTTAACAGGTCAATAAGCTGTTCTTCCTTTTTGGGATTTATTTTTTTGACATGAATATAGCTTGCAACTTCAGGATATTCTTTGAATTGGTCAGCCAGTTTACCCTTGGTTTTTTCCAGTTCAAGTAGTTTATTGTCAATTAATGCGTAAAAGTTGTTAACCTTTATAATTTCATCATCCCTGTTGCCAACAGCCATTGCTTCATTATAGTTTGATTTTTTAATTTTTGTTGAACAATGACTTAAGAGGGTAGATTTTTTATTATAAATAACTTTAAAGAATCCTTCAGCACTTGATGGGCCAAGTATGTTTTTAGTAATGAATATTTCCGTTTTTTCTGGAATTGCTACGCTTAATACCTGTGAATATGGCAGTATTTTAATCTCTTCAAAATATTTGATTTCCACAACATTATTAAAAATGTCCAAACGAATCTTCAAATTAGTTATTTCATTTGTGTCTTTAGCAAAGACTAAGTTTCCATTCAGCCAATCATCATAAAGATAGGTAGAACCAGTCAATTTTGGTGTGTATTTTATTTCTTTAATCCTTGTTGTAGGAGCAAGCCCTTCACCGAAAGGAGCACCTTCAGAACCTGTACTGGAATATATGCTTAGTTGACCTTGTATCTCAAAAACTATGAATACAAGAAAAAAACATGTTGAAATGTATTGAATTTTTTTCATGTGATATTTAATTAGATTTTTTTTTGCTAATTGGTTAACGGGGACCAGGATGTTCTAATTTATTAAATTCAAGCATCAATAAAATGAAAGGTCCTACGGCCTTGGGATCATCATCACGATAAAACTCATTTACGTAATATTCATAAGATCCATCCCTGTAAGGATTGCCTCCTAATCCAGCACCTGCACATGCCTGAGAAATACTAATGGTTCCATCAGGATTTTCTTTTATAAATTGTTTTATGATACCATCATATCCTTTTTGTGTTACAGGCATGTAGCTAGCATCAATATAGTTATTATTGATGGCTTTTATCAGGAAATAAACAAACATTGTTGAAGCGGAAGATTCCAGGTAATTACCTTTTTCTCCTCCTTTATCTACAACCTGATACCACACTCCGGTTGAGTCATCCTGGTATTCGGCAATAGCTTTAGCCATATGACGGGTAATGTCTATTATTTCATATCTTTTTGGATGATCTGCAGGGAAAAAATCCAATACATCCACCAGTGTCATCGCATACCAGCCCATACCACGGCCCCAAACATTGGGAGATTTTCCGGTGGCTTTGTTTGCCCAGGCTTGTTCCCTGCTTTCGTCCCATCCATGATAATACAAACCGGTAACACTATCGCGGGTATATATATCAATAAGGTGTATCTGCTTTGCTACATCATTAAACAAACTATCTTCATGGAAGGTATAGGCATACTGTGCTAAGAAGGGAGTGCCCATATACAAACCATCCAGCCACATTTGGCAGGGATATCTTTTTTTGTGCCAAAATCCACCTTCTGATGTTCGCGGGTGGGTCCTCATCTGCTCCCTCAGGGTGTCAATGGCATTTTTATATCTTGTATCACCTGTCTTTTCATATAATGCAAAAAGAAACTTACCAGGGTTTATTTTATCAATATTATAGTCTTTTAATTTATAGGAGTCAATATTTCCCAGGCTGTCTATTATGGTGTCAGCATATTCTTTTATGTAATTATAATATTTTTCATTGCCTGTAACTTTCCATAGTTGCTCAAAAGCGGTACACACGAGTCCATTGGTATAATTCCATTTTGGTGATTTCATAAAATCAAGCATCCAGGCATCAGGATTTCGTTTCATTTCTGAATCAGCCATTTTTATAGCATAATCAAGAGGATCTATTTGTGCGGATCTGTCTTTACATCGAGTAATAATAAAACTCAATGTAAATAATATAATTAGGAGAAGTGTTTTTACTTTAATCATAAATTTTACTACTATTTTTAAAAGTTGAAATATAGTAAAATTAATTAAAACACGGAATACAATTTAAAATGTATATATATGACTTTAATTATTGAAAAGCCAACCATTATTAAAGCTGCAGGGAACAAACCCAAACAAATAGAAGAGTTTTTTGGCCGGGTAAATAGCAGTACAGATGAAATTAGCATAGCAAGAATGGTTAGTCCTGAAGGATGGGCAGAACCCGGACAAACTCCAGAGTTTAATGAATACACATTAATTCTTAGTGGTAAACTTAAGGTAAAGACCCGAACAGAAATCTTTGTTTTGGAGGCAGGACAAGCTCTTGTGATAAACAAGGGTGATTGGGTGCAATACAGTACCCCTTTTGCAGGTGGTGCTGAATATGTGGCCATATGTCTTCCGGCTTTTTCTCCGGAAATGGTTCATCGAGATGAATACTAATTAATTGTCTTTGTAAAGTTTTCTAACTTCAAATTCTATTTTTTTATCCCATAGACGCGAAAGAATTTCCTTGGCCATGCTGTCATACAAAGCGGCTTCAGTCTCTTGTCCTAATTTTTTATATAAATTAGCGATGCGATACATTGAAGGCACATGCATATCATTTATCTGCAGACATATTTTATATTGATTTATCGCTTCTTTATAATAACCATTTTCAACCAGTTTTTTAGCCGTATCCAGATGAGATTCAATTTCTTTAATTTCACTGTCAAGGTGAAGAGTCAGAAGGTTCTCAGATTTCATGGTAACAAATGTACAAGGAACTTCACGTGTTACTTTTTCGGTTACGCTACCCATAAATAGGCGGCTCAATCCTGTACGTCCGGTAGTACCCATTACAAGCAGGTCATGGTTACCTTTCTGAATGGTTTGAAGTATCCTGTCATGTGGTAATCCTTCCTGCAGTTCGGTTGTTAAATCAACACCATCCAGGTTAATGTCTTTTAGAAAGTCTTTCAGTTTCTTTTCCCAGGCTATATATTCATCTTTACCTTCAATAGCACAATTATCAAACTCAAGTTTGCTATTGATGACTGGTTCAATTACATGCAACACTTTAATTGCAGCTTTAAACTTTCTTGCCAATTGAACTGCATTTTTAAGTGCCCGTTTGGAAGGTGTAGAAAAATCCACGGGACAAAGAATATTTGAAAACGATGTGCCTTCATAGTTTTTTATTACCCATACGGGTTTGTCAGTTTTACGCATTACCTTTTCTGCAGTAGTTCCAAGTTTATAGGGTTCTGAAAGACTTTTATCGCCGCTTGTCAGAATGATAAGGTTAACGTCATGATTTTCGGATATGTCAATAATGCTCTCGTAGGGATTTCCAAATTCAACAATACTTTCAAGTACTGGCACCTCATTTTGTTCCAATTGTGAGGTTATCTCTTGTAATTTAGTGTCTACAGCGTCTTGTACAATGTCTTTAATGCTTTCTCTGGATGCATCCATTGGTAAAATATATGCAATGATTACACTTGAATTAAATGCTTTGGCAAGTTTAATTGTACAATTTACCTGTTCTGTTGAATTACAGGTTATATCTATTGGCAGTAATATTTTTTCAAGCAGTCTCATATAATTTCTTTACAGTGTATAACAATAAAATTGATATTTAAAATTAATCAAAATCTTTCACATTGCCATTAGTTAGGGTAAATTAAACTTTGGCAGATATTTTTTTGAGTTTCTCAGAAGTTTTATATTCGTATGATCAATTACTTAAACTGGTACAATTGAAATTTTCTTTTATTAAAGAATATAATCATTGGTTATTGCTATTGTTATTAGCAAATGTAACTATTGCTCAGGATTCCACACATATCAATTATCCGTTGTCACTCCAGTTGAATGCCGAAACCGGGATGGTGGTGCCTCATAATGATTATTTAAAATCAATAGATAAAGGATATAAAGCACTAAGTGTCAAAATAATGTTTCAGACAACGGGGAGTAAATACTGGCAGCAATTGTATAATTATCCTCAGTTTGGTTTTGGTTTTTACAGGGGATGGTTTGATCCGGAGTGTAACATTGGTAAGCCCTATGCCCTGTATAGTGTTTTTTCAGCACCTGTTCACAGGTCAGATAAGTGGAGTATGAACTGGGAATTGAATTTTGGGGTTGCATATTTTCATGAAAACATTTTTAATGTAGCTATCTCATCCATGTTTAGCGGATATTTTAGTTCCGGGGCAGATTTTCGAAGAAATCTGGGTAAGCATTTTAAAATAGGCGCGTTTGCAGGCTTTACGCATTTTTCAAACGGGGCATTTCAAAAGCCAAACCTGGGAGTGAATGTATTTAGTCCAAAATTGTTTTTAATTTATACACCTCAAAATGAAAGTCAGAATTATAGAAGTACAACTTTGCCCGAACTGGTAAAAAATAATTATATAGACGTTTCCATATATTATGGGATGAAGAACCTGATCTATATGGGTACCGATCTAGACAGCATTACGAAATACACCGGTGTGGATTTTACAGTATATGGCCTGTCGGTGGTGGTTAACAGGCAGGTGAGTTATCTTTCTCGCATAGGGTTGGGGGTCACCTTTGGTTATAATGGTTCATACAATAGTCCGTTGGTTGTAGAAAATGCAAAGCTGGTTGTGAAAGAAAGCCGCTATTCCAAAAAGCTCGAATTAAGTGTGTATCCTTCCTATGAATTGTTGATGAATAAATTTGCCGTGGTAATGCAGCCGGGAATTTATATATACAGGGTAGATTTTGAAACTATTACCCCGGTTTTCTACCAGCGAATCGGACTGAAATATACTATTACACAACAATTGTTTACCGGATTTAACCTGCGCGCGTATGAATTCTCCAATGCTGATTTCATTGAGTGGAATATTGGGTGGAGGTTTGGGAAAAATTAAAGGATTTTTTAACAAATATCAACTTTTTAAAAGAAGAGACTTGCTAAAATAAATTAAAAAATTATATTTGAATAGTTAAAATATAATGAAAGATTAATAATCAATTGTAGTTAATTGAAATTAAACAGGGTATGAAAAATTTACTTATTATATTTTGTGTTTTTATTTTGACGGTTTTTAATAACCAAAAACTTATCGGGCAGGATAAAGTTTTTATTCCTGATTCAAATTTCCGGGTTTATCTTAATAATTATTATCCCACATTTATGGATATATCAAAAGATAGCCTGATTATAGACTCTGCAGCTACAATAACCGGTGGATTTTACTGTGGAGGTAATAATATTAAAGACCTGACGGGAATTGAATATTTTGTTAATATTGAAATACTTGGGTGCGGTGGTAACAAACTGGATAGCTTACCGGAATTATCTGCATTAACTTTATTGACGGAGATTGAATGTGGCGGTAATTTTATGACTCGTTTCCCGGATGTTTCAAATAATACTGCTTTAACCAAGATTCGGTGTTCGCAGAATCGAATTGACAGTTTACCTGATTTATCAACCAATACACAATTAGAATATCTAGATTGCGATCATAACCTGTTAACAACCTTACCTGATCTTTCTTCCAATTCATTGTTAAGTGAGATTCATTGTAACTACAATAATATTGATACATTGCCTGATCTTTCAGGTAATCCGAATTTGAAGATTTTGGAATGTAATAATAATAATCTGACTAAATTACCAAGCCTTGCAGGGAATCCTTTATTGACGCATTTATATTGCAATAATAATCTTCTATCAAGTTTGCCTGATCTTTCAGGTAATAGTTTACTGGAGCAATTATATTGTAATTATAATGATATTACTTTTTTACCGGATCTATCTGGTAATTATTCATTAGAGTATCTTTATTGCGGATATAATCTTTTAACGAGTCTGCCAGATTTGTCTTCAGATACATCATTGACGAGACTTGTGTGTGATAATAATAAATTAATTCAATTACCCGATTTATCAAATAATATTAATCTTGAGGATATTGAGTGTACGAATAACCTATTAACTTCATTACCCGATTTATCTCATAATATTAATTTGGAAGAGTTATATTGTGATTCCAATTATTTGACAAGCCTGCCGGAGATTGCTGGAGATAATATGAAAGAATTAGTTTGTAATCATAATTTGCTTACAACTATACCAGATTTATCGGATTTTGATCAATTGTTTTCGTTAGAATGCTCCTATAATCAATTAACATATTTGCCAGATTTATCTGATTGTAACGCACTTAAAGCTATATATTGTAATAATAACAAGATAACTACCTGGCCTAATATGCATCCGTATACACATACCATTCGTATTCAAAATAATCTCTTAACAGAGATACCGGATTTGTCAGGTTATTATCAATTTACGGATATCAATATTTCCAATAATCTTTTAACAAATCTGCCCCAGAATGGCTTCTACACATTTTTGCATCACTTTATATGTAATGATAATAAATTTGATTTTTCAGATGCCTGTGACTTGAGAATAATTGATACACTTGACAACTTTTATTATCTATATGTTCCGCAAAAGCCATTCGGTAATTCAGATAGCATATTCTTAGACGAAAGGGATACGTTAATATTAGGTATTGCCAGTCAGGATTCTGCCTTAATTTATCAATGGTTTAAAGATACAACTGCAATTATGGGAGAAACAGATACTATACTTATCATTAAAAATATTTCACTTGCTGATTCAGGGATTTATACATGTAAATCATTCGGTAGTGCTCTGGCTATGCCACCTATGAATCATGGACCCGGGATAACTGAGTTTGTATCAGAACCGTTTTATGTGTATGTAAACGCAACAGCTCATTTTACGGGCCTGAAAACTGATTATTGTATTGGCGATATGCCAGATGTACTTTTTGGAAGGCCAAAAGGAGGTATATTTTCTGGTGAAGGAATATCTGACAGTTTATTTATCCCTGACAGTGCAGGAGTTGGGACGCATAAGGTGTATTATTCCTATACAGATTTAGAAGGTGGAGTAAATTATGATTCTCAAATTGTTTCGGTACATGCCATACCATTAATTGATTTTATAAATGATACTAATTTTTGTTCAGGTGAGATTGGGTTGTTAGAAGCATCTCCAAAGGGAGGAGTGTTTTATGGATTAGGAGTTTTTCAGGATAGTTTATTTAATACTGCAACTATGGGATTGGGAGAGACTATGATATATTATTCCTATAGTGATGTTTATAATTGCACAGGACTAGATTCTCAGATAGTTGTTGTAAACCCAATACCGGATGTAATATTTATATTAGCTGAAACAGAGTTTTGCTTAGGAGAAGATAGCGTCGTGCTTACAGGAAGTCCAGATGGAGGTGTGTTTTTTGGTACAGGTATATATAGTGATAGCCTGTTTTTACCGGATAGTGCAGGTACTGGAACACATACCCTGTTTTATTATTATCAGGATGAAGTTGGTTGTGAAAGTACAGATAGTACAAGTATTGAAGTACATATCTGCTCCAAGACTGCTAGTCAATTCAATTTTTTAGCATCAATTGATGTCTTTCCAAATCCAAGTATGGATGAGTTTTTGATCACCATAAAAGATTTACAGGATGAAATCATAGAAGTATCTGTTTTCAACATTACTGGCCAACAGGTGTTTTTCGAAATCCTGAATATTGATCAGGAATTTTATACCAAACAAATTAATCTTAAGAATTGTACGGATGGTACTTATTTCATCAGGATATCAAACGATCGTAAAGATTTTCTTAATAAAACAATAATTAAAAAAAATCCGATTAAGTAGAATTAAGACCACATTATCCATTAAAGTCATACTGTTTTTCCTTCTTATTGGAGATTATAGCAATTATTCTGATATTCTTCCGTTTTTTGAAAATAGTAATATTATAGAAAAATAATCAACCTCTGGATTTACTCAATAAATTGTCTTAACTTGCATTAAGACGAGAGGCTATTTATTTTAACAGGAAGATCTACTTTACTCATGGCAATGTTGCCATAACGATAGAATATCGCTTTTTTTACCGAGAATACTTTAATAAGTTCCAAAATTATCAGTATCAGCTTGAGAGTACTCCATTCACTATTAAACTTCATCCTCACAATTCTGCATTTCATACCTTTCCTCCGGAGTTGATCACAAAAATTTGATTTTCGAAGGCCGAGGTTATTATAATTGTATTATAAAACTACGGATTGTATATCACTGCCTTTTTAGAATTCAAACATATTAAAAACCAAAAGAAAGGAAAACACCATGAGTAAAACAATTTGCGGAATGACTCTTGATGAGTACATTAAATTTCACTGTGAATTTGTTGACCTTACCCGACAAATCAGTGATGGCGATGCCACCGATGATGATATCATACCGTTTCTGAAAAAGCATGGTCAGGAACCGGTAATTATGGAAGGGGCTGATATTCTCGATCCCATTTACTATATGGGTGCCGGATTAAAACCATGGGAGGATGAGATAATAAAAGATCCCCAGATGCAGTCGCAAAAAGCTATGGCGCTTTTGAACTTTCAGAACCAGCAAATACATGGAGACAGTGCTGACAGTGCCGATATTGAAATAGAGGGATTAAGCCTCGAAGGATATGCACATATTTGTGCGGTCTCACATGGAGGAGGCGATGTAGCTCCTTTGTACAAAAAGTATGGTGTGCGTGATCAGGAGCATTTTAATGAAATAAATAATGCTTATTGGGCAGCCATGAATACGGATGCCACCGGGATGCTCGCCACTCATTACAGTGACTTTTTTATGAAATATTCACCCCAACATGCGGCAACCGTTAATCAAATGATGGCAGATGCCATGGAAGCAGGTACCAAGCAACTTGAGGATACTGAAAAAAGAACGCAGGAGGTTTATAAGACAGTGAAAAAGATGGCTAAAAGCGGTGCAAAACCAGTTGATATTGCTGCCTATGTGCGTGAGACTATCACTGACGCAGAAGATGAGGATGAACTGGATTATTATCTTGAAAATTCCATGGATGAACTCGTAGATAACGAAAAGTGGGATGCCGTCAAGATCCTTCTGCAAGCCCGTTTCGAAATTCTCCAACCCGGGGGGGATATGGAAGAATGGGTAGAAGAAGAAATGGAGTCGCTAAAGTAGAAAGAGGCTTTTTTTGGCTTGGAACGCAGAGGTTAAAAGTACTCTTTGCGTTCTTTGCGATTATCTCTGCGCGCTTTGCGTAAGAAATGGTTTGCTATTAATATTCAAAATTAAAACCCATGGAAGACATACTAACCGAAGCAACCGGCTTTTATAATGACATTCTGGAAAAGATCGATAATGAAGCCAGAGAACTGGAATTAAAAATTAAAACAGGGGAAGTTGCAGATAAGGATGAAATTGAGCAATGGAGCAACAATTGGCAGGAAAAAGCAAAGCCTCTTAATAATTTTCTGCAGCAGATAATGCAGGGTGGGAGTGAAGAAATGATTGAAGATGTTGAATACTACGTAAAAAATGTTAAGTCAACAATTAAAGACTTTGAAAATGATCTGCTGGAACTTTATACCTTTTCAATAAAAGTCAGGAATGAAGGTAATATAATGATGACCGATGCTACCCTTAAAGGCATAAAAGAGGCAAAAAGTTTGAAGGAAACCATGCTTGCTGAAATTGACATGGAGGTAAAAGATATTCAAAATAAGCTGAACAACGGCAAACTGGTTACGGTGGAAGAAATAAAAGAATGGCGACGTGGCTGGATGGATAAGATAGTGCCTATAAGAAAATTAGCTAAGCAGGCAAAAGCCGATGGCGACGAGGATGAAGGCGATGAGATAAAAGATATTGCCTATGATCTGGAAACCTATGTAAAAGACCTGGAGAGCGAATTGAAAGATGATGCGGATAAAATGGAAGAAGCACAAGAGCGGGGAGGGATACTTACAAAGGAAGAACGCATGAAACTGGCATATAAAGAAGGCCAGAAGACGTTTGGATTTTATTGTCCCAATTGTGGCGCTGCATTACCTGAATCGGACAGTGAGTTTTGTGGCTATTGTGGCAGTGCTCAAGGTAAGGATATAGGAAAAGTATCCAGGGGCTGGGTATTGCTTCAGGAAGAAGCAGCAAATAAAAGTGCTTCACCAAAAGTTGTATTCCAGGCTGCTATGGAACGTATCGATGCCCTTAATTTGACCTTTATGGCTCAACTTGAAAGTGAAAAGAAAGGATTGTACGAGATACTGGAAGCCGGGAAAAAACGAACCGTGGAATTCAACAATGCCATGGATGATTCAGGAGACCGGCTCGACAGGATCTGGGACAGGATACGTGAAGTGGGTCAAAAGGCTGAAAATCGCCTGAGCGATTTGGGAGCATCCAACCTGGAAGATCAATTGGACGATCATTATAGTAAGACATGCGACAGATTACTGGAACTTCAGCGGTCAGTGATGGACGGTATCGAAAGAAAGGCAAAATTTAAATGGGACAAGAATCAGGATGGAAGTGACTATGAAGTTAAATGTTCGCACTGTGGTGCGAAACTGGGTATCATAAATCCGGAACAGCCGGGCGAAGCTACCTGTCCGAGTTGCCAGGGGGTAACCCGCTATAGTGCTCATATCACAGAGCTTGATGTTACCATAAATAAGATCATTGATAAGCAAATGGATGATCAAATGCCGCTGGAAGACCAGTTTCAGAATTGGAAAGCAAAGTGCATTGCTAACCCGTCAGAGGAGAACAAGGCAATGTTTGAAGCCGCTGCCCGTGCCATGTACGACAAGCAATTATTTTATATAAAAGATGATGCTAAAAGAAAAGTTAACGTGGATCGATACGTTGCACAGGCGCTGAAAGAAATAAAATAGAAAGACGGTTGACGGTAGATGGTTAACCGATTGGAGTATATTTTTGGTCAATACCATAAGATAATGTACCCGCGTTAGCGACGCAATGCATGGCGTTGCTATTTCTGTGTTGATTATTCAATAATATTGTTTTTATTTGTATAGATTTTAGTATTAATTATTGTGTCTATGTTAAGGATTATACCGGTACTGATATTTACATTCATGTTTTCAGGTTGTGCTTTTATTTACCATAATGTTGATCCTGTAAAATATAATATGAACACTCCGAAAGACCTGGGTAATGGTTTGATTGTTTCATATCAACATGATATGCAGGGACTAAACAATAATAAACAATACGACAAAAAGGAACGAAAGAAAGATGCTTCATTACTTGCTATTCAAATTGAAAATTATAGCCAGGATACGGTTGTATTAACAAAGTTTAATTTTCATGTAAGGAATTCAAATGGAAATAATGTTGCAATACTTAGTCCAAAGGAATATAAAAACAGGATAAGGTTACATTCTGAAGGCTACTCGTTAATTGGTTTGGCAGGAATAGGCTACTATCATTCTGAAAATCCGTATGGAAAAGTTGAATCTGGTTTTACATATAATATTTTACCTCTGGTTGGAGGTGGTTTAGTTATGTGGTTTGCTGAGATGACGAATGGGATACTTTACTCAAATGTTCAGAAACAATATATTCTGGGAAAAACCATACCGCCAGGGTCTTCTGTTAAAGGATTAATAGCTGTATCTGAAAGAAAGTTTACCGGCCTGGAATTTATTTATGGTACTCCATAGAATGATGTATTTGGTAAGAGGTTTTAAAATTGAAAAATTAAGATGAAGTCAGTAATCACATTGTTTTTGCTGTTAAACATAACTTTAGCAAATGCCCAGACAAAATGGTATGAAAACACCCGGCGTCTTTATGACTTTCCCATAGAATATGCTTTTGCTGTATCTGAAAATAATAAATGGGGTGTCACGGATACTTCTGGGAAACTGGTTATCCCAATAATTTATGATGAAATAATTGATTACGGGTATTTTAAAGCAGATACCCTGGAGGGACAATTTTTTCTTATTGATAATAATCTGGTGCCGGTTGTTAAAGACACATTAAAAGAAGCAACTGTTTATGGAAAATATACCGAAGCCCCGGCAGGATATTGCGCTCCCTCGGTGGATATATTTATTTGGAACCCGGCCAAAGGTAGTTTGGATAAGTTCGCAGCTTTTTGCAGTGCCGTAAGTAAACAATATGTGATTTTAGTGGGAGTAGAAAATGACGGCGTATGGACTATTGAAGCTACTAATGCTTCTTTGGATGCTTTAGATGAAGAAGGTAAAATAATAATAAAACTGGTATTCTTTACTTACCTGGGTAAACGTACAGAACATGTTATTCCTGCTTCCGCTGTAAGTGCCGCCGATGATGTTTTATCAAAGATGCGCGAGTATATGAAATTACAGATAATAAATACGAAAAAAATAGCTCAACCGAAATATATCGACATCTCGAAAAACTCTGTGCTTTCGCCGGATAATGAAAACTATCCCGGATACATAGTCCGTGTATACCATCCCCGTTATTCATTTTACTATGATTATAACCTGGTGACAGTGGAAGCTACAAATTGCTGCTGCTTTTATGAGTGGCAGTATAGGGTGAGTAAATAATGTATAATGTAAAATGTACAATGGATAATGAGCTATTAACAAGCTGTCGTAGGGGTAATGCTTCGTTACTAATCCACTAAATTCGGGTTGTCAAATAATTTGTATTTATTTACAGGAAGTTCAATAAAGTGTCCTAACATTTCTTCAATGTCTCCTTCTACAACCGACAGGTCTGTTCGTATACCCTGTATTACTTCATCAAGGGCAATAAACAGATCATTAAAACCTATATGCTTCTGCGATTTCAGATGCTTTTTGGTGATACTGAGATGATGATGGTTCTGATCAAAATATTCTATAAAGTGCTGAATCTGTTTTTCATTCATACTTCTTGGATATACGCAGCCATAGATTTTTATCTGCAGCATAAACTGCGATAATACGGAAACTAACCTGGAATTGGCCACCAGGGCAATTTCCCCTATCTTGTTTTCAATGTCCTGTATTTCATCTTCTGATAACACATTATCATCATCCAGTTGAAAAAGCATGGCAAGAAATTCATCATACACCTGTATTTTTCTCTCAAATAAGCGTGCCGAGAACTCTTTCTCGGTTTCCTGCCGGGCCTGCATTTTAATGACTACTGTCATAGCTGCCACTGTAAATACTGATCCCAGCACAGCTGCAAGTATTTCAATGCTAAAATTGTCCAGGTCCTTATCGAAAAACTCACGAAGAAACAGGAAACCAACGATACAGAATATAATGGCAAGAATGACGAGGATGATATCGTGCTTGGATTTAGATTTCATACCTGATTTGTTTCTATAAACTATTGAGTATAAATATAGTTAAAATTTTTATACAGACAGGTTGTATGTGATTTTAAATGATGTGAAGGAATAAGCTCATTCCTAAAAACCCCTCAAGAGGACACTTAACAGTGTGAATGTAAGAACGTGTGTTTAAGATTTAGTAGTGGAAATTGTTTAGTAATAACTAAAAATTTACCTTTGTGTGTAACGAAATGTATTATATGCTCATATCTGAAAAAAACCTTTACCCATGAAAACAAAAAGCATAATCCATCTGGTTGGTATTCTCGTTATTATAATGGTCTGTTTAGGCTGTAAAAAGGATACAGATGATGATGACACGGATGACAATTGCAATCCGGCGAATTTTAGCGGGATGTGGTATGGCACCTGGACTAGTAATACGGCTGGTGTTTCAGGTACTTTTGCAGCGCATTTTGTACAAGACGCTTCAAATTTAACTGGTACTATTGATGTGCCGGAAATTGGCCTTTCCAATGCTCCTTTATCAGGTAAGATTTGCGGCAATGAAATCTCTTTCGGCGATATAGACGGAACAATAAGCTTTTCGGGTGCGATGGATACGGATAGTACCGTATCAGGAACTTACAAGTATCCGGAACTTGGTGACAAGGGTGTATGGCAGGGAACAAACAATACTATGGTCGACGGGGTATTGCATTTTACCGAAAAGATAGTAACCCGGCTTAACCAGTTTTCGGATGATGATTCATATATCTTTTACAAACATTTCGCTTCCGATGGCAACAATATGTATGTTTCAGCCGGTAATGTGATTTTTCAGTTTAATGAAAAAGGTGAAAAAACAGACAGCTTAAATTATTATATGTATGTTGCATCAGACATTGATTTTAATGGACAGAACCTGATAGTTGCTGAAGGAAGTATGGGCACAAATACGATCTATCAATCTGATGGATTTAGCGGGATTAGCATAAAAGGGGCTTTTGAAGATAATCTGAATGGTATTACAAACGATGGAACAAATCTATGGGTGGCGGATTATACATACCAGAACATTTATTTCTTTAAGCAAAGTATTACGGGTGAAAAGCTGGACTCATTCATTTTTAACATAGAGGGTGGTCCGGGTGAGCTGAGTGGAATAACTTGTGACGGGACATCTTTGTGGCTTTGCGAATCATTTGAACAAAAAGTAATACAGGTTGACCTGCAGGGCAATATTCTTAAAGAGCTGGACTATCCTTTTGGAGAACCTAACGGGATAGAATATGTAAACGGCAGTTTTTATTTTTCCGATGTTTCTGACCATAAAATTTATCACACAGATATGAACCTGAATCTTTTGGATACTTTACATTCACCTGTCTATTATCCGGGTGATCTTGCTTTTGATGGCACCTGTCTTTGGGTGCTTCCTGACAGTCGGATATCAGGTGACGATCAAAGTGCCTATAAGATCCAAACGAACGGTACACTTTTAAATGAGATAGATATTCCTGGTAATCCTTCAAGGCCTGCATTCACCTTTCTTTCCAATTCTCTTTGGTATGGTTGTGGATGGAATAGTATACTTTATAAAATAAATCCCAATGGCAGTACCTGCAAAAGAATTCCTGAAGATGTATATTTTACCGGTATTGAATGGGATGCCGGTATATTATGGTATTGTGACGACTTTGATGGTAAACTTATTGTCTATGACCTGGATGGGAATAAGATCTTTGAGAAGGATTTGGAAGCGGATAATATGGACATTACCTGGGATGGAAATAATATATGGATGCTGACCTATACTATAATATTTGAGGATGATATGGAAGAGAAAGTAATGTTACAGAAGCTTAACGCACTTGGTGAGGTTCTGTTAAGCTATGAACTTAATATTAATGGGTTTAACGAATTTGTGTTTCATAAGGGAGCGTTTTATGTTTTAAAAGAACCCTACTTTTTCGATCCATATTATGAGATGTACAAATATGAAGTTGAATAATGCAAAGATCCTAAACAGCGCATCTCTCATCCGTACCAGCCAAATAATTATAAAGCAGTTGGCCATGAAAAACATAACTTTTGCTATTTGTACATTCTTACATGTAAGTTATAGTTATTGTCAGTTGTATGTTGATACAACTACAAGAATTCCATCAGTGCCCTGTTATAATGTTGGCGCATTAGGTGGTGTTTGGATACCAACAGGTGAGATTTCCAAACTGGGGATTCATCCAAGTTTTGGAATGCAGGCTGGATTTAAATTTTCAAAATTTACAACTGATATAAGTGTAGCCTTTCAATTCCTGAAAGCTCCTGAAAATTATATGGCAAGACGAGAAAGATCTTCTGAATTGGATGAAACAAATCATTTTTTTGGAGGGTATTTTGGACTGGATTTGGGATATGATATAAAAAATGTCAAAACCAATTCATATAGAATATTATTGGGCGGTGGGCTTGATGGATTTGATGTTTTCCCTGAAACAAAAGATTCGGAAGTAGTGTCGATATGGGCCCTGAATATTAATTTTGGATTTGGATACAGGAAATATTTAAATGAATCCATGTATTTTAATAGTCAGATAAAATGTAATTTATTAGATTATTCAAGGAGCGGGCTTATAGATTATAAAGGCTTTCCGATAACAGTAGAAATAGGATTAGGCGCATTAACGGAGTTTTTTAACTAATCGTTGCCTGAACGATTTCCGTCGGGCAGGTTTGTGGCAAAAACTTCATTTCATTATTCATTGTTCGGTGTTGGATATTATTATTGAAGAACACACAGTAATGCATTTTTAATAAGTATTTTACTATATTTAGCAAAATTTGTATGATAGAGGTTGATAGACATTCGGTGTTTAAGATTTTGAATTTGTTATGAACAACTAAATAATTTATACTTTATAAAATCCGGAATTATGAAAATGGTAAGATTGTATATCAGTGTTATTATGTATTTGAGTATGCACGCAGTTTGCTTTTCTCAGGCAGGTTTTTCATTATACATGGGGACTTCATTACCTTTATCTGACTTTGCATCAGAGGATATGAATAATGTTGAAGCCGGAGGTGCAAGAATGGGTTTTACTATGGGACTCCAATACGCCTATCAGATAACTGAGAGTGGATTTGGTGTATTTGGCCGTGTAGACATGAGTATTAACGCTGTGAAAGAGGATGTAAAAGAAGCTTCTGAAGAGTATATGAATGACATGGGAATATACTTTACAGAAATTGAATATTATAAATATATTAATATACCCGTTTCAATTGGTGTAGACTATACATATAAAGTGAATGATAAACTATCTATGTTCGCAGATCTTGGTATAACCGCAAATTCCCTGAAATTAACCGACATGGAAATGAGAGTTAGTCATTCAATTGTTACCGTTGAATTTGATCTGTCAAATAACCTGGGAGGCACTACCGGAGGAGGCGTACTGATAAATGATCATCTCAGGCTATCTGCAGATTATTACATGTTGGGGAAACATGAGCTTGTAGGAAGGATGTATTTAGGAAACCTGTCAGAGGATATGGATTTAGACCGGCTACCTGTAGATTATTTAGCAGTAACGCTGGGAGTTACGTTTTAGTTTAACTACTCATTCTTTCAAAATTCTTTGTTCGATATTAGATATTGACAAATAATACCCACCCCAAATCGGTTTGGTTCTATAATTTTATACCCACTCCAATGCGAAAATTATATCTCTTTGGCAGTTCTTTAAAGGTTATGCTGGTATTTACCCTGTTTTCTTCGGAGATAGAAGGATTACCTACTTGTTCCCTTGTAAAATAAGCATCCAGCAGGTCGAAAGGAATATTGAAGTCTAAAAATACCTTTTCGTTTATATCCCACTTCAGTGCCGGGACTACAGACAGTGTGAACCCGGTGTTTAATTCATTCGTGGGGAAAAATAATGCTGTATGAGGCTTGCTTATGTAATAATCAACAAAATACCTGGTGGAGGCACCTATATATGGTTTTAGTTTTGCGGTTTCATTTTTTGTCAATCCATAGTTGTATTGAAAACGCAGGTAAGATTGAATATTAAAAACCCTTTCACCACCAGTAATGTAATTTTCCGGATTTATAATTGAATCAATCAACCTGGTTTTGTAATCGTAGCAATTAAAGTAAACCGGCATTAATTCCCATTCATATGAACGATTGGAGTTTAGCTTTTTTGTAATTGCTATTGACATTTTCCCGGTGTTAATGTTTTTATCATCCGCATTATATGTTTTACCGTCATATGTATTGTCATACATGTAAATACTATTTCTATATGTAGGAGACACGTATTCGGTAAGTACATATATTTTTAATTCTTTATAATTCGAATTTGTTTTTTCCTGCGAAAGCAATGCTGCAGGTAATAATATCAGGATAAGGAGGGCCTGGTTTTTCATAGGTGTAGTTTTTAGTTTTAAATATGTATTGCCATAATGATCTTATAACGTTACAATATTCTAAAATAGTATAATGATAATAATAACATCCTATGTACGTCCGGCAGGATAGTAACAAAAAAACTTCATTATTCATTATTCCTTGTTCGGTGTTCGATATTGAAAAATAACACCCACCCCAAACCCCTCCCGGCTGGCATAGAGAGGTCTGCCTAGTGAAGGGGTAGAACAGAGGAGAAGATAGAGCTTAATCTAAGACCCATATTTAAAGTTTTTCCAAAAAAACACATTATTCCTTGAATTTTAGATTTTTAAAGTATAAATTGCTTTTTGTTTAAATACATACACATTGCACCAAAAATATGGCTTAGGTGTAATATTTTAACTACAATAACACGGGTTATGTAAAAACAGAACTGTTTAATCATCAAATAAATTATAAAGTAACAATATTATGGGCACTAAACCTAGTCAACCGACCCTAAATGATAAATATTCATCCAAGATGAAAAGGGTTTTCATTGAGCTCCACAATTATTCATTTCATCATGGAGCTACTGAAGTTGGAGATACTGACGAAAGATTTGTAGGAAGAGAGAGATTGTTAGAAAGGTTTAAATCAGTTTTAATAAATACAACAAGAAAATCCGGTATATACCTGGTTACCGGATATAGAGGTATGGGAAAAACGAGCTTTGTAAACAAGGCCATTGAAGAAATATATTATCCTAACAGGATTTTTAAGTCGTTAATAAAGTGCGCTGTGCTCCTTTTGCTTTCCTGCCTGTTAACAATTATGTTATTAGCTGCATTTAGCTTGTCCGTTGATGCTGATATTTTTACAGGGCTTAGAAATATCTCATATAGTTATATCGGGATTGGAATACTACTTACAATAATATATGGAATTACATACAAAAAGATATTGCCTTTATGGAAAAGATTGAGGGATATTAAGATTGAGGAGACTAAAAGTAAGCACAGACAATATTTTGAAGAATTTATACTGATGTTGTTTCTGTCATCTATAGTTACTTTGTTTATTTCATCTCTCTATAAAGAGAAAATAGGTCATAGTTATGAAATTTTGAACTTTGTAATATGGTCGCGGAATATTATCTATTGTTACTTATGTATAATTATTTTGCTTAGTATGATCAAATGTATCAATTGGATGGCAAGAAAGCGGAGGATAACCAAACAGGAATATGGTAAAAAAAGGAATATAATAATAAACTATATCATAAATCCATTAAGGAGGTTGATCAACTATTCTTCTACACTGACTATTGCTATAAATTTAGGTTATTCAAATCTCAAAGAAATTAATGTTTTAAAACTAATTGTACGTAATATAAAATCGAGTTTTGAACAATACCAGAAACGGATCTCCCTGAGTAAACTTTTCCGTATTTTTCTCGCCTTTCTCATTCTGATTTTTGTGGCTGTACTATATAATTCTGAATCTTTAAAAAGATTCAACAACTCTTTTAAATCAGCGATAGCATTAAATGTTTTTTTCCCTTCGCAGAATAAATGCTTTCTTAAAAGTGACAGCCTTCTTTTAAATAAAATTAATATCTCGTTGCATGAAAGAAATAAACTTTCATCTGATAACTATTTTATATACGTTCAGGCTATTGCAAATGAGTTAAATAAGTTGGATTCTAAAAATTATAATGCGAAGAAAATAGTTAAATCTAAAACGGATTCAATTTTTAATGCAAATCAAATTGTTATTCTGAACAGGACAATTGATTATCTGAAATCGTATGATAAGAATATATTGAAATACCTTAATATTGCCGAGCTTGAGAAGTTGGATTATGACTCTTTTAAAGCAGAATTTGTAAGAAAACAATTGAATTTTTTCAGGTTTACAAAGCTTTATAATTCACCTGCGGGAATAAGGCATGATAAAGTAGTGGATATTCTTGATAAAAGTGCTTTTATTGACCTGGAGCCTGATGAGATAATTGATCTGATAAAGTATTGTGAAGAAAACGATCTCATAACATTAGTTGAGGATAGTATTACCCCTCTGTTCTTATACAGACTTAAAAGGCTCCATGAGATAATTTCCTTTTATGAGGACAAAAGTGGTGTGCAAAGAAAGGTTATTGCTACAACAAACTATATCGATTTTTATCTTAATGAGGGATACTATTATTTAAGGAAACTGTTACCTGATCTGGGCTTAAAGATCATTCCCCTCCAATTGGACTATTTATATTACTTGTACGTACTGTTTTTTATCATTTTCTTCAGGTTTACCCAGCGCTTATTAAACTATAGTCATCCTTCACTTCGAAAAGTAAGGAAAAAACTGCGATTTATAAATGAATTGATCGATTCGAACCTGGCTTTTGAGGAAGCCTCAAATATTAATTTTCTTAAAATGCCGGTGGCTTTTATGAAAAGGAAGAGCCAGCTTTATACCAAGGCTGATGAACGCGAAATTGAAAAATATATTCTGGAGATTATACATGATATTAGCAATTTGCCAATTAATAGTTATCGTTCCGATTTCATTTTTATTTTCGACGAACTTGATAAGATTGAGCCGATCATAAAAAAAGATGAATCGAAGAATAAAAATGCTTTCTATTCTTCCGAAAATATTAGAAACAGGCAGCAAACCGTGATGTTACTGCTTTCAAACCTTAAATACTTTTTATCAACTGCTCATGCGAAATTTGTATTTATTGCGGGACGTGAGATGTTCGATGCTTCACTGGCAGATGTCTCTGACAGAAACTTCAGGATTGGAAGTATCTTTCATGACATTTTTTATCTTAATAGTTTTTATTCTGATTTATCTACTAAAAAGCATGAAGATATAACCAGCAGGACGGAACAATATGTATGTCAGTTTTTAATGCCTGAGGAAGAACAAAAACCCATGGCAACTTTAAAAGAATTTAATAAGTACCTTGAAGATAAAATCTATACCAAAAAAACTCTGACTGCGAATAAAAATCAAGAGATACTTCTAAAACAGGAAAGGGAAAAGATAATTTACCTTCTACAGCAGTTTATTGTTTTTCTTAATCATCAGAGTGCTGGGGCACCAAGTAAGATCAACTCTTTCTTTGAAAATTATGTAGTATCAAAAGCAGTGTTTAATGATAATTTGGAAAACTATTCTATAGTTGTAGGTAATCCTGATTCTGAAAATCTGTTTTTGTTTTTTGATTATTATAATCAATACGAATTAGGGCTTATTAATTATTTGATAACTCCATTTAACTATTCAATAAATAAAGCTATTAAGAATTATGGCGATAAGCTTATTGTTTCTGCCTCATTCTTGTATAACCATCTGTTTAAATTTCACCGCAAAGCATTTTCATGGCGCGATCTTGAAGCAACGCCCGAAATGGTAGATATAAATAAAAACCCTGAGTTGAGGGATTTTCTCAGCCGGTTAATTGATTTTATGCTTAAAACCCATATCCAGGAAATATACCATGGCATTTATGATTTCAAGTTTCCAAAGAAGATCTCGCAGGAAATGCTTTACTTGTCTCATGTATCTGAAGTAGCCTCTGCCAGTTTTAATTTTACATTGGATGAATCATTAAATGTAAAACAACACTACCTGGAACAGATGGCCAGAGTGAGAGATGTTCAAGATCCGGAGAATAGGAACAAGTATGAATATTCTATTGCCTCCATCAATTTAACATTAGGCGACCTGTGTTATTATGACGGGGATATAGGTGACTCAATTATTTATTACCTTGAAGCTATTCAGAAAATACGAAACCTGAATCATAAAGTGCTTCCAATTACACAACTGGTATTGCTGACGCGAAATATGCTTAAACTAGGTAATGCGCTGGAGATACGAAAAACATTCGATTCAGCACATCTTACATATAATGAGATAATCGATAAGATTTTAAACAAAATAGTCGATACTGATAATAATAATGTAGATTTTGTAAAAGCTGTGCTTAATAATATAAATTATCTCTATCAGCCGTTGTTGGCTAAGTTGCATTTAATAGAAAAGTCGTCTCCCGACGGAATAAAAGAATCGGACCTGAAACGGGTTTACAGGGACTATGATATTTTAAGTCAAAAGTTTGATAAGTGGGATAATTTTGAATCGAAAGAGGCAAGGGAAATATATAATAACGAAAAATATTTTATGCGTGTTATACTTTGGAACAGGGTAGGTGATATTCTTTACTATAAAAACCAGGTAGTGGAAAGTGTTGTTAATTGCCCGTTTAAGAAAACTGATAATGACGGATGTCCCGGAATTCTATGTTCGGCATGTAAAAAATATTATGACAGCCTGAAAATGGTGCTTTCAAACTTTAAAATTGACTTGGACACTACAGGTTTTAATGATGCTATTATTGATTTTCTTAAAACACATAAAGATAAAGTTGTACGAAATATTGAATATAATTTTATTGCTTTATTGCTTTCCAATGTTGCAGACATATTCCTGAGTTGTATAAAGAAGGATGCGGTGATCAATAATGATTATATTGAAAATATAATTAACTATCTGGACGGAAAGGCAAATGTTAAACTTGAGAATATTTTGCCAAGCGAACCTACCATGATGGATTTAATGATATTTTATTTTCTATATTCAGCACATTTCTTTAAAGTTTCCAACGACCATAAGAGGTCTTCATCTCAGTATACCAATATACTTAACTTTATGAATGAATATACTGCAAATTCAGAGAAAGTTAAAAAACCGAATCCTGAAGATCCGATTCTGAATGTAAACCGGTTTATTATGTTTGTTGATAAAATAGCCTCAAGGGCCATCAAGGATGTTTATACTTCGTATGATCATATACATAATTATGAAATAAGTCGTTTAAAGAAAATACTGGATCCGGATGAGAAACATTATATACACAATAAAATAGCCCTTAACAGGGGATCTATTAACACTGACCTGGATGAAATTAACATTGTAACAGAAAAAATCAAACTCAATTTCAAAGATTCCATAGATATGAAAAGTATGGAATGTTTTAATTTATACAATTTAATCTCCCCGCATTGTATCAATAGCAGTATGTTTAACAGGATACTTAAGTTGCAGTTACGGGAAAAAATGAATATCGTGATTCTAAATGGAAATTTGAGTATACCGGAAATTACAACTTTTGATTACACGAATTATGTAAAGATCATCACATCAATGATAAGTAATATAAATAAAAAGAAACTATTTTTTGGAGAACAAGTCGATGTGCTCGATTTGTTGGATTTCATCATTTCAGATTCAATATTTGGATATTACGAGATTATAAAGATTTGTAATACCTTTGACAGGTCGTTTAGTCTTAATCATTCACTTTTAGCTGAATCACACCATAAACTATGGATCTGGAGTGAATATTATAAGGTGTATCTTGTTTTTTATGCATGTGTTGATAAATGTATTGAAGGGGAAAAAGGTAATGAAATACTTAAGTATATAGGTGAAATTTATAAAGAAGAACCCGCTGAACGAGGATTTGAAGTGGGATTAAAAGAGCTGATTGAAAAGACTACAATTGATAATTTCAGGAAAGTTAAACAAAAGCAAAAATTCAAAAATCTGAATATTGTTGAACTGGTTGAAAACCTTATTGAGCCCGATAACCTGCAGTTTGTTTCGCCATTGTACCAGTGTGAGAAAGCTATCAATGCATATTATGCAGCATTTTATACACATAACCAGGGTCAGGCCTACAAAAAGCTTATTGAGAATATGCACTTTCTGAATGACGATTTTAATGATGAATTGTATCACTTCTCTGTGGCTTTGGAGAGATATAAGATAAATACCGGTTTGGTTGCTTCTAACATTACTAAACTCAAAAATCGTACTAAATCATCGGATTTATATAAGCATAATAATTATATAAAGGAAATTGTGAAATGAGTGCTTCAATGAAACATGTAATTTTAAAACCGGGCTCTTAATACCCACCCCAAACCCCTCCCTGCAAGCAAGGAGGGGCAACGCCTGTGCTAAATTTAAATAAATCGCAATAAATAAAATTGCACAGGGGCCAGGAGTGAGAAGACTTATCGAAGACCCTGACTCCTGACTCCTGAATTCTTACTCCTCAACAAAACCCCACAACCAAACAACCAGCACCACCATTCTACATTCTCCATTATCAATTATACATTATTTCCAACTTCCCACCCAACGCCACATTCCTCACATTCCTTATTTAGAATCAATAAAAATTACAATCCAACGGGTTACTAATTTGCCGTTTTGGGTATAAATATATAGAAGGACATTTTAGCGCGGATAGGAAAATATTTGAAGATACTATTATGATGTTGCTCAAAGCACGATTTTATTTACAATATGGTATTAACCTAAATATAAACAGG
>JAFGOZ010000209.1 GCA_016926235.1 Bacteroidales bacterium | reverse complement strand
TATTTCTACGAAACTGAGAAGAGATTTAAGGTCACTATTCATAAACCCGACTCAACAGAAAATGAACCAAGGATTATCGCAGAGGTTTCCGTTAGCAAGAGAAAAAAGACCGATGTCAGGAGAAACGTCTATTACTATACTTACCGGGGTAGCGAGGATGGTTCAAATTACCAGATTAATTTGAAAAACGATAAGCTTCAGCATTTTTGTATAGGAAAAGTTGATGAAGGCGCTGTGACGATCACAGCAGAATTTGATGGTGTACCATTTTTCCAGGTATTCTGGTGCGAAAAGATCAATAAAAATGAGGAGTTTCGGACGTTTGATGATTTGTGATATATTGTTTTATTAAGAAGTAAGTATACTTTTCTATGCGAGTTCAAGTGAAATAAAATTACAGAAAATCTATAATTTATTTTCAATTTATAAAATTGGTATTATATTTGACACCAGAATGGGAAATAAAAAATTAAATATTTCAAATAAAGAGTCAAAGGAGTCGTTGTTATTAAAATTGGAAGACTTAAAAAAATATACTCAAAATGAAATTCCATTTGCACTTATTAGAAAATTTGCCGAGGCAACAGGGGCAATATTTCAAGAAAAGAAACAAAGAGGCAAGGGATCCCAAGAACGCTTTTATCACCCCTTATTAAAAGACAACCCAAACTATTATGGATACATGGGCATTCATATAGTTCATGGGGGAAGGAGCAATCCAACGGTTTTAAAAAGGAACTTCGTTCATTACATGTACAAACCATTGAAGTATATATTAGAAAACAGTTAGAGAGATGTCAAAGAGAAAAGAGTTAAGTTATTACTTGTCCCTTGAATACCCAATAATCATTAGACAGGTATCATTTGAGGATGATAAGTGGTTTATTGCCTACTGTCATGAGCTTGGTAGAGGAGCTTGTTATGGTATTGGCGATAATCAAGTTAATGCAATTAAAAACTTCATGAGAGAAAAGGAAGATTTTATAAGACTTTTATATGAAAACAATAGAGCTATTCCTGAAATTCTGCCTGAATCCAATGAGAACCTTCTAAGTGGAACATTTAGCCTTAGAACAACTCCTCAGATGCATTCTCAATTGTCTAAAATGGCAAAGCAATCTGGAGTATCTACAAATCAATTCTGTATAACACTTCTTGCTGCTGGTTTGAGGGAAACTCAGTTGAATGAAGAAATAAATAAAAATTTGCACCAGATTCAGTCAATGATTAAAGATCATCATTCTTATATGACAGATCAGCTAAAATATAGATTTGGTGATAAATCTTTATACAAAGTATCTGGGGGAGATTTTTCTGCAATACAATTTGCTGATAAACCTGAAAGTGAATATTTTACAAAAAAGAAAGCTGGATGATGAACACTTCAATTTCAATCGAGGAATACAAAGATATTATTGATAAACTTGAGATTATCAATATTAGTCTTATTGAGGCTCAAATAAAGTTTGATAAGGAGTTAATGGAGAAAGACCTTAAACTTGATATTAAAGAAAAAGTAAAACACAGTCAAGATGATTATAACGTTGAATTTGATTTTCAATATTCCCTAAAAGGGAAATCTCAGGATATGGATGGAACAGCTTTGACAATTAATGCAAAATATCACATAATTTATCGTAAGGAAATTAGTTTCAAGATCAAAGATGAGTTTTTTGAACCATTTGTGAGGTTTGTGCTAAAAATGATGATATGGACATATTACAGGGAGTATGTTCAGAATACTGTTACAAGAATGAATTTGCCACCTTTGACCTTGCCTCTCAAGAGAATATAGTCGGGTAATGTGAGATTAGAGAATTATTTCCTGAGTAATTGTAACTTAAATTTATTAGGGTTCTAAGTACCCCCCATATCCCCTATATATAAAGTTTAAGGATATTCAAGCGCCCTTATTTTGGGCAATTTATGAATGATTAAATTCTATAATCACGTCAATGGTGAAAGATCGCCCTCCACCAATTTATCATACTCCTCATTCGTCAATTTCCGGTGACTTCCGTCCTTCTCCTTGATCATCACTTGTTGCCAGAATATATCGTGGATCCATTTCATTGACCTTTGCTCATCATCTTCGGTCAACTCCATCTCCTAGCTGGCTTTCGGCAATACAAATTCAAGGAGTTTGATGAAGAAGGAGCTTCGCTCGCGCGGGGTCATCTCCCGGCAGATCAGGGGGGCTTGAATAAATAGTCCATCCTTATCAACTACCTTTCACATTCTGGATTAATAATGAAAAGCTTAATTCGGAATAATCAGCATAAATGATTCTTATACTGAGCTTGATAGTGGCTGAAAATATTTTTAAAATCGGGCATAAAAAATCCTCAAGTATGCGTTTGCGAGTAATTTCCATCCATTTCTTCAGGTTCCAACCCGAAGCAGCCAGCATGGCATTGATCTGTGGAGAATCCTGTCCATTATAGTAGTTATTCTGCATACGGTGATCCTGTTTTAAATGTCCGATAACAGGTTCTATTGCTGCTCTTCGACGGAATTTCTTTCGTTTGGTGCGCCTTTTTGAAGCACTGTCCCTGGCAGATGGTTTTGATGGGGTAGATATGGTCACTCCAAGGATTTCATTTCTTCCCTTACCTCCCCGATCATACAACAGCTCCTGAGGCAGAAAATCATGCAGGGACCTGGATTGTTGCAGTAAGGGTTCAATGGTCTGGCTGTCATGCGGGTTACCTTGAAAGGCCTGAATGGCTGTCACAACAAGAGACCTGGGATTGATAATCAAGCCAATCTTGTTGCCAAATTCATAGGGTTTGTGTGCTTTACCCTTGGCAATGCAAGCGGTAAAGGGTTTGTGCAAACTGTAGATTTTGTCTTTGTCCTGTCGTTGTTGCTTAATCACCTGTTGCATTAAAACCAGGTCTTGCTCGTATTCGAAGAGAGCTTCCCCTGTGAGTTTACGCTGTAATTCTCTGATTTGTCTGCCGGCTATGGTCTTTAATTTGCGTGAAGCTTTATTTGCTTTCTTTCTGCGTTTAGGGTGATGGGCATTGTGTGTGTCACGAACCAATTGCTTGCTGGTACGCTTATAGTTTTGTCTTTGCTTTATCCCTTCCTTGTGCGCAATTTGATTGCATTTGTCAATAACCTTTTTTGCCAGACGGGCATCAGTGGGGAATGCAATGTTGTTTTCCTGAACCGTGGTATCTGATAAAACCATCTTGTTTTGGGCTTGCCTGCCATGCAATTGTACACTCATAGCAAAGATCTTACTCACACCCTCCTCTCCCAGTCGCTTACGAAAATGAACCAGATCACTTGGATCACAAGGGAAATGGTGCTGGAAATGAGATTCACCGCAAAAATACTGCATGTATGGATCACGTACCCATGCCTTTGCCAATGTTTCATCACCCAGATTGTAAATGTGTTTAAGCAACAAAAAAGCTGACATCATGCGAACCGGCATTGAGGGTGTTCCGGTATGGGAATAATAGCCTGAAAGCTCTATCTCAAGCTTTTCCCATTCAATCTTTTCCGCCAAAAGCACCAATTCATGACTCATATCAATGAAATCACACAGATGGGGCCGAAATATTTCCCGTTGAGTTTGATCTTTTAATTTTCCGAGCATTTTTTGCAAGTATTTATAGCCAAACTACTGCTTTTCTTGCAATTAATGACATGGGAAAATTACAAGTTATCAACATTATATAGTTGATATTCAATATATTAAGGTGTTAATAAGGAGAGACTA
>JAFGOZ010000208.1 GCA_016926235.1 Bacteroidales bacterium | reverse complement strand
GCTCCCTAAACCTTATCATATCATATTGAGTCAAGTATCTTGTTCCTTAACTGTCCAAATAACTCTTTCAATATAAGTATTATTGCATTTTATATTTAATCCATAAATTATGATTTATAAGCACAAGAGTGAAGTAATTAACATAAAACCAGCAATAAGATTTGTTTGACTGCTCTTATGTGTTTGTTATAAAGGAACTTACAAAATGTTAAATATTATGACATAAGCCCGTTATGAAATCGAAACCACAGATTTTAACTTTAGTTTAAGTCAGGTCTATAAGCGTTTTCTCAAAAAATATTATTAAAAGCATTCTCGATTGTTTTTATGCTTGCATTTTTATAAAGAGTTAGCGAAAATGTATTTTAAGGAGTTTTGAGAAATAAGAAATAGAATATTAGCATTTTCTAATTAAAGAGTTATTAGAAATAGGTGTACCTTTTTCTAATTAATAAGGCTTTATTATTTATGCTGCCTCGATTATTCTAATTTCATAAGGTGGAGTGATATAGTGTGATGAAAAGTGAAAAAGTAGATTTCAGTGAAATTAAATGGACTCAGCCGATGACTATCAAGGAATTATCGCAGATTTATGATGTTCATCGCAATACATTATCTAAATGGCTCAAAGAACAAGTTATTACTAATCGGCAGTTATCGCCTCGAAGGTGGGAAGTTGCCGAATTTGAGCTACCAAAAGATTTCGACAGGAAATAAACTATCATATTATTTTTGTAATTCTCGAAATAAATACTATTATCATAAAAGATAAGGAATATAAAAATAATACACAATATTGAATTATATCAAATATTACTGCACAATATGCCATATCATAGTATTATAAATGGATATAATACGAACCCTATTATTATAAGTATACAACTGCGGATTGAATTAAATAACAAAAATACGTAAGGAGCCCAAAAAAAGTATGATATTTTACGGATGTATACTAATAACCTACGGAGGGGAAAATGGGCCAGAAACAAAATAATATCGATGTATCAAAAGTAAAATGGTCTCATCCTATGGGCCTTAAGAATTTATCACAGATATTTGATGTTCATAGAAATACTATGTCAAAATGGTTAAAAGACCAGACAATATGTAATCGTCAATTATCACCGAGAAGATGGACTGTTGCTGTTTTCGAGTTGCCCTATGATATATCCTCTGATAAAATTAAAGAAGACACGGCTGTTTTGTAGTTGTTGTTAACTTCATGTATTTCCTCTTTTATGTTAAGTCATTTTGTAGAATAGCTGCTTTTTTATACTTGTATAATTCTAATATTCCCATTCATATTTTCTCTTGAATAAATCAAAATAGAAAAATATTTATAGCTGCTTTTATAATATTTTACACTTATATCAACTAATATTGCTTTATATCTAACTCTACTGCATGCGAGCAATTTCTAAAATGTCAATATAAGGAAGATAGTATATCAATGAAATATTGAAGTATTAAATATCTGTGAGATTTGATTTTGGAAAATACAAATAGAAAAGATAAAGAAAAAATCAAATGGGCTCGCCCGATGAGCATTGAGGAATTATCACATATATACAACGTTCATCGCAATACTATGTCAAAATGGTTAAAAGACCAGGTTCTATGTAATCGACATTTGTCACCGAGAAGATGGCAGATTGCGCAACATGAATTACCAAGTGACGATAGAGAATTACAGCGGCAAAAAAGTTAAACAGAGCACTTTACCTTTTTTTATCGTATTTTATTACATACTACAGCACAATCGAAATAAAGTATCGTTTATAAAGGCGTAAAAATATTGATAAGGTTTAACTTAATATTATATTTTTCAATAAATTATGAATTTGATATATGAATTTGGGAAGGAGTTATTATGAGAAAGCAATTTAATTTACGAGTATTTTTATTAATATCACTGTTATTTTCTGTTTCTGCATATTCACAGACACGAACGCCAGAGAATTCGCTTAAAATTATCGCAGATCGTTTAGTATCAAATCAAAGTCCAGTAGGAGCCTGGGGGGAATTTAGCCAATGGAATTATACGGGCCCAATAGTTGCAGGATTGGTACAGGCTTATGATATAACAAAAAATCCGGCTTACAAAGGAGTTGCTGAGGATGGTGCAGATTTTATTATTTTGTTTTCCGGTCTAAATTTCCTGGGTGATGAAGCTTATGCATTGGCCAGGCTCGGTAAGGTTACAGGGAATCAGGTTTACATTGATATTGTTCGTGATTTTTATAACAGTCTTGATACTTATCAGTATATTGCTGGTTATGATAATACAACTCCGGAGAAGTCAACCTTTTATATTTCATTTCATGCAGTGGCTTCAAAAATAGTTAATGCAGATGATGCCGGAATATGGCGTGAAGCTGTTATTCGATATCTCTCCCATGTCGATGATGATCTGGCATATTTTCCTGTTATGACTCTGGGAGTTGCTACATGGGCTCTGGCCCAAACCGGGCCTATGGATGATACATTGATAGATCCTTTTGGTTTGGCAGGAATACAATATTGGAAAGATGTTACCTTAAGTGACTTACCTGATATTCTTTCTACACATCAGGTTCTTTATGGAGAACAAGCAGGCTCATTTTATGTCAGGTATGATCATACCGCGCCAAGTATTGATTCTTATGAGTCAGGTTATACTGAAGATACTATTTTTAGCATACTCGGTATGATGGCTGCAAATGATTACAGAGAAGATATTAATGATATTGATGGAATAGATCCTAATAGTATTATCGTTTTAGAAGATGATACAAATGATCCTGGTGAAGAAAAATATTTACTCCGTAAATGGAATTTTGACAAAGAAATTCAGGATGCGAGAGATGTACTTGCCAAATCTGTAAGCATAACAGGAATGGTTCAGACGCACATTTGGAACAGCAACCAGTTATATTATTTTTTGGGAGGAGAAGTGCTTGAGACTTATGATAGTAAATATATTTATCCGGAAGAAGACTAAACTTAAGCAATAGAGGAGACAGTATATTAACGCTGAAGGTTATTGTCATGCAAAGAAAGATATTTATTAGAGTTGCTACTATTTTGATACTGATTGTATTTATGCGATCATATATAGAAGCCAAACCTATTGGTGTAGCGATGATAAAAATTACCGACAGATTACAAAGCGGGCAGATTCAGCAGGGAGTAAATGTCGGAAGCTGGCCGGATGAGATTAATTTAACCGGTCCTATAGTTGCAGGGATAGCCAATGCTTATGAAGTAACTTATGATAGCAATTATCTTGATGCCGCTGAGTTGGGCGGAAATTCAATCCTTTTGATTTCTCAGGGTAATTTTTATGGTGATGAGGCGTTTGCATTAACTCGTTTGAGTAAGATTTCTGCTAACCCAAATAATAATCCATGGTACGAAGTTGTTTCTGATTTCTATGCTGATATCGAGCGTTACGAAGGCGGCACACAAAATTATATAGCTAATTTCTATAAAATTGATCCTTCATATGCTGTGCTTTTTATGTCAAATCATGTCCTGGCGGCATATTATGTAGATGCTAATGATAAAGAAATCTGGCGACAAGAATTAATCAATCTTCTTTCATATGTTGATGATTCTTCTGTTTATCCGGTTATGGCACTTGGTGCTGCAGTATGGTCCTTGTCACAGACAGGTCCTTTGGACAAAACAAATATTAGCCCTGCTTCAGGACAAGGCGCTTCCTACTGGGAGTCAAAAAAGCTGTCAGACCTACCTTACACTCTTCTAAGTCATCAGGTACAGGATGGGCAACCTAATGCCGGAAGCTTTTTCTGGCAATTCGGGCACAAGGAGGGTGGCCCAAGCGGTTTTACAGAAGATGCGGTATTTGCAACGCTCGGTCTTACTGCGGCTTTTGCGTCTAATCCCAATCAAAATGATCCAAACCTATATTATGCTATTTGTAATGCTTGCACAGCATTGCTAAATGGGATAAGTATGGATGAAAATGAGGATGAAGGTAAAGTATGGGAGCGTCTGTCTCGAAGCGGTGCTGTATATAACGCTTATGCGGGCGAGATGCTGCAAGCTTTAAGGGCATTGATTGTTCCAGGGGATATCAATTTAGATGGTAATGTCGATTTTGTGGATTTTGAAAATTTCTGTAAAAATTGGTGTGCTTGTGATTGCGAACAGAATTGCTGGTGTAACGGTGCTGATATCGACCATAGCGGTACTGTAGATATCGAAGATTTCGAGATTTTCCTAGATAACTGGCTTATTGAAATGACATTTAAGGATGTGGGTATATAAACTAATAATAAACAATTTCATATGTAAAAGGAGATAGTTATGGTTAAGAATGTGAAGAAAAATAAGAAGATTCTGTTAGCTATTCTAATGTTTTTTGCTTTCATTGCTGTAGCAGGATATACAGGTGCTGTATATGCTGCTTCAAGTAATGGATCAACTGGACAGGATCAAAATGCTGGTAGAGAGATATTAGATCCTTTTTCATTAAATTTTGTTTTTCTATCAACACAAGATGAATGTGAAAGGCCTCCGATAAGAATAACAACAAGGCCAGAATTACGAAGTTACTATAGGCCTCCACTGGTTTTTTGATGTGAAACAGTTCGTTAGTTTATAAAGAATAATCTTTTCTTTATTGAATAAGTATTTTTTGCGAATAATTCAGTCTTGTTTAATTAATGGGTTGAATTGTGCAGTTGGGGTCTATACAAAGATTGTTGGTTCTCAATATAAAAGAAAGGATTGGGATTGTAAAATAATAACATAAAAGTGAATATTACAATTTATTAATGCCCTCTTTGTTTTAAGAAGAATATTAGGAGGCGGCTGAAATGAACTTCGTGAAAATCAGCATTTATTTTAAACATAACATCAAAAAAGAAATAAGAATTATTTCACTTGTTTTAATTTTTCTTCAAGTATTTATATGTTTTGGTGGATGCAGTGATAGAGTAAAACTGCCTTCTCAAAGTGAGTTAGTTGAATTTGAAAAGGCAAGCGCTGTTAATCCAACTGTAGATTTTAATCGTTTGTATGAAATGCAGATAGACAGCAGTCCTTACCAGCTAAAACCTGAAGAGGTTTTAGAGATAACGATGCCCTCTATCTTGCGCGTGGTTACAACTGATGAATCTGTTTTTACAAACCAGGATGATAAATATGTATGCAGAATAAGTAAAAATGGAAATATTACACTACCAGTAATTGGTGAGATTGCAGCAGCAGGTAAAAATCTGGCTCAAATAGAGACTGATATCATACAAGCTTATTATCCCAAATATATTTCTTCACTTCCCTCTGTTTTTGTCAGAATTCTTGAGTATAAAACTTTTAAGGTTTCTATTAGCGGAGCTGTCGAGACACCTGGTTTATATTCACTTCGCAGTGACCAAATGTCTTTAGTTGGACTCCTTATGGAAGCAGGAGGCATAATTGATGAAGGAGCTGCTCTTATTCAGATTCAACATTCAAAGGGCAATATTAAGCACGAAGATATAGGCAAATCGGAAGTACTTGCAAAGCCGGAAGATGAGCATATATACGCACCGATTATCACTGAAACAGTTGACTCATCTACAACTAACTTAATTCTAAATGATATTGATATTCAGTTAAGATTCAAACCGTTTTCCAAAAAGAGCATGGAAGGAATCTTGACTATTAAGAATGATGACGAAGTACTTTTTGCAGAAAAAATGGACCTTTCTGATGAAATTGAAAGATTGCTTTTACTTAAACAGTTCTCTTTGAAGGAGCCGCGGGTTTCTATTATAAATGTAGAACATAATTTGTGCGAATTAGCAGAATTGTTAAAATCGGGCTCTTCAAGTTCAAGGGAAAGCAGCATCGCATATAATAAAATTCTCAGTGAAATTGAAGATGACCGAAAATGTAACCTTATATCATTATATGGGAAAACAAAAGAACAAGAACAGGGAGTATTTACTTACGCGCAAAAACCTTCTGCACATTTTGATACATCGAAGCGAGACGAAAGCTTACTTTATGATGACATCAAAGAATATTCTAATAATAGCAGATTAACAGGTACAGCTTTGAATCCTCTCCAATATCAGATAAATCCAGCTACTGAAGCCATTAAAAATCAAAGAATATCTGGAACATTTAATCTTGCTCAAAACATTGGAAATCAGAATATATTCTCACCTAATGAGACTCGAAATTCCGAATCAATTATTTTACCAGTAAAGGGATTTAACATACCTTTTACAGATATAGCTCTACAGGATGGTGATAAGGTAGTGGTTGAACGTTTAACAGAGCCATTGTTTTCTGTTGTTGGACTTGTCAACCAGCCGGGGAATTTTCCCTATCCTCTGGACGTTAAATACAACCTTATGCAGGCTTTGGCGTTTGCAGGGGGTTTGGATCGGACTTCTGAGCCGCGTTATGCAACTATTTACAGATTAAAAGCCGATGGTAGTATTTGTCACGCATCCTTTGAAATTATCAAAGATACCAACCAATCTCAACTTACAGAAGCTTTAAATACACAAATAAAACCTGGTGATATTGTTTCTGTGGAACATACTCCAAGAACGCGTACGAATGTATTTTTAGACAGGGTGATTAGATTAAATATTGGTACATATTTTAATTTGAATGATGCATGGAATGACGAATGATTGAATTTTTCATGTAAGAGAAAAATAGATGGTAGCCAACAATAACATACATGAAATATATAGGAGCAATAAAGAAAATTCACCGACAGAATTAATGTCTGGCAGTTTAGTTCATATTTTATGGTCAGGCCGCTGGTTAATATTAATTAGTGTATTGATTTTTTTAGTAATAGCTTTCATTTATATAACTAAGGCAACACCAATTTATACAAGCACTTCCAGGGTATATGTAGAACAGAGCGGTCCAAAAATTATTGCTGAGATGGAAGAGGGAGTAATGACACGTTCTAAAAATTACCTCTATACACAGGCAGAGCTATTGAAATCAACACCAATCATTACGGCAGCTTTGAGCAACACACGGATAGAACAAATGCAAACTTTCGCTCAGATGGATAATATAGCAGCATTTTTAAAGCATAATCTTTATGTAAGTGTTGGTAAAAGAGATGATATAATTAGCATATCATTCAATTCACCTTATCCAACAGAAGCTGCCGAATTGGTCAACACAATCGTTGATTCTTATATAACATTCCATTCTAAACGAAAAAAAAGTACATCAGCGGAAGTCTTAAAAATATTACAAAATGAGAAAGCCACACAAAATAAAGAGCTATCTGAGACATTACAAGCTTTGATGGACTATCGCAATGAAAACGAAGGATTAATTTTTGAGGGAAGGCAGGGTAATCTTGTTATTGAAAAACTTGAAACACTTTCTAATGCTCTGACAGAAGCACAATTAACTGCCCTTGAATATAAATCTATGTATGAATCAATGAAAGAAATGATTAATAATCAGGATGGAATCAAACAATTTGTTGAAGCTCAGCGTTCGACCAGTGTTTCTTCTTCAATAGATACAGAAAGAGCACAGTTAAAAGCGAAACTCGATGAGTTAGAACTTAATCGAAGAAATCTTTTAAGGCAACTTACTACAGACCATCCCGGCAGTATTGCTTATGAAAAAGATATAGCAGAAGTGAAATCTCAAATAGCCGATCTTGAAGCTGGTTTTGCAAACGCACAACTTACTATCGCTCAGCAGCAATACCTTGCAGCAAAAGAAAAAGAAGAACAAATAAGTCAATATTATGAAGAACAACGCCAACAAGCGATAGCACTTAACGAACAACTGACCAAGTACACTTTATTACAATCTGATTATGAACAGATCAAGCAATATTGTGAGACTCTTGATATCAGAATTCGAGATCTTAATGTCACCGAAGATACTGGTGCACTCAATATCAATATTTTGGAAGTAGCGAATCCGTCACAAAAACCATCCGAACCGCAAAAATCCAGATATATGGCAATTGCTCTTATTCTTGGTCTTATATCCGGATTTGGTTTAGCAATATTACGCGATTGGATGGATCAGAAACTACATTCGGCCGAGGAGATTTCAAATCTTTTGGGTATTCCTGTTATGGGTATAGTTCCTTCGATGTCAAAAAGAGAAAGTATTTCCGAGAGAGGGAAAAAAACCGAGCTCAAACCCAAATCTTCATGGGCAGAAGCATATCGAACAATCAGAACTGCTGTATTTTTCAGCCTGCCTGAGAGTGAAGCTAAAACAATACATGTTACATCTCCGGCGCCTGGAGATGGAAAAACAACTCTTGTTAGCAATCTTGCTATTGGAATGGCTCAGGCTGGACAACATATATTGATTCTTGATGCAGATTTTAGAAAGCCAATGCAGCATAATATATTCCAGGTCAACCATGAAAATATAGGTCTCTGTTCGGTACTTGCTGAAAGGGCTTCTACCCAGGAAGTGATTCAGCATACTGGTATTGACGGGCTTGATTTATTAACACGTGGTCCTGAAATACCAAATCCTTCGGAAATACTTAACAGCAAAAAATTCAAGGAACTATTAAAATTTCTCTCAGAGAAATATGACCGTATAATAATAGATTCACCTCCTGTTTCACCAGTTACTGACGCACAGATACTATCTGCGATTTGTGATATTACGCTTCTTGTATTAAGAGCGAACAAATCCACAAGAAAAATGAGTCAACAGGCACAGCAAAGCCTTATGAGTGTCGGTGCTCGAATACTTGGTGTAGTAGTGAACGATGTATCGAAAAAGAGCAGCTATGGATACTACAATGCTTATGGTAATTACAATAGTTATTATGGAAACGATTCTGATTCTCAAAAAGGGGCAATGAGGAAAACTGCAGTTATTATGTAATAAACATATGCAGGCAATCCCGATGTCTAATAAAATATGAAAACAGATGAAAATAACAGTCTTTTCAAGCAACAAAGTGAAAATTTTGTTGATATACACTGTCACTGCCTTCCATGTATGGATGATGGTCCTCCAAATGAATATGAATCCATTTTATTATGCAAAGCATTGATTGAACAAGGAATTACTACAGTTGTTGCGACACCTCACCAGCTTGGACGTTTCGAAAATCAAAATAAATCAAGTCTTGTGAGAGAAAGCGTTAACAAGCTCAATGAAATAATTGAAAACACAGAATTGATGATAAAAATCTTACCAGGATCAGAAGTACGCGTTGATGAAAGGATTTGTAAATTACTTGATAATGATGAAATATTAACTATTGCCGATAGAGGTCGATATATTCTTCTCGAACTTCCACATGAGATATTTATTAATATTGAACAACTTATCAAAGACCTTTATGCCATGGATATAATTCCTGTTATATCTCACGCGGAAAGATATCCAGGTTTGGTACAAAATACTGGAGTATTGTTTAATTGGTGTAAATATCCTGTGTGTTTACAAGTCAACGCATCAAGTTTGTTTGGCGATTTTGGTTTTGAAGCTGAAAAAGCTGCGTGGAATTTCCTGACATCCGGGTTGGAAGTAATAATTGCAACTGATTCACATAATACGAGTTCCCGTAAACCGAAAATGAGAGATGCATATAATCTTATAGCCTCTAAACTTGGTTACACATATGCTGCTCAGGTATGTATTAAAAAACCATTGCAAATAATTAGTGAAACAACGGATACTACTTTACTTTCAGGAAATAATTACAAGAGTCACATATATGATTGATAACTCCTTTAATTTAGATAAAACTGATACATATATAAGTATATATGACAAGATAATTGAAATTCTGTTATTTATACTTTTGGCATTTATGCCTTTAGCTTTTGGGGCGGTTGAAGCATGGAGTGAAGAGGTTGTTGTAATTATTACTTCGGCAATTGCAATATGTTTTATTTTAAAACTTATTTTCGAAGAACATGCTTCTATCATGTGGTCATGGATTTATGTTCCAATAGTACTGTTCATTCTTGTCGTGATTTTTCAGCTTATCCCTCTTCCTATGAATTTGGTGAAAACAATATCACCTAATACTGTTTTAATAAAGCAAGAACTTTTAGCTGATTTACCTGATTCAGAAAACTTACTAAACTATATGACTCTTAGTTTTTATCCCAATGCAACGAAACATGACCTAAGAATAATACTTTCGTTGAGTATCGTTTTTTTTGTATTTATAAATATATATCGTCACCCAATACAAATTAAAAGACTTTTAGCGGCTATTGCGATTATAGGGGGTTCAATTGCATTACTTGCTCTTGCACAGGATATCATTGGCAATGGCCGAATATTTTGGAAAATACCTACTGCAGAAAGTAAGGCTTTCTCAGGAACATTTGTGAATCATAGTCATTATGGTCAATTTATGAATTTATCAATTGGTGCAGCTCTTGGGCTAATATTTATAAAATTACACGAAAAATATAAAAGGAAAAAAGTCACTGCTGAAAAAGTATTTGAATATCTCAGTTCTCCTTCTTCTTTACCAATATGGTTACTTCTATTTATGATAATTATTGGCGTAGTTACAGTTTTTGTTTCTTTGACTCGTGGCGGTATGATAAGTATGTTCATTGCGACAGGTTTTGTCATAATAGTTATCGGTTCACGAAAATCATTAAAAAGACATGGATGGATAATAGCATTGATTGCACTTTGTTCATTTACCTGCATACTCTATATCGGTTTTGATTCAGTTTATGATAGATTAGCAAGCTTGCAAAATTTAAATCAGGCTGAAAGCGGACGTTTACAAATATTAAAAGATATAGCACTTGCCTGGACAAAATTCCCGGTTTTTGGCACTGGACTTGGAACACATGAAGTTGTTTACCCGATGTTTGATCGTTCTACTATAGCAAGATTGGCGGCATATGCAGAAAATGAATACGCTCAGACAGCCGAAGAAACCGGCTTGGTAGGTTTGCTATCCTTAGCAGTTTTTGGTGTGTTTATATGTATTTACTATATTAGAAATATAAAAAATACTTCTTCTCCTGTTCAATCAGCAGCATACGGACTTGGATTTGGTCTTGTGGCAATTTTAATACACAGTTTAAGTGACTTTGGCCAGCACCTGCCTGCCAATTCATTTCTTTCTGTTATATCATGTGCCCTTTTACTTGTACTGGCAAAAATGGGAACAGAGAATCATCTGAAAGCAAAAGCTATAGCTTTTAATCCGCCAAGATATATCAGCATTGCAATATTAATATGTATTGCAGGATTATCCGGCTGGAACATATTACATGCCAACAATGCTCGTCTGGCTGAATCCCACTGGAAGCAAGCAGTTGCTATAGAGCAGGATTTAATAGAAAAGAATTGGCAGGCGAGTGATGAAGAATATATCAGTTTATTAAAAAATGCTTCTCAAGCCGCTAAATATCAACCTGACAATGTCAAATATCAACATTGGTTAAACGTATATCGCTGGGAATCAATAAGCCGTATAAAGGATCCCAATACGGGCGAAGTTTTTTTAACTGCACAAACATTAGAGTTTGTTGATCGCATTGTTAGTGAACTTCATAAAGCAAGCTTGCTTTGTCCAACATATGGCGCTACTTACTGTGTTGTGGGCCAGCTTGAAAAATTTACACTTGAAAATCCCGAAGGAAAAAAATATATCCAAAAAGGTTTCCAACTTGCTCCATGTGATCCTACTGCCTGTTTTGTTTCAGGTATGCTTGATATCGAAGAACAAAATATTGAAGCGTCATTTGAAAAATTTAATAGAGCTGTACAACTCGATGAAAAATATTTCCAAAATGTGGCTGATATTTATATTAATCATGTTAACAGACCAAAACTGGCAATTGCTTTAGCAGCAGATAATACCAACAGACTAAGCTATATAGCTAATGCTATTACAGAAAACGAAGAATATACAGAAATAGCCAAAGAAGTTCAGTTGCAAATTACTGAATTATTAAAAGAAAAATGTGCCGGCCCTGATGTTACTGCATCTGCTCTTGCCTCTTTAGCAAATATTTTCAGAAAAGAAAACAACTACGAACAGGCAATAGAACATTATCGCCGCGCCTTATCTATGGAATACAACCAGGTGTATTGGCGATATGCACTTGCAAGATTGCTTGCTGATACAGGAAAAGTAGCTGAAGCAATACATGAAGCAGATATATGTCTGAGGCTTAGTCCGGGATTTGAAGCTGCCAAAAGATTAATCGATGAGCTATCTGTCGTTCCAGTTTCTATGGAAGATGATAATTAATTTCCTTGAAAAGATATTATATTAAAAAGTAAGCTTTAGACTATCTTCAAGATGGTTCCAAGCAAGCTGATAAGAAAGAAAAAATCATTGTGCACTAACAAGAACGGAGTGCGCGCAGAAATATTTGATAGATAATATATTAGCAGAATAGTAAAATGCTCAAGCTATCAGAAAATCCAGCAATATTAAGTCCTGAAGTTCAATCTTTGGCTGAACTTAAAGGTACATGGTGGATTGTATATACTAAGGCTCGTTTCGAAAAAGCTTTGGCATGGGATTTGTTCAACCATGAAATAGGATATTTTTTACCAATGCGTGAGAAAGTAATATTTTCTGGCGGCCGCAAGCGAAGGATTATGTTACCATTATTTACTTCATATGTTTTTTTATGCGGGACAGAAAGTGATCGCTATACTGCAATGAAAACTAATCGAATATGTCACACAATTGAAGTATTAGACCAGGACAGATTAATAAATGAGCTTGTATCAATTGAAAAAGCACTTTTGAATCATGTTGTTATCGATAATTATAATAGTCTTTCTATTGGGACCCATTGCAGAATTACTTCTGGTCCTATGATGGGTATAGAAGGGAAAGTTGTTGAAAAATATGATTTGAAAGCACGAATGGTTTTAGAAGTGACTATTCTCGGGCAAGGCGCACTTGTTGAAGTGGATTCTGATTTATTAGAAACAATATCTTAGCAATTAATTTTAATCATGTCTTAATATCTGAAAATGAAAACATATCTATGTGTATATCTTAGCTCTCTTTTTATGGCAGTAATTATTACTCCTTTGGTAATAAAATTTGCTCATCATATCAAAGCTGTCGATATTCCTGGTGTTCGTACTGTTCATAAACTGCCAATACCAAGAATTGGCGGAATGGCGTTTTTTATTTCTACAATGATACTTATAATTGTTATTTTGTTCCTGGATAACTCTATCGGACGAGCTTTCAGAAACATGCAGATACAATTAATAAGTTTATTTTGTTCTGCAACTTTTATTTTTTTAATAGGTTTAATTGATGATTTAAAAGGTTTGCCCGCTAAATATAAAATTTTAGTAGAATTGCTTGCAACTGTATCTATATGTCTTGCAGGAGTAAGAATATCTTCAATTGCAATTACAGAACAATGGGTATTAAACTTTGGTATCTTAAGTTGTCCTTTAACAATCTTATGGATTGTCGGTATTACCAACGCAGTTAATCTCAGTGATGGATTAGATGGACTTGCTGCAGGAATTTCTGCTATAGCCTGTGGAGTTATTGCAATATTTGCAGTTTATAGCGGCAATGTAATTATGGCGGTTATTATGCTTGCGTTACTTGGAAGTCTTACTGGTTTTTTATTTTTTAATTTTAATCCTGCTAAAATATTTATGGGTGATTGCGGCAGCTTGTTTTTAGGTTTTATAATTGCTTCTTCAAGCGTGCTTTGTTCATCTAAATCTTCGGCTTTAGTAGGAATTGCGTTACCTGCTTTAGCATTGGGAATTCCGATATTTGATACACTATTCTGTATGCTCCGTCGATTTCTTGAGCGACGTAGTATGTTCTCGGCGGATAGGAGACATTTTCATCATATATTGATGGATATGGGTATAAAACAACGTCATGTAGTTATAATAATATATGTAGTCACTTTGCTTTTTACCGGACTGGGAATGTTTATGATGGTAACGCGGGATAAAAGCACATTTATTCTTTTTACCTGTGTATTAATATTAATAATTCTTTTGTTCAGTGTTGTCGGTTCAGTTCGGCTCAAAGAAACTATATCCAAAATACAAAAAAAATATAAGATAGAAAGTCGTTGTAAACAAGAACAAACACAATTCTATGATACACAACTGTATTTTCATAACGCATATAATTATGAACAATGGTGGGATGCGGTTTGTAAGGCTGCGGAGAGATTTGACTTTGTGTGGTTGTCTCTAAAATCTGAAGATGCTGATGGAGTTATTCAAACTGAAATATGGGAAATGCCCAATTCTATGCGTGATTTATCAAGAGTGGTTACTATGACGATTCCATTGAATCATAACGGAGATAAAAAATCTTATGAATTTGAAGTAGCCATTTCAGTTAATGGTTCATTAGAATCAGCCGGCCACCGAGCAACACTCTTTAATAGACTTATTGATGAACATAATATTCTCCCTAATTACGAAATAGCATATAAATCAAAATGAAGCCAGCCGAAAGAGTCGTTAAAAATACAGGGATTTTATATATAAGGATGATATTGAGTGTTTTTATCTCCTTATATTCTACCAGGCTTATTTTAAATGCTCTTGGTACAGATGATTTCGGTATTTTTAATCTTGTTGGTGGTGCAATCAGTATGCTGATGTTTTTGAATGCATCTATGACACAGGCTACCCAGCGATTTATGTCGTATTCACAGGGAGCAGGCGATAAAGATGAGCAGGTCAGGATATTTAATGTCAGTATGGCATTGCATATACTTATTGCGTTAATAATGTTTGTTGTTCTGGAGATTGCCGGTTACTTTTTGTTTAATGGTATTCTAAATGTTTCAGCAGCGAGGATAACTGCTGCCAAATATATATATCAGTTTTTGATTTGTTCAACTTTGTTTACAATTATTTCCGTACCTTATGATGCAGTCATTAATGCCCATGAAAATATGCTGGTGTTTGCTTTGGTGTCATTATTAGAAACCTTTTTAAGATTAATAATCGCGTTCTATATTACTTATACTTATTATGATAAGCTTATAGTATATGGTTTACTGATGGCAAGTGTTGCCATAGTTTCATTATTGATTCGCAGGATATATTGCCATGCAAAATATAGTGAATGTAAAATAGGTATGTTCCGTTATTTTGATCTTAATTTGTTCAAGAAAATGAGCAGTTTTGCCGGTTGGACGTTTTTGGGGACTATGGTTGGAATGTTAAGTAATTTTGGCCAGGGTATTGTTCTCAACCATTTTTTTGGTACAGCGATAAATGCTGCACAAGGCATTGCAAACCAGATAGCAGGTCAATTAGGAGCTTTTTCCACTACAATGCTTAAAGCATTGAATCCTTCGTTAGTAAAAAGTGAAGGTTCTGGCAAAAGAAACAATATGTTACAATCTTCTATGACTGGTGCCAAATTGTCATATTTTCTTTTATTTGTTATTTCAATACCAATATGGATTGAGATGAAGTATGTGTTAAATATTTGGTTAAAAGATGTGCCGGAATATGCGGTTGTCTTTTGTCGATTACTACTTATAAAAAATCTTATTGAACAGATGTTTGTGACTTTGCCAATATCTATATCTGCAGTAGGGAATATAAAACAATTTCAAATCAAAATTTCGATGTTAGCTATTTTACCACTAATATTGTCATATTTCTTATTTAAACAAGGCCATCCACCATATACTATATATTGGTTATTTATAATTCAGGTATTTATACGGTCATTTGCAATCGTTCTTTATTACGCAAAAAAATTATGTGGTCTGTCAGTGAAAGATTATTTAATCGATGTTGTATTAAGATGTACAATAGTGTCATTTGTAGTTGTATTGAGTATTTTAGTTTTTAACAGAACAATGGCAATTGGAATATTCCGTTTTGGATTTGAAGTCATAATAGGATTTATTTCTTTTGTTCTATGTTTGTTTATTGTTGGATTTACGAAGAAAGAAAAAGAATTTATAAGAATACTGCTTGGATCATTTTTTAATAAACTTATTCAATTCAAGGCAGCATATGTTAGATAAGATTGTAAATTGTACAAGTTGCGGTGTTTGTGCTTCTGTTTGTCCTGCCAAGTGCATTACATTAAAAAATGATAAATATGGTTTTTATCGACCACAAGTTAATACTGAAAAATGTATTCAGTGCGGTTTATGCTTAAAGGTTTGTTCCGCTAATTGTGATAATGTTTCAGATGAAAATTGTTTTAAAGATAAGGCGGTATATGCCGCATATAGTAAAGATAAAGATGCATTGCAGACATGTTCTTCTGGTGGAATAGCTCATGAGCTGCTGAAATGGGGGATAAATAATGGTTATTCTGTTTGTGGGGTTGTTTATGATCCTAACGAGAAAATCTTTAAGCATACAATAACTCAATCTGATTCTGTACTCGATCAGATTAAAGGATCAAAATATGTTCAAAGTTTTACTCCAGAAGCTTTTGCGTCATTTGACCTTAACCAAAAATACATTGTAGTTGGAACACCATGTCAAATATATAGTTTAAGGCAATGGATAACTCACCAGAAAGTTGAAGAGAATTTTGTTCTCGTTGATTTTTTCTGTCATGGCACACCATCAAACTTATTGTGGCAGAAATTATTAAACTATGCGTTGGATAAATACAAACTTGACCATGTTTTAAATATAAATTTTAGATTTAAGAAAAAAGACAATTTTAGACAGAGTAACAATATCAAAATAACTGCTGAAACAAATAATAAAATAAGAGAAGAATATATTGAGAATGAGATTTTTTACTCATTATACTTTTCAAAGTACTGCTTAAATACTTCATGTTATTCATGTGTTTTCAGACATAATATATGTTCTTCTGATATTAGAATAGGTGATTTTTGGGGTGACAAATATAAGAATAGCGAAATTGCCCATAACATTGTTGTAATTAATAGTTCAAAAGGAACTGATGTTTTTAGTGCGATTAGAGACAAGCTGAATGTTGACTTATGTTCTTTTGAAGATTTAGTTAATGCACATCCGGCAAGGTTTTTTGAGAAGCCGGATATTAGAGAACATGTTATATCAATGTTGCAAAGTTTTGATTTATATACTGTATATAAAAATACATTAAGGCCTAAATATCTTGATAGAATTAGAAATAAGCTTAAAGTCAGGTATAGAATTAAAAAGTTACTATTAGAGTGCCATAGATAAATTCACGGTATACATCATTTTTGTTGTTCAATTTCATTGAATTTCTCAAGGTCAATTTTGAAAAAATATATTAAATTGTTTATATATAAGTTGTTGGATTTATTTTTTGTTTTCACATATAGATTCAATTTTGTCAGGTTATACTTAAAGAATAAAGAAATTTCCCTGTTAAATACCAAGTTACTTTCTAAGTTGAAAACACATGGGAAAAATATTTATCTTAATGGGAAAATGCATTGGACAGGTCTTGAATCGATAGAACTTGGCGAAAACATTCACATCAATGATAATGCAGTCTTTAGGGCAGAAGGAGGATTGTTTGTTGGGGATAATGCTCATTTTAGCCGCAACTTAACTATTTATACTATAAATCACAATTATAATGGTCAAGTTCTTCCATATGATGATTCGGTAGTGAAGAAACCTGTGCATATAGAGAAGAATGTTTGGATTGGCCAGAATGTGTGTATTGTTCCGGGTGTGCATATTGGTGAAGGTTCTGTTATTGGAATGGGGGCGGTTGTAACAAGAGATATTCCAAAGTTTGCCATTGTCGGAGGAAATCCTGCTAAAGTTCTGAAATACAGAAATATTGAGCATTACAATAAGCTTAACACAAACAAAATGTATGGCGGTGTAAATGGTGCAATATTAGTAAATATCTGTAATAAATAACAGAGTGTTGAGTTTGAAAATAAGAGATATTTCTATAGGTGTATTTTTATGTGATTACTATTTTGAGATAACAGGAAATTGAATAACATTGAAAATAGGGATAATGACATTTCATGATTCTGTGAATTGCGGTGCTGCATTACAAGCTTTCGCCATTCAAAAGCAATTTAATAAACTGGGAGTAGATTCTGAATTTATTAATTATATTAGGCCCAGGAAAATAAAATTAAATAGTCTTATTTCAAAATCACCTATTGGAATGTTTCATAAATGGCAGGATTTGTTTTTTCGGTATTATTATAGTAATAATAATTTCAGTAATTTCAGTCCTTTTTTAAAAAGAGGCAAGATTGTTTATAAGTCGTATAAGCAACTGAAAACCGATCCTCCAGATAATACTATTTATGTTAGTGGTAGCGATCAAGTCTGGAGAAATCATAATGATAAAATACCTTATGAATATTTTTTAGATTTTGGAAGTAGAGATACAAAAAGGATTTCTATTGCTGCCAGCTTTGGAGAAAAATATTATCCGGAATCATTTAATGCAGAACTGATAAGATTACTTGGCAATATTGATAATATTAGCATTCGGGAATCAAATGGTGTTGCTTATGTCGCTTCTATATTAGAAGGAATTGATAAAGAAATAAACCACCTGTGTGATCCTACTTTTTTACTTTCAGCCAACGAGTATTATGATTATTTTTGTCGAAATACAAATATATATCGTACAAACACAAAATCATATATAGCATCATATATTATGCCATTTCTATCAAATAAACAGCTTGATTTGATTGATTATATAGTGAATAAATATAATATGCCGCTGATTAATTTGCGTAATCCAGACCATGGAATACGATTAAAAAAGTACAAAAACATTATAGTTACACCTGGTAAATGGATTTATTATGTATATAATGCATCGTTCATGATTTGTAGTTCATTCCATGCTGTCGTTTTTTCTCTTATTTTTCATAAGCCATTTATTGTTATAACACCATATAAAAGTGAAAGAATATATTCTTTGTTAGAACAGTTTGATTTAGTAGATAAATTGGTTATTTCTGATGAATATGATTTTGATAATAATCTTTTTAGAGATAATATTGACTGGGACTTTGTAGATAATATTATAGCCTCTGAAAAAAATAAGGCATTAAATTATATCAAAGGTATATTAGATGATATCTGTTGTAATACCACTTTATAATAAAAAACATACAATTGCTTCAACATTAAAAACTGTGTTGAGTCAAACTGTGAGCGATTATGAAGTAGTAATTGTTGACGACGGTTCAACTGATGGCGGAGCAGAGTATATACAGGAATGTTTTACAGATCCAAGAATCAGAATAATTAAACAACAAAATCAAGGAGTAAGCGTAGCGAGAAATGTTGGGGTTGATAATTCAAAATATGAGTATATTGCATTTCTTGATGGTGATGATGAATGGTTGCCCAGCTATTTATTTAAAATTAAGGAGGCAATAGAAAAATATCCTGAAGCAGGAATGTATTGTTGTGCGGGATATGTGAGAAATAATTCAGGGACATACTTAAGACTCGCAGGTAAATATAAAAATAAAATACTTGAAGTAAATTATTTCGAGAATCCACATGTATTTTCTCATACCAGCGCAACCGTTGTATCGAAAAAAGTGTTTAATAAAACTAAAGGATTTCCTGTTGGTATGAAGCTTAATCAGGATTATGCTCTATTTTTTTCAATTGCTTTTCTTTCTTCTGTTGTTTATATCGGTTATGCCTTAAGTGTTTACGTTGGTGACGTTGATGGACAGGCAACCAAAGCTTCCAAAGCAAAAGGATTCCAGATGTTTAAACATGTTGTAGAAAGGCTTAATTTATCTTACAGAAAATGGTTAAATTCAAAAAGAGTTAATAATTTATATATGATCTTTACCAAATATGAAATAAGAGCAATACTCTTGAGCTTAATAAAGGACAATAATTACCAATCGATAGGCTATTTTTATTCAAATTTGGATAGGGATTTACTAAGCAACTTTTCTTTTATTGAAAATAAAATTATTAAAAATAAAATGTGTAAAAGGATTTCTCTTGTTTATATATACTTAACAAAGATTGTCTGGAGATTACATGGTTTTCCGAGAGTAAAATGTATAAAAGTCAAAGAGAATCAGTGATTGTGGCAACAATTATATGAATTATGAAAATATTATTAGACGCAATATTGGCAATTCTAAACAAAATTAAATTTAAACTATGGCAAAAAATAGTTCATGTATTAAAAAAAACAAAATATTACAATTTCTTGTATTATTCATATTGGCATTATTTGTTTTTTGGACCTAAGACTATTCATATATTATATTTTTCTGCGGTCCCGAATCCAGGTGCCGGTATTGGCCATCAGATAGCAAACTGGATAGCAGGATATTGGTTTGCAAAGCAATTTGGTTTGAGGTTTGCGCATACTCCTTTTTCAAATGAACAATGGGAAGAGTTTTTAGGTTTTGGTGAAAATGAGATTTCAGTTGATGAATTGGTAAAAAGTCATGGATATAAAAAAGTATTACTACCTTTGTTTGATGAAAATAATGTATATGAAGTGGACCATATCAAACATATTATATCATCATATATGGGTAAAAAAGTAGTCTTTATTTGTGAGCAAGATCAGTTTTATCATGATCAGTATGGTGTTATGGATGATTTAAAAAAGAAGTTTTATTCTGCTAAAGCGAGGAAAAAAGATAAAATTGTTTATAAAGATGAATATTACAATATAGCTGTTCATATACGGAGAGGAGATATTATTGTAAGTCAGAAAAATAAAAATCCCAATCTGTTATTGCGTTGGCAGGGTAATGATTATTTTTATAAAGTATTAAAACAGATTATCGGCAATCTCAACGTAAAGAAGCCGATTGCTGTTTATTTGTTTTCGCAGGGTAATATAAAAGATTTTTCAGAATTTGAAGAATTTGATAATATTAATTACTGTTTTGCTATGTCTGCAATGGATTCATTTTTGCATATGGTTTATGCGGATTTACTCATAACAAGCAAAAGTTCTTTTTCGTACAAACCTGCTTTACTTAATAATGGCATTAAAGTATGTCCATCTGATTTCTGGCATGGTTATCCTGAAACTTCTGATTGGATAGTCGCTGAAAGTGATTCAATTATAAATGTTCAAGGAATAAGTTGTTAGTGTTTAAATATGAAAATCGCAATAAAATTCTGTAGGAAATTAGCTTCAATATATTGTAAAAACAGTACAGGCCGTATTTGGACTTTATTTTCTAACAAAGAATATTCTAATAAACTAATATCTGATTTTCTTAGCCGCAATGAACCATGTATGATCGCAAGATTAGGCAGTACTGAAACTGCATGTCTTACCAATTATTTGGGTGTCAAAGAACAAAATAAAAATTATATTACATATATTAGAGGAAAATCTAAGCCATGGTGGTGGGAAAAAGGGATACTTTTGCAGATGCAAAATTGGAGCGGCTTTTTTCCTCCTGAGATAGATAAAATAGAAAGATTTTGTGAGATGATGTTAGTTGATATGGAACAAGTAGATATTCTTGGTTCATGGTTGTATCAGGAACTAAACTTTTCACAACAATTGCAAAATGCCAAACGGATTGTCCTGGAAGATATGGAACCTTTTTTTGCAACCAAGCCATGGACCTGGGCCCTGGAAGGAAAAAAGGTGCTTGTAGTTCACCCTTTTACAGAAACCATCCAAAAACAATATTTAATAAGAGAATTACTTTTCGATAACAACCTGCTTCCCGAGTTCGAACTTAAAACCATTAAAGCTGTACAAAGTTTAGGTGGTAGAAATTCCCAGTTTCCTGATTGGTTTGCGGCACTTGAGTATATGAAATCTGAAATTGATAAAACCGATTATGATATAGCAATAATTGGTTGTGGAGCTTATGGCTTTCCTTTAGCCGCTCATATAAAACTGACAGGTAAAAAGGCCATTCATTTGGGGGGTGTGGCCCAGTTGCTATTTGGAATAATCGGAAAACGCTGGGAAGAGTATATTGTATGGCCATACAGAAATCTATTTAACCAACATTGGATTAGACCAGAAGATAATGAAATTCCTGAATGTGCTAATAAAGTTGAAGGAGCGTGTTATTGGTAATATGTTATAGTCACAGTTATTAAATCAATATAATGAAAAAAATACTTAAACAAGCTGCTGCTTTACCCATTGGATTTATAGAAGCGATCTGTCACTCTACTCAAATTTCAGCTTTACGCCGTTATTGTGCAAAACGATATAAGGGAACTGTATTTAAAAGAGGTTCTTTTGCTGATGATAATTGTCAATTTGAAGAACATGTCTTTCTTGATTACAACACAAAAGTTTATAATAGCCGAATTGGAAAATGTTCATACATAGGGCATGATTCACAGTTTCAATATTGTAATATGGGATGTTTTTGTTCGATAGCACCTTATGTTCTTTGTGGCTTAGGCAGGCATCCATTGGAAACAATCGTTGCTACTTCACCAATATTTTATCGCAAACCTTCCCCTTGTATAACACTTATAGACAAAACTATTTTTCATGAAGAGTATGGCCATATAAATATTGGTAATGATGTTTGGATTGGAACGCGAGCAATAATTATGGATGGGGTGAGCATTGGGGATGGAGCAGTTATTGCAGCCGGAGCGGTTGTCACAAAAGATGTCCCTGCGTATGCAATAGTTGGTGGAGTCCCTGCAAAACTAATACGATATAGATTTTCGAAAAATATAATCGAAAAGCTACTTAAAATAGCCTGGTGGGATAGAGATATCAAATGGATTAAGACGCATATAAACAAATTTTCTGATATTGAAAAATTTATTTCCCTGGATTGATTTTGAATTAAATATATTTTGAAAGTCTGTTAGTTTGTCTTTAATACCTTTAATGACTAAATTATCGTATATATATAAATATTCGCTACGTGATATACTGCCTTATGCTTTTTATCGTTGTGATTACAAAACGCGTCAATTAGTGGATAGTTTTATCGCAAATATATTAGTACGATGGTGGAATATACATACAGATGGTCGTTTACTCGCATATGGAATTCCTAAATTTCAAAAACATATGCTCGGGAAAATTTCAATAGGAAATAATTGTAAATTCCGTTCGGCTTCCTGGTCAAATTCAGTCATTTTACGTAGGTGTTTTATAAGCGCAAATCGCGATGCTACTATTACAATAGGTAATGATTGCGGCTTTAGTGGTACAGTAATTTCCGCAGATAATTCTATTATAATAGGCAACAGGGTTCTTTGTGGTGCAAATTGTCTTATATTCGATACTGATTTTCATCCGTTAAATCCAAACGCTCGTTTTAATGATGGTATTGTGGATACAAAGCCGGTAGTGATAGAAGATGATGTTTGGCTTGGATTAGGTGTTGCTGTACTTAAAGGAGTGACAATTGGAAAGGGTACAATTGTTGCGGCTAATAGCATTGTCTCAAGATCATTACCGGAATACGTAGTGGCTGCTGGAATACCAGCGAGAGTAGTTAAACGTTTAGATAAAATCGATGAATCTCATATTACATCGATACCTTGTACCTGAAAAACATAAAACCAGTATAATTTTTGAGTTATATAGGTGAATAATAAGCAGGTGATTTTAATTTGGTTTCTTTTATTTTCTGTAATAGCTGCAGATTTTTTACGAATTGTTAGTAACGTTGGAAAACTCAATATTAATATTTCAACGTATTTGTCATTATTTCTTTATTACCTGTCAATTGTGGTATTATTATATTTTGCTAAAAAGACAAATTGGAAAGAACTGCATATTGATGTGAAAGTTTTGTATTTTATCTGGCTTGTAGTATTAGTTTCAGGTTTATTGCATAGTGCATTTACTTCTAATAATTACTGGGATTGGAAATTTCTATTTATGAGTGCAGTAACTTTTTCTACAGTACCTCTTGTCTTTTGTTTAGGAGTGAATTATTTTTCCCCTGTTTTTAGTTTTTTCCTCAAATTTATGTTTCCTTTTGCATTTGCATTTATTCCATTAAATTATTTTGCTCATGAGCTTTATTCGAGGTTAGTTGTGCCGGCAAGTATATATTTATTGTTCATTCCTTATCTTAATAAGAAAACAGCCGTTAAAATTGGTATTGTAGTTTTTATTTCAGTTTTTATCTGTATAGATTTTCGTGCAAATTTGTTAAAAGTCTTTATTTCGTTGTGCTTATTGCTGCTTTTTAAGTTAAGAAAATATATAAATCTAAATATGTTAAGATTTGCTCATGTAGCAGTCTTTATTGTACCAATATGTTTGCTTCTCCTGGGAATTAGCGGCAGATACAATATACTGCAGGAAATTTCTTATTATGATAAGGTAATTGTGTATGACAATGAAGGCAATGAGTATAATATGTTAGGTGATTCAAGAACAGATTTATTTGTTGAGGTTTTTGATTCATTAAACCAAACCGGTAACTGGTTATTTGGTGAAGGAGCTGCCGGTTATTATGAAACATTTCTTTTTGTAGATTCGGGCGGGGGACTTGATGGAAAAAGATATGGCAGTGAAGTGGGAGCATTAAATATAATTTTTAAATACGGATTGATAGGTATATTTTGTTACTTCTGCCTTCTTTTATATATATCTTATATTGCTATTTATTATTCAAATAACTATTTGTCGAAAATGTTAGGATTGTTAATTGCCTCTCGGTGGATGTTGTCATTTGTAGAGGAATTCACACAGTATGATCTGAATTTCTTTTTCTTTTGGTTAGTTATAGGGTTAGTAAGCTCCACATGGTTCAGAAAAATGACAGATGAAGAAGTCGTTGATTATTTGAATATAATATAATGCAAAATAATAGTACAAAATCAATTGCAGTTCTTATGACATGCCATAATCGTAAGACTAAAACTCTTGCCTGTCTTGATTCACTTTATAAGCAGAGTTTGTCAGATGGTTTTTATTTTGAGGTTTTTCTGGTAGATGATGGTTGTACCGATGGATCAGTAGATGCTGTTCGCAAAATGTTTCCAGATGTAAACGTTATTCAGGGGAATGGAAAGCTATTTTGGAATAAAGGTATGAATTTGGCATGGACTAAGGCTATTGAATCTAAAAAACATAGTTATTATTTGTGGTTAAATGATGATGTTATCTTAAATTCTAATGCGTTGGAAGAACTGCTATTTGGCATAAATGAATATGAGGACAACGCAATAATAAGCGGAGTAACACAATCACAACTTGTTGTAAAAGCTACCTATGGTGGATATTGCACAGCAACAGGCAAAATTCTTGAGCCTAACGGTACTTTCCAAAAGTGTGATTGTATAAATGGAAATGTTGTATTAATATCAAAAAAGGTTTATCAAATAGTAGGAATGCTTGATCCGATCTGGCCACATGCAATTGGTGATCATGACTACTCATTACGAGCTCAAAAATTGGGTATTAAAAGTTATATCACAAGATATTATATTGGTGTATGTGAGAATCATGAGAAGCCACCTCTTTGGTGTAGATCAGACATCGGTTTTATAGAAAAATGTAAAAATCTGTATTCTCCATTAGGCTGTAGCCATCCATACTATTTCTGGCTTTATGAAAAAAGACATTTTGGTTACTTTAAAGCTATTAAACATTTTATGTCCATTCACTTGAGATTATTATTCCCCAAAATTTGGGAGAAAAATTAATGGTCTATTCATTTCAGGCTGATTCCGAAATGGTTAACTCTGTGTATTCTCAGGATGCCAATTACATGATTGAAACTGCTCCGAATAATCCTCAGGAATACTGCATTATATATTTCAGCAGTCATAATATATATTATCCCAATGTAGAGAATACATTTGAAGAACAAATAATTAAAAAGAACAGATTTGAATGGTTTGAGACAAGAATATCATATGGATGTAAGCATATATTTCTTAGAGATATAAAAAAACAATGGTATTTAAGAGGAATTAATAAAGAAATTAATTCTCCGCTATGTCTTTTAGAGTGGCTCAAAGAAAAAACAATGGGGTATAAAATTATTACCGTTGGCAGTTCTGCGGGTGGATATGCATCTGTAGTTTATGGTCAGTTATTGGGTGCTGAGATTTGTATTTCTTTCAATGGTCAATTTGAGTTGAATTCATTATTAAACACTTCAAATAAGTTGATTGATCCAATTGTCTTTCGGGAGTCAGACAATCCTGATGTAAGAAAATTATATGATTCATTAAATATAATATCTGATCCATATAGTATCTATTATTTTTATTCAAATAGAAGTCATTCAGATATAAAACAGTATGAACATGTAAAATCAACCGGAATAAATATTTTTAAATATGAAACAAGCAATCATGGTATTCCTTTTCCCAAAGTATGTCTGCCATACGTATTAGAATTAAGTAAGAATAAGTTCGCAATGCTTAACAATACTCATAATCCAATATTATTTTCAATTCAATGCGTCGGTTTCGTAAATACCATTTTAGGGATAATTAAACAAATAGCAGCAAAGAATTATCGTTAAAAGCGGATACACCTAAAAAATGAAATTTTTTATTCTGAAGACTAATTCATAAACAGTTCATTGAAATAGAGTATTATTATGAAAGTTGTTTTTATTCATACGGATTTTCGAATTTATTGGCCACTAAGGCTTAGATATTTGAAAGAAGTTTTGGAATCTATTGGTCATGAACTTCTTGTTATCGAGATATCAGGAAAAGGTAGTCCGTATTCATTTGCTGATCATAATAATGAAAGTGGTAGTTGGTGGCATTGTTTATATCCTGACGATGCGATAGAAGATTTGAATGTTAAAGACATAAGGAAATGTGTTTGTCAGAAATTAGATGATGTTGCTCCTGATATTGTCTTTTCCGGTGCTATTGCATTCCCTTCGGGTGCTAACGCGGTATATTGGTGCAAAAATAATAATAAGCCTGTTGTTATTTTTGATGATGCCAGATTGCATGATGTGCCAAGGTCAATTATTACAAATATGGTTAAAAAGAGATTATTCGCCAATGTTGAATCTGTATTTTTGCCGTCATCGAGTTATGAAAAAGATTATAACTATTGGGGATTTAGTGAAGATGAAATGTTCTACGGATTAAATGTTGTCGATAATGAGTTTTGGAAGAAAGAGACTGAAAAAAATCTAAATAGAAAGAGAGAGTATAGAGTTGAATATAACTTGCCGGATAACTATTTTTTAGGAGTAGGGCGATTGGTTGCAAAGAAAAATTGGATTACTTTGCTTAAGGCATACAAAATGTATTGCGAACAAATACAAAATCCAGCGAGTCTTGTGATAGTGGGAGATGGTCCTGAAAAGGATCACTTAGTTGAGTACCTTGTAAAAAACGATCTTTCAAACGTTATTTTAAGACCATTTCAAACTCAACAACAGCTTGCGATATATTATTTGTTATCAAAAGTTGTTATTTTACCAAGTATTGTTCAGGAAACTTGGGGATTAGTTATAAATGAAGCTATGGCTTCTGGGAAACCTGTTTTAGTGAGTAATAGATGCGGTTGTTCAGATGTATTAGTTAAAAATAATTATAATGGTTGGAAGTTTTCTCCAAATGATATTGATGAATTGTCAGATTTGCTTTTTAGAGTTTCTGAGTTAAGTGATTGTGAATTATCAGTTATGGGGAATAGATCAATGGAACTAATTCGTGATTGGTCATTGGATCGTTTCTGTTCTGGTGTATTAGGAGCTATTGAAAAGAATAAAAAGTCCGGCAAGAGTCCAAAATTTTTAGATAATTATATTTTGTTAACATGGAAAGGAAGATATAGGCCAGCATAATTTATGGACTTTCTTCTAATTCACAATTCGTACGGTAAATATTCTGGTGAAGAGGCTGTCGTTGATTCTCAATTTAAGTTGCTTAAATCGTACGGACATTCTGTTTATAGATATGAACGCAGCAGTGCCGAAATACCATCAATGACGCTTGGAAATGTAAGGGCATTTTTTTCCGGGATTTATAATCCAGTTTCCTGTCAACGTGTAAAGAAGCTTTTAGTTGAGGTAAAGCCTGACATTGTTAACATACATAATCTCTATCCGTTTATTTCACCTGCGATTCTACCTGTTATAAAAAAGGCGGGTGTACCGATAGTTATGACAGTACATAATTATCGACTTATATGTCCGAATGGATTGTTTATGAATAATGGACAGGTTTGTGAAAAATGTAAAGGTGGTCGGGAATATAATTGTTTGCTAAATAACTGTGAGCAGAATATATTAAAATCTCTTGGATATTTTTTGAGAAACTGGTTCGCGAGAGTAAAGCAATATTACCATGATAATGTGGATTTCTTTGTCTGTCTTACAGAATTTCAACGGCAAGTACTCATTTCTGCGGGTTTTAATGGAAGTAAGATAGTTGTTATTCCTAATATGACAGAATTATCTGTGGAATCGCTATCTATAAAAAAACAAGATGGTTATGTCTTTTATGCTGGAAGGATAAGCCCTGAAAAAGGAATATCGGTTTTACTGGCCGCTGCGAAATGTTTATCGAATATCAAGTTTAAGTTGGCTGGCAGTGGTAGTGATGATTATATAAAAAGCCTAATATTGCCATCCAATGTTGAAATGTTAGGTATGCTAAATAAAACTCGTCTTCAGACTGCTTATAAAGAAGCAAATATTTTTGTATTAGCTAGTACCTGTTATGAAGGATTTCCAATGGTATTTCCAGAGGCTATGATAGCTAATTTACCGATAATTGCCCCAAAGATGGCAGGTTATCCCGAAATAGTTAAAGATCATAAAAATGGATTATTATTCGAGCCAAGTAATGCAGAAGACTTAGCCCAAAAGATAAAGTATTTATGGGATAATCCTGATATTGCCCAAAAGATGGGTAAGGCTGGACAAAAAAATGCTTTACATGAATATTCACCTGAAAAATATTATGAACGGTTGATGGGTATTTACAAGCAGATTATTGTTAAATATAAGCAGCATTTATAATTTTATGAATAACAAGCTAATCACTTATGGGAAGATGTTTCAACTTATAGGTCTTCACAATTACGCTAAGATTATTCGGTGTAACGAATGTGTAAGAGCTATATACACACATCATGTTAAACCTGAAGATATGACAAATTATGATAGACTTATACAATATTTATCCAGAAATAGAACAATTATTTCACCGAAAGACTTTGTCTCATCCTATTATGAAAAGCGGGCTTTCCAAAAAAATATGCTTTTAATAACTTTTGATGACGGATTCTTATCGAGTTATGAAGCAGCAGTTAAGATATTGTCCCAATATAATATTAAAGCAGTATTCTTTATTCCTACTAAAATTTTAGAATTAAATACAGATAATGAAATGTATCGCTTTACCAGAGAGAAGATTTACTTAAATGTACCTTGTTCACAGGAACTATCTCCGAGTGAATACAGGTTTATGAAAATAGAACATCTACGTGAACTTGTTGCACAGGGTCATATGGTTTGTCCGCATACTCATTCACATATTATTTTACGTGATATACAAGATAAGGAAACAGCCATAAGAGAACTGGTTCGTCCCAAGGAAATTCTGGAAGACCTCTTGCATATAAATATTCGGGAATTTGCTTTTCCAGTCGGAACAGAGCGTCAGGCGGGGCGATATGCATATGAATATATTCGACAACATTATGATTTTTGTTTTACGGCACTTAATGGTGTCAATACATTAAAAACAAATCGATATCACCTTCATCGAGATTGTGTACCTGCGGAAGCTCCACTTAGCTATATCAAAATGGTGATGAATGGGACATATGATTTATATTATAGATATAAAATGCTTCGTCTAAAAAGTATTGTCACTTGAATTTATTACAAACTCTTCTGAAAAAACGTATTAGAAATAATAGACTATCTAAGACATGTAATGGTACATAGTCTATAAATTGTATCTGTAGGTTGGGACAATTACATATTTAATATTACGTTGATGTTAACCTCAAATCAAAAGCAAAGTATCCTGCAAGTTCGTTTTGATCTGATTGCCTACCACACCGTAATGGAAACGATTGAACGATGGCGACAAGCTCGTGAGCAGCATTATGTAACAATAACTAATCCTCATAGTGTTATGATGTGCAGCCGGGATGCAGAAATGCATAAGGCAACAGAAATGGCAAGTCTGACTCTACCAGATGGTGTAGGAATTATATTAGCGGCGTCTCTTTTACACTATCAACACAATGGGAGGGCAACTGGTCCAATGCTAATGCTCAAACTGTGCGACTGGGGTCGGCAAAAAGGATATCGCCATTTTTTTTATGGTGGAGCAGAAGGTGTTGTCGAAAAACTTGCTGCAAGGCTTTCAAATATGTATTCAGGTTTGCAGGTTGCAGGAACTTATACTCCACCATTCAAGCCGCTTTCATATCAAGAGGATCAAGCCGTTATAAAAAAAATCAACTCCACAGAACCAGATATCGTTTGGATTGGCTTGGGTGCGCCGAAACAGGAAAAATGGATGGCTGAGCATCTGGGACGTATAAAAGCAGCCGCGATGATAGGAGTGGGAGCGGCGTTTGATTTTCATTCGGGCAATGTCAAATGGGCTCCCGAGTGGATTCGTAAATCTGGCTTGGAATGGGCATATCGATTGATTCAGGAACCTAAAAGAATGTTTAGAAGGAATCTGGATAGTCCTTTATTCTTAGCTAAGGTTGTACAGCAGTTTGTATCGGATAATTTACATAGTAAAGACAGGACCATCTCCTCGCAACCATAAAATGAAGCATGATTATAGTCACTTAGTATTGTCTATTTTTAATGATGATTCGGTTTTTATGAACTTTAGTCATCTTGTGAATTTTATCAAATCTATAATATTGAATCTAATCAAGGAAGGATAAATAATGCAAATACAGGAAAATGTAAAAAATTATATAGTCGAAAATATTTTATTTGGTAATGATGAGGGACTTGGTAATGATATACTTTTACAGGAAAATGGTATTCTTGATTCTATGGGATTTCTTGAAATCATCACATTTGTGGAAGAACAATTTCAGATCAAGGTCGAAGATGATGAGGTTATTCCAGAAAATTTCGACTCCATTCAAAGGATATCCAACTTTATTGATAAGAAGTTAAAAAAGAAAGTAATTGTATAGAACACAATTATGTTCGTATTGTTTTGTTCATTGTACTTTCAATATTTAAGGAGTCATATTATGAACATCAAAATATCAATTTTATTAGCCGTAGTTTTTTCACTTAATAGTCTAAGTATGGCCGAACGTACTGAACCTGTGATTATTGATCATACTTGTACAGATATTACGCTAATACCTGAATCTACAATTCTTCAGGCAAAAGAATCTCTTCATGTTGCATATGCTCATACATCACACGGCTCCCAGATTATAAGTGGGATGAATGGATTGATAGATTTTGCAAATTCTGGCGGAAAAAGGCTCTTATTACCGGTAGATATTTTTGCATGGAACAATGGAGGCTTTAATGGATCGCTTGATTTACATGATTATGCAATGAATGGTGATGTAGGATATTATCCTGATTGGGTAAATAATACTCAAACATATCTTAACGATTCCCAGAATACTGATGTTAACGTTGTGATGTGGTCGTGGTGTGGACAGGTTAGCGGCAAATATTCCAACGATACTTTATTGAGTGAATATATCATTCCAATGAGCCAACTTGAAATTGACTATCCTGATGTTACATTTATATATATGACCGGTCATGTAGACCACTGGGAAGATGCAAATAACAAAGCCGCTAATCAAATTATCCGAGACTATTGTGAAGCCAACAACAAAGTGCTTTATGATTTTGCCGATATTGAAAGCCATGATCCTAATGGAACATATTTTCCTTTTTCACATGATAATTGTGATTATTATGCTTCAAAAAACGGAGAGCTTCTTGGAAACTGGGCCCAGGAATGGCAGGGTAGTCATACTAAAGGTGCCGATTGGTACCAGTGCGAATCTGCACATAGTCAGCCGCTTAATGCTAACCAAAAAGCCTATGCTGCATGGTGGTTATTTGCGAAATTGGCTGGGTGGTCTGGAGCTGAAAGCCAATACTATATAGCGGATCTCAATTACGATGGAATTGTTGATGAGATAGATCTCTCGCTATTCTGCTACGGCTGGCTGGAAGCAAATGGGCAATAATTATTATTCTATGGATATGTCCAAATTCCATAAAAATAGCGCCGTTAAAAAGGACAATATAAAACAGACAGTTTGTTGATGAACGAATAAGTATTTTTAGTTAGGACTTTTTTTAAATGTGTGGTATTGCAGGTATATGTAATTTAAGCAACAGGAGTACGATATCAAAAGATATACTCCTGCGCATGATAGGAATGATTAAGCATAGAGGCCCTGATCAACATGGTATATATCTTGATGATAATGTCGGGCTTGCTAATGCGAGGTTAAGTATCATAGACCTGGTTTCCGGTGAACAGCCTGTCCATAATGAAGATAAAAGCCTTTGGATTGTATATAATGGAGAGATATTCAATTATCCTCAGCTTCGTAATCAGCTTATACAAAAAGGTCATCAGTTTTATACAGAATCAGATACAGAGGTATTACTCCATCTATATGAAGAATATGGAGAGGATTGTTTAAACCAATTAAATGGTCAATATGCTTTTGCTATATGGGATACTAAAAATGAAGAATTATTTATAGCTCGTGATAGGATTGGAATCAGGCCTTTATATTACACAATTTCAGATAACACCTTGATATTTGCTTCAGAGATTAAGGCAATATTTGTAAACAAACAGGTTAGCCGTGAAATTGATCCAATTGCTTTGGACCAGATATTTACCTTCTGGACAACTCTAAGTCCCAGGACGGTCTTCAAAAATATTTATGAATTACCTCCGGGTTATTATATGAAAGTATTAAGAGGTAAAATAAATCTTAAAAAATATTGGGATATCCCTTTTTATCCTCGTTCGGAGCAATTTGATACAAGGCCAGGGAAAATCTGTGAGCAAATCAGGGAACTTATGCTTGATGCAGTGCGCATTCGCCTGCGATCCGATGTTCCCGTTGGATGTTATCTAAGTGGCGGACTTGATTCTTCAGCTGTGACAAGTTTAGTTGTCAATAATTTCAAACGTGAAGTTAAAACTTTTGGAATACGTTTTGAACAACAAAACTTTGATGAAGGTTACTTTCAAAATCAAATGGTTGACTGGCTTAAAACGAATCATTCGGAGATTAATGTGACTAACGACAAAATTGGTGAATCTTTATTGGATTGTTTGTGGCATTGCGAAAAACCGATTTTAAGAACAGCACCGGTTCCATTATTTTTATTATCAGAGTTAGTAAATCAGAATGGATTAAAGGTTGTGCTGACAGGTGAGGGAGCGGATGAAGTATTCGGGGGTTATGGGATATTCAAAGAGTCAAAAATTCGAAGATTCTGTGCCCGATATCCTGATTCTCAAAAGCGATCCGGTTTATTCAGTAAATTGTATCCATACATATTTGATAATTCCAGATTCAGGAATTCATTACAGTCATTTTTTACCAGGGGTCTTGATCAGGTTGATGATCCTGTTTTTTCACATTTAATCAGATGGAATAATACAAGCAGGATTAAGACTTTTTTTTCACAGGAACTTCGACATGCTATTGGAAATTATGATCCATGCCTTCAGGTCAGGGAAAATCTACCTCCTGATTATGAAAAGTGGGATTCGCTTGCTAAAGCTCAATATTTGGAGATGACTATTTTTCTCAGTAATTATCTCCTTTCTTCACAGGGAGATAGAGTAGCAATGGCGCATTCAGTTGAAATCAGGCTTCCTTATCTTGATCCGAGAGTTATCGAGCTCATGGCTCGTGTACCGGCTAAATGGAAAATCCTGGGCATAAACGAAAAGCATATTCTTAAAAAGACTTTTGAGAATATTTTGCCTTTGGAAATTGCTCATCGTCCAAAACACCCTTATCGAGCCCCGATAAAACAAAGCCTGCTCAATAATAAAAAGGTTGATTTTACAAGAGAAACGCTTTCAGAAAGTTCATTAAAAGCAAGCGGATTGTTTGATAGTAATAAAGTATTAAAACTTCTACACAAGTTGAGGGCAATAGGTAATTCAAACGAAGTTGATAATATGGCTCTTGTAGGCATTTTATCTACACAATTGATTTATCAAAAATTTGTGGAAAACTTCTCAATCAAGCCTGATTATTTTAAATTAAAAAATCTTGTTCTGATAGACAAAAGGAAAAAATCTTTGCAACATGCCAGTCGATAAACAAAAGAAAGGTTCTATTAAATAATGAAAAAAGTTGAATTCGAACCTGTGTTAGTACATGAATGGTTAAGACGTTCAGCCGCACGTTTTCCTGATAAGAATGCGCTAATTTGTGATAATGAGCAATGGACATATAAAACTCTTAATCAACATACCGACCACTTGGCAGAATATTTAAGTAATATTCAGATTTGTCGTCATGATAAGGTTGCGGTATTGTTGGAAAACTCATCGGAAACAGTGATTTCTATGTACGGAATTTTAAAAGCCGGAGCTGTTTTTATAATTTTGGCCGGATCACTGAAGGAAACAAAACTGAGATATATATTACAGAATTCTGATGCTTGTGCTCTAATTACTCATACAAGTAAAGCTAAAGTAGTTACCAGTGCATTAGAAGGTCTTGAACGGAAAATGAAAACAATCTGGGTTGGAAATAGTGACCAAATTCCAGAAAGATTAAAACCATATTCTGCAAGTTGGGAAAACATTTTTTCGGATTTAAGTTGTGAGACAAAAGATTTTAAAAGTAATAATTGTTCGTCGCAATGTATAGATGTGGATTTAGCTGCTCTTATCTACACTTCCGGCTCAACAGGTGAGCCGAAAGGAGTTATGTCCACACACCATAATATGATTTCGGCAGCTAAAAGTATTATCCAGTATATAGAAAATATAGAGGAAGATGTTATTCTGAATGTTCTGCCGCTTTCATTTGACTACGGCCTATATCAGGTTATTATGGCTTTTATGTTTGGCGGGACAGTAATTTTAGAAAGTTCTTTTGTATTCCTCCATAATATTTTGAATAAAATTGCTAAGGAAAAAGTTACCGGTTTTCCAATCGTTCCAACTATTGCAGCTATGTTGTTAAAGATGAATGACCTGAAAAGTTATGACTTAAGCACAATTAGATATATGACGAATACTGGAGCCGCACTGCCTGTCGAGCATATTCGCAAACTTCAAAGTATTATGCCTAATGTCAGATTCCTGTCAATGTTTGGACTAACCGAGTGCAAACGGGTTTGTTATTTGCCACCGGAAGAATTGAATATACGGCCTTCTTCAGTAGGCAAAGCTATGCCAAACTGCGAAGTTTTCGTTGTAGATGAAGATGGCAACGAAGTTCAACCTGGTCAGACTGGAGAAATGGTCATTCGAGGTTCAAATGTAATGCAGGGGTACTGGAAAGACCACTATTTAACTTCTAAAACATTTAGAAATGGAGATTATCCAGAAAATATAAAACTATATTCAGGAGATTATTTCAGTAGGGATGACTCCGGCTTTCTTTATTTTGTCGGCAGAAAAGATGAAATAATTAAAAGTAAAGGTGAACGTATCAGTCCTAAGGAAGTGGAAAATATTTTATGTACTTATGATGGAGTTACAGAAGCGGCTGTAATCGATGTTCCAGATGAAATACTTGGTAAAGCCATCAAAGCTTATGTCATTGCTCTGCCGTCACGTAAACTTGAGAAAAAAGAATTAATAAAATACTGCAAAGCCAATATGGAAACTTGTATGATTCCAAAATATATTGAATTCATCGATAAACTACCTATTACAGCTAATGGAAAAATTGATAAAAAACAATTACAAAAAATGGAGACTAAATAAATATGAAAAATGATGTAGCGTTTTCTGCTGAAATGCTTAAATTAAATTGTGCTAAGGAAACTGAAAAAATTACTCGAAAACTAAAGGAAGTAGTTTTAAAGAAATTTAACAAACGTGGCATAGTTGTAGCTTTATCAGGGGGTATCGACAGTAGTATTGTAGGTGCTTTATGTGTAAGAGCTTTGGGCAAGGAACATGTTTTAGGTTTGCTAATGCCGGAAAAGGAGTCTGCTCCCGAAACAATGAAGCTTAGCCGCCTCATAAGTAATAAATTGGGTATAAATACGGTTTGCGAAGATATCACTCAAATTTTAGAATCTCTCGGATGTTATCGACGACGTGACGAGGCTATTAAACAAATTATACCTGAATATGATACAGGTTATAAATGTAAGATCACTTTGCCAAGTGTTTTGAATGGTGACAGATTTCGAATTTTTTCATTAGTTATTCAGTCGCCTGATGGGAGTCAAAAAAAGGTACGATTGACCCCAACTGTTTATCTCGAAATTTTAGCTGCAACTAATTTTAAGCAGCGAGTTCGAAAAATGCTCGAATATTATCATGCCGACCGTTTGAATTATATAGTTGCAGGAACTCCAAATCGGCAAGAGTATGATCAGGGATTTTTTGTGAAACTTGGCGATGGTGCCGCAGATATAAAGCCGATAGCACACCTTTATAAAACACAGGTTTATCAGTTGGCGGAATTTCTCGGAATTCCCGAGCAGATTCGAAAGCGTATGCCAACAACAGATACTTATCCTATGCAGCAAAGCCAGGAAGAATTCTTTTTTTCTATTCCATATGACAAACTGGACCTTTGTCTATATGGAAAAAACAATAAAATGATTCCTGAAAAAGTTGCTGCAGTGACAGAAATGACAACCAGGCAGGTTGAGTGCATATTTCGCGATATTGATGCCAAAAGAGAGGCTACACGACATTTGCATATACAGTCTCTTTTAATTGATAAAGTAAAGGAAATTCCAGTTAAAAATCTATAATCTTACAGTTTACTTATAAACAAAAGTATAAAAAGTGTCATCGTTTGGTGGTGTGGTCCTTTTCACGAAGTTCTACCATAACCGCCTGTAATAAACGGTGCGTAACAAGGGGAATCAATAATATTGATTCTCCTTTTTTTTTGTTTTTTGGCAAATTTTGCTATTTTGATTTTTTGATTATTGCTTAATTAACACCTTAACTTGAGCTTTGAGATATTCAATAGCTTCGTAGAGTTCTTTATTGAAGCGATATGCAATACACGTTGCGATTGAAATTCATAATTGATTTATAGTATTGTCTCATTCTCGGCTGTTTTATCGTTCTGCATAAAAAATATGTTAAAATTCGATTGTGAAAGGATCAAAAAAATGAACTTACAACAGAAAGGGATTTGACATAGGAAGTTTAATCAATTAATTAGTATAGGTTAAGTAGAAAAAATTAGGATTTTATTATCACTTTTCATAAAATGTATCATAAATTCTCAATAAATATATTTTGGAAGAATTATAATAATGGAACATTTAATAGTTGCAACCCGTGCAGGAGAATTAGCTGTCATGCAGACTCAAAGCGTTATTGATATGCTAAAAAAAGTCCGGCCGGAACTAAATATCGAAATAAAAACGATAACTACTTCTGGGGATAGCGATAGGCGAACCGCTTTATGGTCTTTGAAAGATACGGGTTTTTTCACTTCGCAACTCGAAGATGCTCTTTTAGCAGAACAGGCCGACTTTGCGGTCCATAGTTTCAAGGATTTACCAACTCAAACGCAAAAAGGTTTAAAAATTACTGCGGTGTGCGATAGAAACTATGTGGAAGATTGCCTCGTTTCTAATTTGGAAGTTTCCTCGATTGAGCAATTACCCAAGGGAGCAAGAATCGGAACATCGAGTATGAGAAGAGCCGCACAGATAAAACACATGCGGGAAGATTTGGAGATTGTTCCAATACGCGGCAATGTAAAGACGAGAATAAAAAAGCTCGAAGAGGGTGAATATGATGCGATTATTTTAGCTCGTGCTGGTTTGGAAAGACTTGGTCTTGGCGAATGTATTTCATTTATTTTCGATCCGAATGAATTTATACCCGCACCTGCGCAGGGAGCTTTAGCTATCGAAACAAGAATCGATGACGAAGAAATCAATGCAATTGCATCGCTAATCAACGATAAAAATGCCGCAACAGAAACAGCCGCGGAGCGAAAAATTCTAACCATTCTGGAATGCGGCTGCCATGCCCCGGTGGGCGCTTATGCAAAAATTAACGATAGCAAAATTAAGATACAGGCTTTTATTTCCAATTTCGACGGAACAAACTATATCGCCAAAACAAAAGAAGGCAATACAGCAGAAGCAGAATCAATCGCTGAAAATCTTGCACATGAATTGCTTAAAGAAGGCGGTATGGATATTTTGAAGGAAATGTAGTATCATTATATCATTATGAATAAAGGTTTTGTATATCTTGTTGGTGCCGGGCCGGGGCGGGCGGATTTGATAACCGTACTTGGTGCGGAAGTTATCAAAAAAGCCGATTGCATTATCTATGATAAACTCGCAAATCCGGCTTTGCTGAAATATGCGCGTTCTGATGCGGAAATTATCCACGTTCCCAAACGCATAGAAAAAGGTTCGACAACGCAGCAGGAGATAAACAGGCTTCTTGTCGAAAAAGCTTCCAGTGGTCAAGTTGTTGTTCGTCTAAAAGGTGGCGACCCCTGTATATTCGGGCGTATCAGCGAAGAGCTTGAAGCACTTAACGCGGCGGGAATAGGTTATGAAATTGTTCCTGGTGTCACCGCCGGCGTTGCACTCTCCTCGTATTCGGGAATAATGCTTACTGACAGGCAATACAGTTCGCAGGTAACATTTATCACCGGTCACGAAGCAGACGGCAAAAAAGAAAGTAATATTGACTGGGGCGTACTTGCGAAATTCAACGGTTCGCTCGTTTTTTATATGGGAATAGGAAATCTCAGTAATATCACCGGAAAACTGATGGAAAATGGATTACCCGTAGAGACTCCAGCGGCTGTTGTATCAGAAATTACTTTATCAACCCAGAGAATTGCAGAAGGTACTATAGAAAACATACAGGCGGAATGTGAACGCAATAAAATCCAGCCACCAGCACTTATTATCATTGGGCAAGCAGCTAAGAATTACAACGATTATAACTGGTTTATGAAACAACCTTTATTCGGAAAAAATATTGTAGTGACACGTGATGAGCCGGGCAACGCTGATTTCGCAGAAAAAATAATCGAACGCGGCGGCAATCCTATTCCTTTTGCGACTTTTCATATAAAACCTCTGACAGAGACAACCGGATTTTTGCATACTCTAACGAAACTTTCTGATTATGACTGGATAATATTCACCAGCCAGAACGGCGTAAAAGTATTTTTCGATGCAATGGAAAAATTAAAAAAAGACGCGAGAGTTTTTTCATCTACACAAATAGCCTGTATCGGGCCGCAAACGGAAGCGACTTTGAATCAGTTTGCGATTAAAGCTGATTTCGTACCGACTGTTTTTACAAGCGAGCAGTTTGGAAAGCAGCTTATTGGTTTTACAAATTTAAAAGATAAGAAAGTCCTGCTTCTGCGTTCTGAAATTGCCTCGAACGAACTTGTCGAAATATTGAAACAAGCTGATGCCCAGGTCGAAGATATTTCGACTTATACCGCGGTGATGCAAAAGAACGAAACGGCGTACTTGGAAGAAAAACTACATAACCGGGAAATAGACTGGATTACTTTCGCCAGTCCTTCTGCCGTGCAGGGATTTTATGATAATATCAATAGTGAAATTATAAATTCGAGCAAAATAAAAATTGCATCGGTTGGACCAGTCACTTCAAAGGAACTGGAACGAAAAGGCGTAAAAGTAAATGTCACCGCAAGCGAGCATACGCTTAAAGGTTTGCTTGATGCGATAGAACAGGAATGTTCGATGAAATAGCAGGGGAGTTACTAATGAGTTTTCCAAAAAACAGAATGCGAAGATTGAGAACCAGCGATGCAATGAGAAAGCTGGTCCGACAAACGAGCATAAATATAGATAATCTTGTCTATCCCTTATTTGTAAGAGAAGGGGAAAATATAAAAGAGCCGATTAAGTCACTTACAGACTGTTATCACTTTTCTCCTGATACGATTGCTCAAGAAGTAAAACAAATTTATTCGCTGGGTATCCCTGCTGTGCTGCTTTTTGGCTTGCCTGAACAAAAAGACTCAAGAGGCTCTCAAGCCTGGGCCGAAAATGGTGTGATTCAGCAGGCAGTAAGAGAAATTAAAAATGCAGTCCCGGAACTTTTGGTCATTACAGATATTTGCCTGTGTGAATATACTGATCATGGTCACTGCGGCGTAATCAATAACGGTAAAGTCGATAACGATGCAACTTGTGAATTATTGGCGAAAGTCGCTCTTTCGCATCTACAGGCAGGGGCGGATATTGTCGCGCCATCGGATATGATGGACGGCCGAGTAAAATATATTCGCGAAGCACTTGAAGAGAACGGCTTCGAGAACACTGCGATAATGTCGTATGCGGCTAAGTATGCTTCAGCTTTTTATGGTCCATTCAGAGACGCGGCTGAATCTGCTCCGGCTTTCGGTGACAGGAAAGCGTACCAGATGGACCCGGCCAACTCTGACCAGGCAATGGTAGAAATTGAGCAGGACATCGAAGAAGGTACAGATATTATAATGGTCAAGCCTGCCTTGCCGTATCTCGATATAATTTATCGTGCGAGACAACGTTTTGATTGTCCCATAGCCGCGTATAATGTTTCAGGTGAGTATATGATGCTTAACGCCGCCGCTGATGCAGGATTACTGGACAGGCAAGCTGCTATGATGGAAATGCTTACATCCATAAAACGTGCCGGTGCGGATATCCTGATTACATACTTCGCAAAGGAAGTCGCGAAAATTATTAATGAATAAAGATTGCCGCGTCCCAAGGGGACTCGCAACGACAGTTTTTAGATATGCAAAATCTCACAGAATTACAAAAGCACTTATGTACCTTGCTGCAGCAGGGGATTCATGTTTGTGAAAAACCCTTTGCAAAAATCGCAAACGATTTAGGTGTAAGCACAGAACAGGTACTTGATAATATTCGCCAACTAAAAAACTCAGGTATAATCAGGCGATTTCGTGCAATTATTAATCATCGTACTCTTGGAAAAGCAAGTACTCTTGTAGCTGCTCATGTCCCTCAAGACAAACTTCATAATGTTACCGAAGCGGTAAATGCACTTTCGGGAGTTTCGCATAATTATATCAGAGATAATTTCTATAATATATGGTTCACATTACAGGCACAAACTACAGAAAAGATCGAGCAGATACTATCAGGTTTACAAGAACGTTTCGTTATTGAATTCCATAGCATGCCAGTTTTACGAACTTTTAAGTTGAGTGTACATTTTAACGTTTCAGACAATGAGCATATTTCTAATAATAAAACAATAAAGCCTAAAAGCACAAAAGTTTCACTGAGTGAAAATGAAAAATATATTTTGTCAAACTTGCAAGAGGAAATTGAAGTAACAGAAAAACCATTTTCCTTTTTGGCAAGCGAAAAGCTCTCAAATGATAATGTTCTAAAAATTATACAACAATTAATAGATAAAGGAGTTGTCAGGCGAATAGCCGCTGTGATTAACTACAAAGAAATTGGTTTTAACGCAAACGTTCTATTTGCATGTGAAGTTTCAGAAGAAAGAATGGCAGAAACTGGAAAAAAACTTGCGAGCTTGCAAATAGTTAGTCACTGTTACGAAAGAAAAACATTCGGTGGTTGGCCTTACAATCTTTTTGCAATGCTCCACGCTAAAAGCATAGACGAAATAAAAAAAGAAGTGAATGGATTTGTTGAAAAAGAGGAAGTGATGTCCTTCCAACTTTTACCCACAATTTCCGAACTGAAAAAAGAACCTGTTTATCAAGAATTTTAATAACTAATTTATGAAACTTTAATATTAACGCCTTTATCTTTTGGTAAAACAGCTATCCCAATCCTTCCAGACTGGTTCGAAGCCTGCCTTTTTAATCATTTCTGCGACTTTAGCCGGATTGCGTTTATCGTCGATTTCGAATTGTTTAATCGCTGTGTTGCTGCCTGAGTATCCACCTGGATTAGTTTTACTGCCAGCGCTTAATTTTGTGATCCCAAGTTTTATTAAATGATCTCTTAATAAAGCTCCTTCTCGTGTTGACAATACTAATCCTGCATCAGCAAAACATAATCGAAGTGCTGTTATCATCTGCACGAGATTTTTGTCACTTGGAAAATACTTCATATCAGCACTTTCAATCTCATAAGCAGGACGAAGCCTTGGAAAAGAAAATGAAATATGAGACTGCCAGTATCGTTTCATTAAACAATGTGCATGTTCGGCCAACGCTAATGTTTCAACTCGCCAATCTGTTAAACCTAATAAAACTCCCAGTCCTATCTCACGCATCCCGGCAGTTGCGGCTCTGTCATGAGTATATAATCTTTCATCAAAATCTGATTTGGGTCCCGTAGTATGAAAATTACTATAAACCTGGCGATTATACGTTTCCTGATAAAGAGTGACACCTTCGATACCTGCTTTGAAAAGTTCTGAATATTCTGCAGTATTCATAGGATATATTTCAATGGATATTGAACTGAATTTATCTCGAAGTTTAGAAGCGAGTTCTGAAAGATATTTGACATCTATGAATTTTTTATCTTCACTGCTTACAAGAAGAATATCTTTGAAGCCTTCGGATGCAATCACTTCAGCATCAGCAAGTGCCTGATCAATAGTTAGTCTCGTACGATTAAATTTGTGTTCTTTGTTAAAACCACAATATCGACAATTGTTCGTACAATAATTAGATAGATAAAGCGGGGCATAAAGCTTTATTGTTTTTCCGAACCTTTGAATAGTAAGTTGTTGTGATATTTGAGCCATTTGCTCTAAGTAGCTTTCAGCGGCTGGTGATATAAGCACTATAAGTTTCTCAAGGTTATAAGTACCCGGAGGTGTTGCGAGTACCCTCTCAACTTCACTGGATTCAATATTCTGTAAAATGTCTTGCCACTTTTGATAATTATTATCTAAATCTTTTTCAGTCAGAATCAATTTTATATCTGTTGTATTATTATTCATCTCTTAGGAAACCTGTAAGGGGGCTTGATGCACTTGCTTTTTTACTTGAGGAGGAACCGCCGGAGGTAAAAGCCATTCGACCTGCTACAACTGCGAGCTTAAATGCTTCTGCCATTTTTGGTGGATTATTCGATGCTGCGATAGCTGTATTGACTAAAACTGCATCAGCGCCCATCTCCATTGCTTCAGCAGCGTGAGAAGGCAAACCTAATCCGGCATCAACGACAACAGGGATATTGGACTGTTCAATTATTATCTCAATCGCTGCTCTTGTTTTTATTCCCTGATTAGAGCCGATAGGACTTGCAAGAGGCATTACAGTCGCTGTGCCGGCATCTTCAAGCTTCTTTGCGAGTATCGGATCAGCATTGATATAAGGCAAAACAATAAAACCATCTTTCACAAGAATCTCAGCGGCTTTAAGTGTTTCAATTGGGTCTGGAAGCAAATAATATGGATCAGGGGTAACTTCCAGTTTTACCCAATTAATACCAGTTGCAGCACGAGCAAGTTTTGATAAGCGAATGGCTTCATCAGCATCCCGTGCACCTGATGTATTTGGAAGTAATAAATATTTATTCAGGTCGATGGCATTGAGCATATCATCATTTTTGTTATTAATATCTACTCTGCGTAGTGCGACCGTGACAATCTCTGAGCCGGATTTATCAATTGCTTCGGCCATCAATTCGCAAGATGAAAACTTGCCGGTACCAATTAATAAACGTGAATCAAATTCTTTGTTTGCAATTACTAATTTATCCATATACTCAACCTCCTCCAACAAAGCGAATGAGTTCTATTTTTTGGCCGGTAGATAAAGCTGTTTTTAAGAAATTATCTCTGGTAATGATTTTTCCTTCTAATTCAGCTACTACCGTTGCTTCATTAATATTAAGATGCTTAAGCAATTCAGTTATTGTTTTTGGTACGCCATCCGGAAATTGTGATTCAATACCATTGATTTTTAAAGTTTCCATTCTAAGTTCCATGAAATAATAAAAAAAGCACTCCCGCAAATGGAGTGCTTCAAATCACATTTGAGCCTCCCTTCGCAGGTTTTAACCTGATCAGGTTCTTAGGGTCATCGCTTAAATGCGAATTCTCAGCTGCTGTTGCAGTTTTATGCCCAGCAAGCTCCCCTGGCTAATATACATACAACTCGATAATACACTTTGTTTTAACCTTTGCAACTTTTTTTTTAATTTTGAAAATTATTTCGTTAAAAATGCATGTAATTCCTTCTAAGTTCTTTATTTTTAAGAAATTAACTGTTATCTTGAAAAAGCATTTGAAAAAAGTTCTTAAGGAATACAAAATTAAAACATGTTCAATATTCGATTAATATTATAGAAATTTTTACAAAGTAGAATTTCTGTGTTTGATAGGAGGTGATAATGTCGTTAACTGAAACACAAATTGAAAGATACAAAAGAAATATAATCCTTAACGAAGTTGGTATAGCCGGGCAGGAAAAGCTGCTTGTATCTAAAGTGTTAGTTATTGGTGCAGGGGGTTTGGGCTCACCTGTATTGTTGTACTTGGCTGCAATTGGTGTTGGAACGATAGGAATCATAGATGGCGACTCGGTTGATTTGACAAACCTTCAAAGACAAATAATTCACAATACAAGTGATATAGGTTTAGAAAAAGTCAAATCCGTAAAAAGTAAAATTCGAGAACTAAATCCTGATATTAATGTTATAGCTTATCATCAGTTGGCAAAGGCTGATAATATTCGAGATATAATTCGTAAGTATGATTTTGTTATTGACTGTACAGATAATTTCCCAGCCAAGTTTCTTATTAACGATGCCTGTTATTTTGAAAATAAACCATTCTCACATGCCGGCATTCTTAATTTTTATGGCCAGTTGCTTACAGTACTTCCAGGCAAGTCAACTTGCTATCGTTGTGTTTTTAATTCTCCGCCTACTCCGGGACAAATCCCTTCCGGCTCACAAGCGGGTGTGCTTGGTGTGCTTCCGGGCGTGATAGGAACTCTTCAGGCGACCGAAGCAGTAAAATACCTCCTCAATTTAGGCGAGTTATTGACTGATAGATTACTGACCTATGATGCGCTTAAAATGAGCTTTCGTACTATCAGCTTAACTCGAAATCCAGAATGTCCATTATGCGGCGAAAAACCTCAAATAACTGAGTTAAAAGATGAAGAGCAGTAGATATGTGATTTGAACATCTGAAGTTTGGTATCCAAAAAAAGGATTTAAAAGCAAAATTTTTTGTGTTTTTTAAAAAGACAGACTTTTAATCTGGTGCTTATATAGGTACAATTCATGGAAGGAATTCATATTAATGTATATAAATGCATTCAACTTATAATATTTTTTTTGCAAGGATATTTATTATGAAAAAGAAAGTGAGACTAATAGTTGTTTCTTGTTTTGTATTATGCTTTGTTGCAGCGATTATATCTTCTGCGATAGCACGGAACGCTCAGCCTGCTGGTGGAACAGGGATAGGTGTTTTGCCGGGTGGGCCAGGTGGACGTGATGTTCCTGTTCCTCCTCCTGCTCGCCCTGATCCTTTACTTCCGTTCTACAATCCAGAATTACCAGTTCAGGAAAGAGTGAAGGATATTGTTTCCCGTCTGGAACTTGAGGAAAAGATAGCTCTCATGCAGATGGCATCTCCTTCAATTCCACGTTTGGGTATCGCGCCTTACCACTGGTGGACAGAAGCTTTGCATGGTATGACACACGATTTATCTACAGTCTTTCCCCAGGCTATCGGTATGTCCGCTTCATGGGATACTGATTTGCATTTTGAAGTCTCTTCTGCGATTAGTACGGAAGGCCGTGCCAAAAACCACGAATACCGAGCGAACCAGATATTTAACGCGATGACTGGTTTGGATTTCTGGTCGCCTAATATAAACATTTTCCGTGACCCTCGCTGGGGTCGCGGCCAGGAAACATACGGCGAAGATCCATATCTCACCAGTCGATTTGGAATTGCTTTTGTCAAAGGCATTCAGGGCGACCATCCATTTTATTTCAAGGCTATTGCTACTCCTAAACACTTCGCGGTTCACAGCGGACCCGAATCAATTCGAGAGCAGTTTGATGCGGTTGTCACTGACCAGGATTTATACACGACCTATTTGCCGCAGTTCGAAGCTGCTATAAAGGAAGCTCATGCTTATTCCGTAATGTCATCTTACAATGCTGTAAACGGTGTACCTGCCCCGGCTAACAAACGCCTGCTGACTGATATCTTACGCAAACAGTGGGGTTTCGATGGCTATGTGGTTTCAGACGTAGGTGGCGTAGCTGATATTTATCAGCAGGGCCGCCATGCATATGTGCAAACCGCGGCAGAAGCATCTGCACTGGCTATCAAAGCCGGTAACGAGCTTAATAGTGGTACGGTTTACGCCGGAGGTGGTAGTCCGAGTAACTTAGCACAAGCTATTGATAAAGGCCTGATTACCATAGAAGAAGTTGACGCGGCGTTAGGTAATCTCATGGAAGCCCGTATTCGAATGGGTGAATTCGATCCTCCAGGTTATGAAGGCAATCCGTATAATAAAATCACACCTGCAATGTATAACACACCGGAACACCATGAATTGGCGCTCAAAGCGGCTCGCAAAACAATGGTACTTCTGAAAAATGATAATAACACTCTTCCGCTTAAGACCAGTATCGGTACAGTCGCTGTGCTCGGTCCCAACGCTGACGCAATCAATATGCAGTATGGTAATTACAATGGCGAAGCAACAGAAGAGCATCAGGTTACAATTCTGAACGGTATCAAGAAAGCTCTCGGCGCTGATAAAGTTCTTACTCCAAATCAGCAGATTTCTTTGACTGGTACTTTACCTTTAACAGAACTTGTGAAAGCAGAATATTTATTTACAGATGCATCGAAAAGCAAGAACGGTTTAACCGTTGGTTACGCGACCAATGCGGATATCTTGGCACGGTCTTCAAAGGCAGAAGTTTCCGAAACCGGAGCTCTTATGATGCCGAGTGCAGACAGCGGCATAACCTTTGATCCTACTATGGCGGCAAAGATGGCAGGCGTTCTCGTTCCGCCGATTACCGGCGAATATCAACTTGGCGGAAAAGGTCGCGATGGTTTCCGTCTTTCAATTGATGGTAAAGTAATTGTAGATGAAATGCAGGGCGGAGCATTACGCACAGCCGGAAACTTGATTCATCTTGAAAAAGGTAAATCATATAAAGTTCTGGTCGAGTTTACACACTCGGCATCAACCAGTGGTGGTGCTGGAGGTGGTCGCGGCATGGGTGGCCGTGGCGGTTTTGGTGGTACAACACGCGGTATGGTTGCTGGTGGCGGACGTGGCGGATTTGGACGTGGTAATCGTGGCGGTCGTGGTGGAGGAGCTTTTGGCACAACAACAGACGCTCCGGGTGTCACAGCAGCAGCTTCGGCAAATCCGAGCGATGATCCACTGTTCCAAATTGCATGGACCATACCTACAGAAGATGGCTTACCGGCCAATACTTCAGGGCAAAGCCTTTACGCTGAAGCAACTGAGTTGGTCAAAAAAGCTGATGCAGTCATCCTCGTCGTTGGAATTGACGGCTCACAGGAAGGTGAAATGCGTGACAAAAGAGCAATCGAACTTCCGGCTATACAGGAAGGTTTAGTCAGAGCTGCTACGATAGCTGCAGGAGACAAACCTGTTGTCGTAGTTAATTGCTCAGGCAGTCCCGTCGCTTTCAATTGGGCCAAAGAAAACGTTCCTGCTATTATTCAGGCCTGGTACCCGGGACAGCGCGGCGATGCAGTTGCCGATGTGGTATTCGGAAAATACAATCCGGGAGGTAAATTACCTGTGACATTCTATAGAGCCACTTCTGATTTGCAGGAGTTCACAAACTATGCAATGTACAATCGTACTTATCGTTATGACACAAAACCTGTGTTATATCCATTTGGATACGGCTTGTCATATAGCTCGTTCGAATATTCGAATTTAAAAGCTCCGGAAAAATCAGCAACAAGTGATGACTTGAAGATTTCGTTCGATGTGAAAAACACAAGTAAAGTAGATGGTGAAGAAGTTGTTCAATGCTATATCAACCGTGACATACCGGCGATTGATCCGGCAAGTGTAACTGCTCCTGATAAGATGAGCGACGAACAGGCAACATTACTCGCTACGCCACGTAAGACTCTGGTTGGATTCGCAAGAGTTCCTCTTAAAGCCGGTGAAAGTAAAAATGTCGCTTTCACAGTTACCACGCAGCAATTGTCTCTGGTAGTTGGTAAGGACGGAAAACGTGAAGTCAGACCCGAGAATCTGCAAATACAGGTTGGCGGAAATTCAGTAATTGGCGATAATACACTTACACAGAAATTAACTCTGGAAGGCCAGCCGGTTGCACCGAAATATAATTTTATAGCACCAGTTATAAAGTAAGTATAAATTCAAAAGTTTTTTATATCCTTTATGAGGAGACTAAACATGAAGAAAAAAACTACGTTAATACTTGTTGCTTGTCTCATGTTGTGTGCTGTTGCAATAGATGCCGCAAATGGGCAGCCGGCTGCTGCTGGTCGTGGTGGTACTCGCGGTGGTGCAACCCGTGGTGGCATGGGACGTGGTGGTGGTTTTGGATTCCAGGCTACACCTCCCGGACCTCCTGCTCCGGTACCTCCGGAAGTTGCTATTCCTCGACCAACAGAACAGGAAGTTGCTAAAATAAATGAGGAACTTCAGAAATTTATCAACTCGAATGCTGGCACAGATAAAGAGATATTGAAAAAGTATGCATCTCTTATAACTGTACAGGTTCCGCGTGATAATCCATGTATTCGTCCGACCGCTCCGCGTGGCGGCCAGCATGATACCTTCGTTGAGACAGCTAATAACGGAGATTTCGATATCCTGTTTCTCGGCGATTCGATTACCTATCTCTGGACAGTAGGGGAAGGCGATATGTCGGGCTATTTAGGCGGTCAGCGACTTTTCGATAAATACTTCGGTGACATGAAGGTTGCTAATTTCGGTATTCCGGGCGATACCACCCAAGGTGTACTTGGGCGTTTGCAAAATGGTGAAGGACAGGGCCACAAACCAAAAGCTGTTATGCTCATGCTTGGTACAAATAACACAGGTAATGCCTCAGGTGAGGAAATTGCAGAGGGCATTGGTGCAGTGGTTTATGAACTGCGCAAGGATTTCCCTGACGCTAAGATTATGCTTATGGCAATCTTTCCTCGCGGCTTAGGCCCAAATGACTCTAATCGAAAAAAATGCGAAACAGCAAATAAAATTATTGCAAAGCTTCATGATGGAGAACACGTATTCTTCACGGATATCAATTCAAAATTTCTCAAGGAAGATGGCAGTCTGATTGGTTTCCGTCCAAATGAAAACCTTCATCCAATTGAAGAAGGCTTTGATATTTGGGGAGCCGCAGTTGCTCCAACTCTTAAAAGTTGGGTGGAATAACTTGTAGTTTGAATAAAAAAACAGGTCACTTTCAAAAAAGTGACCTGTTCTCATTTTAAACTTATCAAAATTGAAACTATTCAGTAATAACATCAACTTCAGCATAGCCAAGGTTATTGTTATTTTCGGTATTTCTTAAAGCACGTAATTTGATATAACGGGTTTTTTCGGTTTCAAATTTTTTAGTTTGCCATGTAGGATTATTCTTGATATTCGAGAATTCACCTTTATCTACAAGTTTCCATTCAGCATTATCATTTGAAACATAGAACTCATATTGAGTAATAATACCAGGTCCCCATAAAGTTTGGTCGGGATAGTATCTGAAACCGCAAAGATTTTGTTCTTTTCCTAAATCTATTATCAAATCAGCGGGAAATCTTGTGTTTCTCGATTGATGCCATGCAGTGGATGGGTCCCCATCTATAATTGCAGAAGCTTTTCTATCATTAATACCTACAAGTTTCCAATCTGTACGCGGCAGATCGAATTCTTCGTGACATACCGGGCTGCTTTGTTCTATAGAAGAATCATAAGCAATTGCACTTAGCTGAACTTTTCCCTCTGTTTTGAACGGTGTGGAATATTTTTTTGAATTCTCAGTTGGTTCAGTTCCATCAATTGTATAATAAATATCAGATTCCAAATCAGCCGGAGTTATTATGATTTCACCAGCCTGATTCCTGATAATGGATGGAGGAGTTAGTATTTGCGGTGCATCGTAAACTCCGATATTGGAAATCACGGGGCAGCTTTTTGAATCAGTTATATTGAATCGAAGTTGTGTTGCTTCTACCGTTGGGAAACGAAGGATACGCTTATATCCTATAGTGGTTGCCTTTGCCAATTCCTTCCAGTTTCCATTGACAAGGGCTTCGATTGAGAAGGCTTTTACGCGTTGTCCCAAGCGAATATATTCCTGTGTAAGAAAACGGTTGAACGTGGTTGGTTTACCAAAATCGATAGTTAATGAGGCTTTATTTACGTCATCATCAGTAGCCCAATAGGTTTCTTTGTCACCGTCTATAGTCATCTCTGCACTAAATTTATTTGCATTGCCGCGAACGTTCGAAGCATGGATTTTTGTTTTTTCAGCAAGGTTGACTGCAAATGTTTCTTTTATAGCTTTAGCAAGATCAAGTGCAGCTTTTTCGTCATTTTCATGGATCAGCCCATTTGGCATAATCGGAAAATTAAGAAGGAATGTGCCGTTACGCCCAATAGAGTTGTAATAAGTATCCAAAAGCTTGGGCAGTGTTTTAACCTTGGTATCTTCGCTCGGATGATAGAACCACTCCGGCCTGATAGAAGTATTGACTTCGCCGGGAACCCATGAGTTACCATCTTCTAAGCCGTAACGTAACATTTCAGTTGGAACATCACCTGTTGCGTTGAGCAAACTCCAGTTGGTCTCACCAACAAAACCGGCTTCTGTTCCTACCCATCGAAGGTCGGCTCTGTCACCTCCATCGTTCCATATTACTATATTCGGTTGAAGTTCTCTAATCATCTTGTAAGTGTTTCCCCAGTCGTAATATGTTGTACGGTCTATTCTGCGGTTTCCATTTTCTCCGCCGTAATATCCAGTTCCGCCATTTGCTCCATCGAACCAGACTTCAAAAATATCGCCGTAGTTGGTTAGGACTTCTTTAAGTTGATTTCTGAAGTAAGTAATATATTCCGGCCTGCCGTATTCAGGATGATTTCTGTCCCATGGTGACACATATATACCCAGTTTCAGGCCGTACTCTTTACAGGCATCGGCCATTTCACGAACCAAATCGCCTTTGCCGTCACGCCATGGAGAATTCTTTACGGAATACTCGGTATATTCAGAAGGCCAAACACAAAAACCACAGTGATGTTTCGCTACCAGGCTGTGTCACAATTATGTTTTTAGTAATGATATTATATGTTCAATATGTTATCATGTAAAAATATAATTGGAAAGGATTTCAT
>JAFGOZ010000207.1 GCA_016926235.1 Bacteroidales bacterium | reverse complement strand
GTGACATAAAAGGTTACATATCCTTGATTTGTAACCTTTTTTCAACAAAAAAAGGCTGCCTAATACTTTTTAGACAGCCCCTTTTTTTTTGCTTTTTATTTTTTCATTTTCCCCGGAACATAAATCGTTGTCATTTTCATTTTTTTTATATAACTTAATGATATAATAATTAAATCATGATATTATGAAAAAGTTGGCATTTGTTTCATCACTAGTTTTAATACTGGCAGTACTATCAAGTACAAAACTGCACAATAGTACTTTGATTACTGAACCATCTGGCGATACTATATATATTGGTGTTGCCCCATCTAACCTGCCCCCTATAGATGGAAACTGGGAAAAGGTAGCCTTCAGCACAATTAATGGATCTTACTATTTTCTCAATGATTTTAGCCTTTGTGCTACTTATATGAATAATAAAGATATTAAGAGTACTGTTGTACAGATTTTTAAATCAGAAGATCTCTTAAAATCTTTCTATAACTGGCTTGAACCATCCATTGTAAATAAATGGAATACATTAACCCTAAAGGAAAAAATCTATATTAAAGACTTTCTAAGTAGCATTACTTCATACATGGATTCATACTCAGAGGAGGCAGAAGATAAATATCTTGCAACAAATAAAATGGACTTCACAAAATATGCATCCCATGAGTTCTGGGATGATGCCAAACAAAAACCTTACCCCATTGAAATATGTAATGAATACAGAACTCTCGAAGCATTTATACATAGAAGGGTGAAAGACGGAATCAAATTAAATACCCTTATAAATTATGCACAACTTTTGGATAAGGATCTCATACTTGAACCGGAAATTAATCATAAATCCTCCATGGAAGGTAAGCTGTTGGAAAAATTTACAGTAATTAACGGAAAAATTGAAGGCGAGTGGATTGTAAATCAGGTATTACAAGTATCAGGTAAAAAAGAAATACTGCCGAAAGAAATAAGGTATTATAAAGACGGTAAAAAAGTAGGAGAATGGTCAGAATATATAACTGTTAATAGTAAAGCAGAATTAAAATATATTAAAAAGTATAAGAATGACAAAATAGATGAATTGAAAATCTATAACTATCTACAAGAAAAACCATTTTCTCTTGATAATGTAACTACTTACGATTTTCAATCACGTGAAAAAGTAGTGGAAACTTATAAATCTGGCAAACTATTAGATACACAGAAAGAAAAACTATAAAATAAAACTATAAATAGTGCAGAAAGCCGTTTCAACAAGGATTGGAACGGCTTTTTGCTATTTATATAGCGCTCTTTTAATACGATATACACCTGACAGGTTTTGAAAACCTGTCAGGTGTTCTCCTGTTATTGTTTAATTATCTGTTTGGTATCAACCTGGTTACCTGATACGATCTTTACCAGGTAAATGCCATTGGGTTGGTTTGAGATGTCAATTATCTCGATCTCAGAACAAAACTCCTTGCTGTAGATGAGTTTACCGACGAGATTCGTAATTTCAATTCTCGCAAATCTGTTACCACTCAAGCCTGATATTGTGAATGATCCATTATTCGGATTAGGATAAATCACAAGATTAGCATCAGTAATTGACATATCCGGATTATTTGTCAACTGTTTTTCCTCGTATGGTTCAATTATTGGATCATCATTCCCAACATATTCTATTATTGAAGATTTTGATTGTGAAACACAACCAATAATCAAATTACATAATGAACTACTATTTATGGCTGTGTAATGAAAGCCTGCTAATAAATGTATAGCATCATTAGCGTTCTTTACAAATACATTATCCGTAATAGTATAATCGTACGTCAATTCATCATCTTGTGCTTCAGTTGTAATATTAACAATATTACTGGAGTTGGAAATATTATCTCGTGCATCATATGCTTTTACGTAAAAAGAATATGCAGTGCATGGAGTAAGACCTGTCACAGTTGTAGTTGTACCTGTACCAGGAGAGTCTTTTACCAGGATATCACCTGTTCTGTATATTTTATACCCTGTTACTCCCTCATTATCAGTTGATTCATTCCATTCTAATGCTATACTGGTTTTATCAACATTTGTAACATGAAGGTTTGTGGGTGCAGATGGTGGTGTACAGTCTGAATTTAGGTGTATACCTAAATAGTCCTCATCAATATCGTAATATGGATATTCATCACAAGTCCAGTTTGCCTCACATTTAAAATCATAGGCACCTGAATTATAAAAGGTAAAACTTAATGTTTTTTGACTAGCACTAAATACTTGATTGTATTGAAGATTGTCATTTCTCCATATTTTTAACCTGATACTTGGAGATGAACATCCAGTATTCCAATTTGATATACCAAATGTAACTGCTATCTCTAAATGATCTTCACATACATATTTTTCATATCCACCAGGTGTTGTGTATACAAATGCATTTTGCCCATAATTTTCAATACCTTGAAAGAAAATCAGGAATAATAAAAAAATAAATAACTTTTTCATAAACTCCTAATATTACTTATTTATAATAAGTTCTCTCAACTCTTCATTCTCCTTCTTTAATTCAATGATATACAAAGTAAGTTCCTCAACCTTCCTCAGCAACACCGCATCCATATCCCCGAGGTTAATCCCATTCTCCATTACTTCTTTTTCAGAGGGCACATCAGGCAAGTGGTTGTTTTGCTTAATGTATTCTTCCACTTCCCGGATCGAATTCAGATTATAATCCTTATTAAATACATCATCAGCCCACACGTCGGCTTTTACTTCTATTTCTTCGGCGGTTATTTTGCCTTCAAAGGTGGCGTCACCTAAATGATTGAATTCTATTATCTTAGTATTTGAGTTGTCATACATTTTAAAGGTAAGAAAAGTTTCTGTTTGAAATTCAAATCTTTGAAAATCATCATCATAGCCTTTTATCCAAAACGAACTAATATCTCCAAAATAGGCAAGTCCATCTCTTGAAAGCATAAATCTATCATAACCAGACATTGAAAAGATTAAGTCACATGTAGTTAAATCGTTATATATATCCCAGTTATAGGTAAAACCTGTATTTTGTAGTCTAATAGCTGCGGGTTCTAAATCCGAGTTCTGTATATCTAATCTTTTACCTGGATTTGTAGTCCCAATTCCAACATTCCCATTAGAATATTTAATCGTCATACGTGTGGTGCCGGTACCATTGGTTGGAGCACTTGTATTAAATTTCAAATCCTTATAGAGGTATGAACAAAATTCACCTGTCCCTGAAACCAAAGACTTATTGAAGTAAAACTTTTCAACATCGGTATTAATATGCGCCCATGTTGGCAGTCCCGGTCCAAGAGAAATATATCCGCAATCTGTATAAAAGGTGTTATAAGCTGCTTTGGTTTGAAAGTAATCATTAGTAGCAGCTTTACTAAACATAGTATCTTTCACTTCCTTGTAATCTTGTGCATTTAAATAGCAATAAATAAAGAGGAATAAGGTTAAAACAAATAAATACCTGTTAAATAAATAAACTTTTGTTTTCATAATTATAAATTGATAAAAATATTCGCCTACTCTGTTAAAGCTTTTCGGCATCCGCGTAAATAAATAATTGTGCATATATTATTTTTTAAGAGCTATTATCAATTACACATCAACTTTCACTTTTTTCACCTGTATCCAAATGATAATATTTCCCTTTTATATATTATCTCTTAACTCTCTTAAAAGTGACCTTGTTTTTACCTTTACTTTATTAACATTTTTTCAACAATTCATATTATCCGGCTTCAAGAACTATGTATTTGTTCATAAAGTCGTTCCCACCAGAACGACATTTTTCGTATTTTCGAATTCAAAATTTAATGATCTTGAAGAAGGGTTTCATTCTTTTATTCTTTAGTATTATCATAGCTAATGTATCATGGGCCGGGGATACCTTAAAATATGGCCGCTACCTTTACTCCGAAAAATACTTCCATTTCATCGCCGGTTCTGACACTCAAAACAGAAATGCCTTCGTATTTTGCGTAAATGCCCCAGGCAAAATAGCAGCCCTCACCTTTGATGACGGCCCGTCACACCTTACTCCTGCCCTGCTTAAAGTTCTCCGGGAACAAAAATGCCCTGCTACTTTTTTCCTGCTTGCCGAAAAACTTACCAAGAAGCAGGCAGCCTGGTATTATGACACGCTTTTTACACTTGGTATTCATGGCTACACGCATGTTCGGATCAATGAGACTTCATTGGATACCATAAACATAGAATTTGAAAAGGCAGTAAAACGGTTCAAATCATTGTATATTCCACCTGTTTACTATCGCCCGACTTTTGGAGGTTTTAATGATGAGATTGTTGAGCAGATGGATAAATACCAGTTAAAGGGTATTTTATGGAATATTGACTCATATGACTGGAATGGATATACAGGCGATTCACTGGTGAACCGTGTTGTTGGGAATGTAACTCCCGGCAGCATTATACTATTTCATGAAAAAACACCACCTTGGGATATTGTATCAGTAATAAAGGAATTGAGGACTGCCGGATACAGGATTGTCTCGTTGGAAGAACTTTTAAAATACCCTGCAAACAGGCCGGAATGGTAGAAATGTTTGTGTATTGTGCATGCCCCCCGATAATCCCCCGAGAGGGATATATGTTCTAATTAAAGTATAGCCCAAACTCTTCAATGTTTGCCAGACTTTTCTTAGTACATGTCCTCTCCTTTGGGGAAGTGCTGTAGGCGGAGGGGGAAACTTGACACTGAATTTGTACGCCTCTGCTTAAAAATACGGCTTACAATATAATCCAAGTCCGGTATTCTCCCCCCTATAATCCCCCATAGGGGGATACAAGCAAAGAATCCAGGACACTGCTAAATGAAATTTTGCAGAAAGGTAAAAAATTGTATCCTTCCGCCAACTGGTGGAGAGGTGTCCGCCGCGGCGGACGGAGGGGGTATGTCCTAAAATAGATTAACAAAAAAAATGATTAACAGCAGGCCACAGTAAAAAAGAAAGTAGAACCCTTGCCCGGTGTAGATTCGACCCATATATCTCCACCCAGTGTACTTACAAGACACTTAGAAAGATAAAGACCTATGCCCGTACCCCTGTATATTTTATCTTCAGAACCCAGTTTACGGAAACTGTCAAATATAAGGCTTTGTTTTTCCGGCTTAATTCCAACACCCGTGTCTTTTACAAAGAAAAGCATCTGATCATTATCAACTTTCCGGTAGCCAAATTCAATGCTTCCTTTTTCCGTGAATTTGATGGCATTATCAATAAGGAATAACAAAATGCGCTGAATTTTCCCCTGATCGCTGACAATCTCAAAGTCATCTGAAGAATCAAGCGACATATTGATATTAATATTGGACTTTTTATTATGAGACAGCTTATCATTTGTAAGCATATACATCTCGGACAGGAACTTGTTGATATAAAATGAAGATTCATATATCTCTATCTGGCTCGATTCGATCTTTGAAATATCAATAATATCATTTATCAGCGAAAGAAGATTGTTGCAACTACTATTGATATGATCAATGAACGAATCCTTCTCAACTACTGACAAGTCAGGATCAGTTAGCAGGTTCGAGAATCCAATGATCGCATTCATTGGGGTACGTATTTCATGCGAAAGATTTTTCAGAAATGTTGTTTTTAGTTTATCTGCCTCCTCGGCATTTTCTTTCGCTTCTCTAAGTTTGGACTCTGTCTCCTTCTGCAAAGTGATGTCCCTGTATATACCATATACGGCTACCTGGCCATTTTCAGTATATACAGGTGTGGTAAGTATGGAAACATTTACCCTGGAGCCATCTTTCTTTAGCCGGATTGTTTCTGAAAAAATTCTTTCTCCCTTGTGTGTTCTTGCTGTATATGCTTTTCCTTCTGCCGCGAACTCTTCCGGTACCACAAGATTATCTAGGTTTTTGCCAATAGAATCATCTGTTGAATAACCAAAAAGCTTAGTAAATTCCTCATTGATCCTGAGAATTTTACCCTCAATATCAGTGAGTACAACCGCTTCGGGAGATGATTTGAACAATTGTTCAAAGTATGCTTTTTCTATTCGTATAGCATCTTCATGACGCTTACGTTCAATATAATGTGATATTTGATTGGATACAAATTCCAGAACATCCTTATCCCGGCAGGTATATGCATTCTTACTGGTATAACTCTGCACACCAAGCATGCCAACTACCTCTTCATTGATTTTTAAGGGAACACCCAACCATATTTTTGCTTTTGAACCAAAATACTCAATCTCACCTGCTTTTACCATTTGCTCAATCTTTTCCTCATTGGCTAAAAGTGGCTGGCCTGTGCTAAGAACATATGAAGTCAATGATTTCTTAGTTGGTATGGTAGTAAATGAGTCATTTTCATCTGAAAAATAAGGAAGTGCTATCTCGTTATGCTGTTTATCAAATAATGCAACATAAAAATTCTTTGTGTCTATGATCTGATTTAATCTTTTCTGTATATATTCAGTAAGTGAAGGTAAATCTTTTGTTGTATTTGCCGCATTTGATATGTCATATATCAGTGATTGCACCAGCCTGGAACGTTTTAATTCACTAATGTCTCTCACCACACAGAGCAATAACTTATCCCTGGAGAATTTGAGCGGGGTAATGCTTATTTCAGCATTAATTATTTGCCCGTTTGCTTTAGCAAGTTTCCATTCAAAATATTGCGGATTACCTTTTATGGCAGAATTAATTTTGCGTAAGGCTTTTATATTTGTAATGAAGTACTGCGATTTTAGGAAATGTGTATAATCAAAGATATTTGTATTTAGGAAATCTTCTCTCTTTTCGCATCCAAAAATTTTAAGTGCTTCCTCGTTACAGTCAACCAGGAAAAAATCATTTAGAATGAGAACAGCATCTTTGAATGAGTTTAAAATTTCACTGTATTGCTTTTCTTGTTGAGATTCAGGAATATTTGAAATCCTGTTTGCAATCCATGGATCATTGAGCTTCTTAACCCTGTAATCCTCAATATAACGCGCTATGATATCTGCCTTCATGGTGATAGTGATGATTCGGGTACAAATAAAAATAAAATAATGGAGAAAAAAGAAAGTTTTTGACCAACTTTCTATTTGAAGTTACAAAATAACATTTCTATTGACGAAAGGAAATAATTGTTAAAAAGACATATCTATTAGTGTAGATATGTCTAATATTTTGATATTCTGATATGTATTAAAAAGCAAATTTGTAACCCTCAAAACAAAAATCGCGACCTGTAAAATTCTATTCTGTTAATTTAACCGAACAGTAGCTTGTATTTATTTTAACAACTGCTTCAGCATCCTGGTTATTACCAACATAACCTAATACTGTAAAAGTATTCGATTGGTCAACACAACTTACTTTACCGTTCTCAGGATAACTTATTTTTCCATAGTGGGCTTCACCACTTATTTTATAACTCGCGGCATTATCAATTCCAATATTTACTTTTCCATATCTGCTGTCAATATTTACTACTTTAAAATCTTTTGGCATATAACCAATTTTAATATCTGAATACTGGCTTTCCAATATCATTTTTTTCTTGACCGATGATATCTTAAAATTGGAATACGATGCATCACAAGCAATATTTGAAATATCTCCTAGCTCGTAACTATCATACTTACTATCAGTGACAACCGAACTGGCTTTACCCATTTTGATACCGGAATATCTGGTTAATAAAACCACCGCTTCTGTTTCATCCATTTGCAGTTTTGAATACTTAATATTTAGTTTTAGCCATTTGCTTTCACCAATATTGGCAGAACCATATGCTACTCCAATATTACTCATAGGATCATTATCTTCCCTTAAAAGTTTATCTGCCTTAAGATTACCGTAAGCAATATCAATACTTAAAAGGCCACTCAATTGACTTAAATAAATGTCTCCGTATTTATTCGATACATCCAGTTGAATATTTCTTGGCACATATACATTATAATCAATTGTCATATTGCGTTCTTCATTTTTATGAAAAATGTTATCTACTTTATCATCAAATTTAGTTGTTGCCTGAATGATATTACCTCTCTCTTCAAATTCAACATTTATACATTTAAGTATTTGTTCCGCTTTTTCCCTGTTTGGGTGATCAACAGTAATAATCACTTCAATTGTAACTAAATTTTGATCCCAATCTTTCACATCCACTTTACCAAATTTGTTTTTAATTATAAGGTGGGTATTATCGTTGTATGCATATTCTTTATTAATTGTCTTCTTTACTTCGTCTCCACCGGCATACAAAAGGTTTACATTATAAAGTAAAACACAAACCGCCATTGTAAATATCCTTATTGTTTTCATCTGTTTATTTTTTAAATAGTATTATTCAAATTTTCATCATATTGCATTGTCATATTCAATATCCTGTCCAGTAATTCAATTTTTTGTTGATAATAGACAATCATTGCATTCACAATCCGTTCATCATTAGGATTCTCAGCCATGTCTTTTTGCAGACCTTTGTAATAATCATCCATTTCATCTAAATCTGTAAATATTTCATTTGGTGATATCACCTCATTATCAATCAATTTGTCAATTTTTTTATACCTGTGTGAGAGTTGTGTTTCAAAATAAATCTGTGTCTCATTCATCTCCTGGGATAAATCTCCAAGGGTGTATGAATTCGCATATACTTTATTATACAGGAGAACAGAAACCGATATAATAAAAATTATGGCAACAGCAGCCCGCAGGATATGGGACAGGTAAAATACCTTCCGCTTTGCATGAAGTGCATCCAGTTTTTTACTGAACCTGTTGAAATGGCCAAAACCCGGCATTTCTGTATCAACAAGGTTCTTATTCTCTCTGATGTATTTTTGCAGGTTTTCCATAATCTTTTAAGTTTTCTAAAATTTCAATCACTTTCTTTTTTGCCCGTGTCAATTGACTTCTGGAGGCTGAACTGCTAATACCAAGTATTTCACCTATTTCATCATGATCATATCCTTCAAATAAATATAAAGTAGTAACCAGCCTGTATCCTTCAGCCAATTGACCAACGGCATCTTTTATTTCTTTTATATCATAAACAAAGTAGTCCGTTTCCACATCTTCATTATTGGAAAGAGAAATATCATCAATCGGAATAAAATTCAACCTGTTCTTTTTTAGATAATCAATGGACCTATTGATGACAATTTTTTTTAGCCAGGCTCCAAATGAAACTTTACCCGTAAATGATTCCAGATTTGTATAAGCCGATATAAATCCTTCCTGGACAATATCTTCTGCATCATTCCTGTTTTTCACAATTCTTAAGCACGTGTTATACATCGCTTTAAAATATAATTTATAAATCTCAAATTGTGATCGTCGATCTCCATTCCGGCATTTTTCAATGAGTCCGGAATGAATGTCTCTATATTTTTGTTCTGTCATCAATTGATAATCCTTACATTTAAAAAGACTATGTATAATTTAAAATGCTGCATTACAAGCTTGAAAATTTCGAAAAAAAAATAGATTAATCTCATAAAAATATTGACTGGCAAATAAATTAAATTATTTTTTTCTCTGAAATTAATTTGTTTTGTAAAATTATTTATTATTTTTGTTTCAAATCCTAAATTATAATAAACCATAAAAATTTGATAGCATGAAAAAATTAAACTTATTATTTGTAGCATTCGCATTAGTAAGTTTCATTGCTTTAGGCGCTTGCAAAAGTAAAACTTCTCAATTGGAAGACGTTGCCAGTCAGTTAGAACAAGCAATGGAAGAAGCGGCTCAAGAAATGGAAGATGCTCTTGACGAAATGGATACAGCAGTTGATTCTGCAGCAGCTGAAATAGAAGAAGCTGTTGAAGAAGCACCAGCTCAGTAATCCATGAAAAAACAAAAAGGAGCAGGATCATTTTTTGACCTGCTTTTTTTTTGCCATAATATTTGCATGGCAATTTTTTTTTGTATAAATTTGACCAATTGGTTAAACTATTTATTTAAACTATATGGTCGATAAAAAAGAGGATACTGAAAAAAAAATATTGGATGCTGCAGAAATTGTATTCTATAAAAAGGGAATGGATGGTGCACGTATGCAAGAGATAGCCGATGAAGCCGGTATTAACAAATCACTATTACATTACTATTACAGAAGCAAGGATAAACTATTTGAAATGATTTTCAAAAAGGCTATTTCAAGTTTTGTCCCTAAAATGTCAGCCATATGGGAATCAGATATGCCTCTTTTTGAGAAAATTGAAATGTTTGTAGCTAAATATACAGATATTTTCAAAAAAAAGCCGTTTATTCCATCATTTGTATTGCACGAACTAAATCGTCATCCGGCCAGACTCGTAAATACTATGCGTGATGCAATTGGGGAAAACCGGTATAAATTCTTTGGTGCATTAGAACATCAAATTGATGAAGAAGTGAAAAAAGGGACTATCAAACCTATAAAGATCGAGCATTTAATTATAAACCTGATTGGATTATGTATTTTTCCCTATGTTGCCAAACCCATTATGAAAGGATTATTCTTTGAAGATAATACCAAACTTTATAACCAGTTCCTGGAAGAGCGAAAAGAACATGTAGCTGAGTTTATAATCAGAGCATTAAAGAAATAAAGAAATGAGAACATTTTTTATCATTCTGTTTCAAATACCTCTAACATTGTTGCTTTCTCAACCTGCTGATACAATTGATTTGCAATCATGCTATGATCTGCTGGAAAAAAATTATCCTTTGTTTTCACAAAAAGATATCATTATACAGTCTTCCTCATTGCAACAGCATAATTACAAATCGGCATGGAACCCGCAATTAAACCTAAGTGGCCAGGCAACATATCAAAATGAGGTAACAGAAGTACAATTACCTGATATTTTACTTGATAATTTGCCATATCCTATTGATATGCCTACCGCCCCACTCGACCAATATAAGCTTGCAATTGACATTCAACAGAATATTTATGATGGAGGATTGTCAAAAAAACAAGTCTCACTTGAACAGGCAAATGAGAATGTATACTTGCAACAATTAGCAGTAGAATTGAATAAATTAAAAGGCCAGGTTAATACTCTTTACTTTAACGCATTGCTTCTGCAAGAGAGCTTAAACCTAATTCAAAACCATTTGAACGAACTCCTGCAAAGGGAAAAAACTGTTATATCCGGAGTTGAAAATGGAGTATTACTGCAAGCAGACCATGATGAATTAAAAGCAGAAATGCTAAAAATTGAACAAAGCATTTTTGATCTGCAAACACAAAATACAGCAATAAAAGCCTCTTTGGCAAAGCTCTTGAAAACTTCTATCGACGATTCAGCTAAATTTGAGTTAACCAATATGCCCCTGCCCTCTATTGAACCTCCTAACAGACCTGAAAACCTTCTTTTTCAACTTCAGGTACAGCAACTTGATGTTTCCAAAGACATGTTAGGATCAAAAAGACGACCCAGAGTGTATGCCTTTGGCCAAACTGGATATGGAAGACCCGGATTTAATATGCTTAGCGATGAATTCAGTCCATTTTATATTGTTGGTGTAGGAATGAAATGGAATATCTGGGATTGGGGCTCAACGAACAGGGAAAAACAAATTATAGAACTGAACCAATTACGACTGCAAAGTAATGAAGACGCATTTAACACACAATTAAATATTACGCTGGAACAGCAGGCAGCATTTATGGAATCTTTGGTTGAAGCTGCCAAACAGGATAAAGAAATAATCCGGCTTCGTGAAAACATTAGTAATGTGGCAAAATCTCAGATGGATAACGGTACCATCACAACTACGGACTATCTGCATAAATTAAATACAGAATTATCTGCACGCATTGAATATGCACGACATATAATACAACTGGAACAAACAAAAGCGAACTATTTACTATTAAAAGGAGAGCTATGAAAGCTAGTAAAATGAACATAATTATGTTGGCCATAATTTTCTTGGCAACCATATCCTGCCAGAAAAGAAATAATCATGCTGACGCATATGGAAACTTTGAAGCCATCGAAACCATAGTTTCATCACAAGTTCAAGGTGAAATATTACACTTAACCCTTGAAAAGGGAATGCAACTAACTTCAAACCAAATAGTTGGAGTGGTTGATACCGTTACATACTACCTAAAATACAAGCAACTTCTGGCTCAACGAAAAGCTCTGGAATCAAAATCCGGGAATATTCTTTCAGAAATAAATGTCCAGGAAGAAATGAAATCAAATTTAAAAATTGAACAAAACAGATTACAAAAACTTTTACAGGATGGAGCGGCAACACAAAAGCAAATGGACGATATAGACGGACAATTGCGTATCATTGATTCAAAAATTCAGTCCGTAAAGACACAAAATAATACACTATTTAATGAAGTAGATGCCCTGGACAGTCAAATTGAGCTGGCAAAAGATCAACTTTCCAGATGCACGATAAAAAATCCATTGGAAGGTATTGTGCTGGAAAAATATATAGAGGCCCATGAACTTGCAGTTCCCGGAAAAGCTCTCTATAAAATAGCTAACCTTGATGAACTGGATTTAAGGGTATACATAAGTGGATCACAGCTTGATAATATTGCAATAGGTGATAGCGTGATTGTTATGTATGATAAGGATGAAAAAAGTAACCATAATACATCCGGTATTATTCGCTGGATTTCTGATCACGCAGAATTTACCCCAAAGATCATTCAAACAAAAGAAGAAAGAGTAAATATGGTATATGCAGTTCTTGTTCGCGTTAAGAATGACGGGGCACTTAAGATCGGTATGCCTGGTGAAGTAAAGTTTAAATAATACTAATTATGAGAATTCATTTTTTTATTCATGTTCCTGTCGAAGAACCTGCATTAATACTTGATTGGGTAAATGATAGTGGGCATTCAAAATCTTTTACCAGATTTTATAAAGACCCTTCCCTTCCAGATATAAATGATTTTGATGCGCTGATCATTATGGGAGGTGCAATGAGTGTAAATGATGAAGAAAGATATCCATGGCTGAAAGCAGAGAAACAATTTATAAAGAAGTGTATAGATAGTAATAAAAAAGTGTTGGGGGTATGTCTTGGCTCCCAGCTTATTGCGGCCGCATTAGGATCGAAGATTTACAAAAATACATATTCCGAAATTGGCTGGTTTAATGTTTGGTTATTGAAAGTCAATAATGAAAAATCGCCTTTTGCCAACCTTCCCGGCCGTTTCTGTACCTTCCACTGGCATGGAGACACATTTGATCTTCCGGCAGGTTGTACCCGGTATGCCAGTTCTGAAGTCACACCTAACCAGGCTTTTATGTATAAAGATATTGCACTTGCGCTGCAGTTCCACATGGAATTTGATGCAAAAACCATTAAAGAAATGATACAAGCCTGGCCCGAAGATTTTGATGGCAGCAAATATGTTCAGGATTCTGAATTTATAATAAATAACCTTCACAGGATAGAAGACAACAGGAAATACCTGAATACTATACTGGAGGATTTCTTTAAATCATAAATTGAACATTTTGGATAGTACATATTCCATAGAAGTAAATAACCTTACAAAGAAATATGGTGATACAATTGCGCTGTCAAATGTTAATTTTCAGGTAAAACAGAATGAACTTTTTGGTTTAATAGGTCCTGATGGAGCAGGTAAAACAACACTCTTTCGTACCATAGTTACCCTCCTCCTTCCTGACGAAGGTTCAGTAATCGTAGAAGGAATGGATGTTGTAAGTGATTATAAAAATCTGCGTAAATGCATTGGTTATATGCCTGGCAATTTCTCCCTTTATTACGATTTGTCTGTTGAAGAAAACCTTGCTTTTTTTGCTTCCATCTTTGGCACTAGCATTGAAGAAAACTATGATCTGGTGAAAAAGATCTATTCACATATTGAGCCATTTAAAAAGCGAAAAGCAGGTGCTCTTTCGGGCGGTATGAAGCAAAAACTGGCACTGTCGTGTGCGCTCATACACAAACCTAAAGTACTTGTATTAGACGAACCTACTACGGGAGTGGATGCTATATCGCGCAGGGAATTCTGGACCCTGCTTCAGGAACTTAAAAAAGATGGTATAACCATTATCGTATCTACGCCTTACATGGACGAAGCTGAAATGTGCGACAGGATTGCTCTTATTCACCAGGGGAACATTTTTTCTATCGATACCCCCAAGAAAATGGTGAAGAAATTTGCAAAACCATTATTTGTAATACAATCTGAGAATAATTATAAACTATCGAAACTGTTGATGCATTACGATAATACTTTTAGCGCATATATATTTGGACATGATATTCATTACGTCGATAAATCAAATGATCCTGATATTTATGAGCTTACTTCATTTATGAAAAAAAATAACATACAGGCTTCCGTTTCAAGAAAGGATCCAACAATTGAAGATTATTTTATTGAAGCAATACAGACACTTAAACATGAATAATGGGAACAACATAATTGAAGTAAATGGCCTCGTAAAGAAATTCGGGAGCTTTGTGGCAAATGATCATTTGACATTTTCTGTTAAACGGGGAGAGATTTTTGGTTTTTTAGGGGCTAATGGTGCAGGAAAAACCACTGCCATAAAAATACTCTGTGGCCTGTCTACACCTACATCAGGCGAAGTGAAGGTAGCAGGATATGATATATATAAAAACCGGGAAGAAATTAAGAAGACCATTGGTTATATGAGCCAAAAATTCAGCTTATACAATGACCTCACAATCAGGGAGAATATAAGGTTTTATGCCGGTATTTATGGAATGAGCCGAACGAAAATTAAAGAGAAAACTGAAGAGGTGGTAAAAGCAATGGAAATTGAGGAAATTAGTGATATACTTATTAAAGATATCCCTCTTGGATGGAAACAAAAATTGGCTTTTACACTGGCTGTATTTCATGAACCTCAAATCGTATTCCTGGATGAACCAACCAGTGGTGTGGATCCCATCACCCGACGCCAGTTCTGGGATATGATATACGAAGAGACACAAAAAGGAACGACAGTATTTGTTACAACCCATTATATGGACGAAGCAGAAAACTGTCACCGGGTGTGCATACTTTCTGAAGGAAATATAGTAGCCCTGGGCACTCCTAATGAACTGAAGAAGGAATATAATGCAGAAAATATGGGAGAAGTATTTGTGAAAACAGCAAAGAATATTTATGCTTGAAATGGAAAAATGGAATAATGAAATATTGGATTGTTGGATTGCCAGTATACTTAACATATGAGTTCAACATTTAATCCATTAATCCAACATTCCATTTATCCAGTTGATAATTTGAATGTTGTATTATGAACGATGCATCATTAAAATAGTATAATGGATCTTTAACTGAAAAGATGAGAAGTTTTATTGGTTTACTTAGAAAGGAGTTTTACCACATCCTGAGGGACAAGCGTACCATGCTCATCCTTTTTGGCATGCCTATAGCCCAGATGCTCCTTTTTGGTTTTGTTATAACCAATGAGATCAAGAATGTAAAAATTGGCATCCTGGATAAATCAAGGGATAATACGACTATGGAACTCACGAGCAAAATACTATCTTCAGGGTATTTCCAGCTTTATGCCTATCTTGACAATGATAACCAGATTGAAGAACTCTTTAAAAAAGGAAAGGTAAATGATGTTATTGTATTCGAAAAGGGCTTTGAACGACAATTAAAACGTGAGGGTTCAGCAAATATCCAGCTTGTTTTAGACGCTACGGATGCAAATCTTGCCCAGGTAATATCCAATTACACATCCTCCATCTTTCTTGATTATATAGCCAATCAAAACGCAATGGCAACAATGCCTCTGCAAATAGACATGAAAACAAGGCTTTTATACAATGAAGAATTAAAGGGGGTTTATATGTTTGTGCCGGGAATCATGGCTATGATCCTTATGCTTATATCTGCATTAATGACATCCATTTCCATTGTTCGCGAAAAAGAGCATGGGTCCATGGAAGTATTGCTGGTTTCACCACTTAAACCTATACAAATAATCATTGGAAAAGTAACCCCATATATTTTACTATCCTTTATTAATGCGATAATCATCATTTTATTGGGATTCTTCGTTTTTAATATGCCCGTAAAGGGAAGCTTAGTACTGCTTCTGGCCGAAAGCATCCTTTTCATTACACTGGCATTATCATTAGGTATTCTCATTTCTACTCTTACCCAAAGTCAACAAACAGCCATGTTTATTTCCATGTTTGCATTAATGTTACCCACAATTCTGCTTTCGGGGTTTATATTTCCTGTAAATAATATGCCAGGGATATTACAATGGCTGTGTCATATAATTCCTCCTAAATACTTTATAACAATCATAAAAAATATAATGATTAAAGGTACCGGTTTACAATATGTTTGGAAAGAAACCCTGGTTTTGCTGGGTATGACAGGATTATTCATTGCCCTGAGTGTAAAGAAATTTAAAATACGATTGGATTAAACGATATAACGATGCGAACCATATTGTTTATCATACAAAAGGAGTTTACCCAGATATTCCGTAACCGGACCATGTTGCCTGTTATATTTATCGTCCCGGTTGTTCAGCTTATTATACTGGTAAACGCGGCAACGATGGAAATTAAGAATATTGAAGTGGCCATTGTAGATAAAGATTTAAGTTCCATGTCAAGAAAACTCTGCAGCAAATTTACCTCCTCCCCTTTCTTCAAAGTGAAAGCATTTACGCAATCCATGGAGGAGGCGAAATCCATGGTGCAAAGCGATGAGGCACAACTTATTTTACACATACCTGCAGGTTTTGAAAAGACCTTAATCAGAGAAAACAAATCAGATATACAAATACTTATCAATGCAATAGATGGTATGGTTGCAGGTGTATCACAGGCATACATTATAAACATAGCAGCAGGGTATAACAACGAAGTACGAGCTGAATGGTATGGAATTGCTGATAATTCCCTGAGTGGGTCATTTAAGATCATTCCTAAATTCTGGTATAATCCCCAATTAAATTATAAAATATTTATGGTCCCGGCTGTACTGGTATTAATCGTCACTATTATTGGTATGTTTCTAACTGCTCTTAACCTGGTAAGAGAAAAGGAATTGGGAACAATAGAGCAGATAAATGTTACTCCCATTATGAAATATCAATTCATAATAGGCAAGCTGGTTCCATTCTGGATTATAGCACTTTTTGATATGAGCTTTGGATTGTTAATAGGCAAGCTATTGTTTAATATACCCATTGTTGGTAGTATCGGCTTACTTTTCCTGGTCTGTGGTATATATCTTATTATGGTACTGGGTCTGGGATTATACCTTTCAACCCTTGTGAACACACAGCAACAGGCTATGTTTGTGGCCTTTTTCTTTCTTATCGTATTTGTTATGATGAGTGGAGTATTTACCTCCGTGCAAAGCATGCCTGAATGGGCAAAAATATTGAATACAGTAAATCCTATTGCCTATTTTATGAAGCTTGTGCGAATGATACTGCTCAAAGGTTCTGAATTTAAACACATATGGAAGGATTTATCTATAATGGTTATATATGGAATTGCTTCATTAAGTCTGGCTGTTTGGAGGTATCGGAAAGTAGCTTAAGTTATGCCGATACTTGTTTTCTTAAATTTTTAATACAATTCTAAAAACTATACTTCATTTTAAACATAAACATATTATATTCCTTCAGATTGGCAAATACATTATCTCCTGCACCCTCAAAAAGAGCTGTCGATAATGATATTTCAGTATTGGGTGTTGCCTGGTATTTTACTGATGGCATATAAATAAGGGCATAATTTTTCTTTATTTCATTCCAGTAAGCAATAATAAAAGCTCCACCTATGGGTGCAACAGTTAATTTGTCATTAAGAAACTTCTTCTCAAATTGAAAGAAGAAGTAATCATTCAGGTTGTCAGTTCCTCTTTCGAGCATAAAGCCATGCATGTACTGCAAATTAAAGTAGGAACCATCGGCAAAAAAGTAATCACCTCCTACAATATATTTAAGGTAGGGTTCCTTGTAAAGAACTATATTATTTCTGATCATTGTCTCCCTATCCGGAAAGAAAGCAGAATAATCATTAGCCGTTATAACCTCATGTTCAGGAATTATCAGTGCCGCTTCTGCCCATAAACCAACACCCCCCAAACCTGCAGCCATATCAGCCCCTATTATATGATTCCGTGCAAATGTAAGTTCTGAATTTATGTTTATTCCACCAATTGTATCCACCGGAATAATTGTGTTTCTTGTATTAAATGGCAATCCATCTAATCCCCAAACATAACTTACTGAAAAATCTACCCCGCTGGCAAAACCCTTAAACTTAAATCCCGCAATGGAACTCTCTCTTAGATTATAACGAGGCATGATTATTTTATCTGAATATTCATGAAGAACCATTCCATCAGGCAATTCCGTTTCCGGATTTAAAGCATCTGAAAAAATACCAACAGGCATATTTGCGGGTTGGAAAAACGGAATAAAAACACCTTGCAACGAAAAATCATTGTTTATATAATAATTCAAATTAATAGCATCAGACCCACGCTGACGGCCAAAATCCAGGATATCTTCCATGTCGTAAGGATTGAGATTTGCTGTAGGATTGAGTTTATCTGCGGTACCCCAGGCAATATGCTGACGCCCGATTGATAAATCCAGATTTTTGGTAAGAAATCCATAAATCTGTACATAAGCTTCCCGTATTTCCAGGTTATACGGATCAACTATTCCTTTATTATACAAATCAGCCGCTGATGAAATACCTGGTAATCCAATATTCCTCAACCATATTTCACTATGAAATTTTGAGTTATCTGTAATCTTTTTATCCAGGCCCAACGTAAGCCGGGTTTCATTCCATGCCCAGTCATAAGGATCTGTAAGTAAAAATCGTTCGTCTGAAAGGAATTCCCCCGACAGCTTTAATCTTTCATCGTCAGGATCCTGCGCATTGATTTTAATTGACAATACAAAAAGAGAAATCAGCATTATAAAAATACATACTCGTTTCATAGAATTATTATTTAAAAGATCATATAGTCTCAATATCTATATATATTTTACTTTTATTAGTATTTTTTGCGTTTCGCCCCCGTTCAATACAAACTTGAATGTATCAAATTTTGGTCTAGTAAGACTTGAATGGTAATAGTTCGAAAAGCCAAATCCTTCTTGAGGAATTCCTATGAAATTAAAATTCATCTTATCATCATCATTTTCATCATCCAAAAGAGCAAAACCATACGTGCCTGGTTCTAAACTGAATTTCACGATCATTTTTCCATTTATCACACTGGCCTTTTCAAACTTCTTTCTTTCAACAGGTTTATCCTCCTTAAAACCTTGCTCATCTTTAAAAACACCTATAACCATTCGTCCCTGGCTTGACCGAATATTAGAAATTACAACGTGAATATTTTGAGCTTTTACAGTAATAAAACTGCAAAACAGTGCGAAAAACAAGACATAGTTCATATGAATTTTACCCGATAACATGTTACTCTTTCAGTTTTCTCACAGTAAATTCATCATCCGATAAACCCAGATCGTATTTTACATCCGACATTTGCATTTTTGTTGTATGGTTTTTCTTCAGGTCTTTCATTACAATTTCGGTTGCATTCCAGTATGTACCTACTTTTATAAATGCATAAGTGGCCTCTTTAATTTTAGTATTACCCTTATCATAATACTCCATCTTTTCAGGATAATAATCTGTTTTATTGACATTTACAACTACTTTGGAATAGTCTGAAGGCCCTTTCGGTGTTAACTCCAAAACATATGAAGTTCCTTCTGTTTTAATAAGTTTAGGAGTATATTTATCACAATAGGGTTTCGGTTCCATGTCATCATAAGAGAAATCTGTGCCGGCGAAATTCTGGTTTTTCACACTCGAAGATATGCGGCGTTCCTTACCAAATGCTGGTAAATACAAGTACATCACATCATCCGGAAGAGCTAAAACGGAAATACCAGCTTGCGATGCTGGGGATGTAAAACGCATAATACGTTTATCTGTACCTTTCTGCTTCACATATGATTCACGACTTTCCTGTTTTCCGTTTTTGTCAATTAAAACGATCTTGTTTACAGCTGTCATGTCCTTAGGAGCGTACATAACATCATCCATCTTTTTTAATATAGTATTTGCATCCTGAGCGCTGGCAGAAAAGACACTTCCTGCTATAATAAGCACTGAAATTACGGTTGATTGAATTTTTGTTTTCATCATAATAAAATTATTTTTTAAAGGTATGATGGAACACCCATGTTAGCAATTGTAAAACTGCTTTGTTTGCGTATGGTAAAACATGGGTGTTTCATATAAATATATTTAATCGTTAAAAATTATTTCGCTGTTATTTTACGTTTTCTATTTACCAATATTAATATTGCAGGTAACAATGTTAATGAGCCAAGGCCCGATCCTATCATACTTATGGCTATTAATAAACCGAAGTTTTTTATTGGCAGCATTTGTGCAAGCAACAGTACAAGAAATCCTGCTGCAACTGAAATCACATTTATCACAATCGCCTTCCCCTTAGCCATTATTGTTTCTTCAATGGCTCTTTCAGCATCTCCATGTTCCTTTAAATGGGAATTAAATCCGGTTATAACATGAATTGAGTAATCAATACCGATTCCCAAAGCAATACTTCCAACAAGAACAGTTGCTATATCAAGAGAGATGCCAGCAAAGCCCATAAAGCCAAGTAAAAATAGTATTGTAGCAACAATAGGAATGGCTGCGAATATTCCTTTTAAGAAAGATCGCAAAATAATTCCTACTATTAATAATACCAATATAATTGCTATTATCAAGCTGCTATATTGGCTTTTAACAAGACTATCATTAAGCTTGACATATAAGGGGGGTATACCTGTAAACTTAATTGAACAATTCTTACTTGTATTATCCTTAATGAACTGGTTCATATTCTTCGTGAAGTTATCAATAGCTTCTGTCTCAATAGAAGCAAATTTTGACTGAATAATGCCTGTATCAAGATCTACTGAAACCAGTTGAGCCATAATATCCTGCCCGTCTAGCAAAAACCAAAGTTGTTCAATCTTGGCTTTCTCATCCGGAATTTTTTCACCTTCCTGCATAGCATCATTCATTTGTTCAACAAGGTCAGCTACTGATTGCGCCATGGAAATATTAGGGTCTGACTCCATGAAATCTTCTGTTTTAATCATCATTTTTAAAACCTCAGGATCCTGCATATCCCCAACAAATTCCACGAATACAGGTAATGAACCTCCGAATTTTTGCTGCATTATATCTTCCGATATCCTGGTAGGATTATCCTTCTTAAAATACTCGGTAATATTTACACTCGTCTTTATATGAAAAACACCGATAATACTCATAACAATAACAACACACCAAACAGCCAGTGTACGTTTAGGATGCCTGAATAGCATTTTTGTTAATGGCTCGAGTATTGAATGTGTTAAAATATTTTTCTTTTCAGGCTTATCAGTTACCATCTTTTTTCTATACATTGACAATGCTGAAATAAGTGCCGGAACAAAAAATATGGATAATAACAATGCAATAAGAATGCCTATTGCTGTGCATATACCAAAGTCCTTAATCATGGTCAGATATGCTCCAAAGATAAATGAAACAAAACCAATAGCTGTGGTCAAAGCTGCCAATAATACAGGAACTAATGTATATGCCAATGCCTTAATTAATGCCTGTTTTCTGTCTTCCAGGAAATTTAGGTTAACACTGTTTAAAACGTGAATTGCGTAAGCACTCCCTACAGCAAGTAGCACAACAGGCATGGTATTTGTAATAATTGAAATTTCAATCTTAAAAACAGCCATTAATCCAAGTGTCCAAATAACTGTTATACCTGCCGTAATTAAAGGCAATAACATGCCGCGAAGGGATTTGAAACTAATTAGCAATATAACCGCAATAATTATAAAAACAATGGGTATCAGCCAGATCATATCTGCCATTATCAAGTCTGTAATATCATTTAACATAAATGGTAACCCGCCGAAGTAAATTTTCTCCGGTAAGTCCAGTCCTTTTACCAGGCTTTTAATATTATTTGCAGTGGATTGCATATCTGCATCAGAAAGTAAGGTAAATAATATAACAGAGGCAGTACTATCCTCAGATACTATAGAACCCAAGTACATATCCTTAGAAAACACATACTCTTTAAGACTATCTAATTCCGATTGAGTTTCAGGCAAGTTATACTCATCCACCAGTTTCCCTATTTCAATGCCCCATTCCGAACTTTTAATATCAATAATATCTGTTAAACTTGCTACCGTTGATACTCCTTGTGTAATCTTAAGGCTATCCGTAATTTGTTTTATATGTTGGAGTACATCGGTCTTAAAAATATCATCTGTTTCCAGAACAATCATACCTATGTCATTGCCTCCAAATTGCTTCCCAATGTTTTTATATAAAACCGCTGTTGTATCATCATCAGGTAATGAACTCAAAATATCTGAATTTATTGACAAGTCCTTTAACTGGAAACCAAAATATACTGTTATACCTGCTACTAATGCTATAATTATCCATCTTAGTTTAATAATTGCCTGTGCAAATTTTTCCATATTTCTAGATTTTTTATAAAATACGATCTTATTATCTGAACAAAAATAAAAATAACTTTTGACTTTTTTTGTTTTTTAGTCAATTTAAATTATAAAAAAAGTTAAATTATTTCTTATATGATCTTAAACTATTTGTCAATAATGTAATTAGCTCATCAATAGCACTTTCATATTCCTGGTATTTATTCTGAAGATATAAAGGATATTCTATACTATTTAAAACCATCATTACCATATCCGCTGTAGATTTAATATTCTTTACATCTAACAACCCGTCTTTATTTCCCTTAGTAAACATCAGGTTAAGCTGTTCGTACTCGAATTTTGCGAAATCCTCTCTAACATCCTTTATAAAATCGTATTTCTCAAATAAATCAGCTTTTAATGTTTCATGATAATTAACCGCAGTACTTAGTAATTTCAATCGCGTCAAAAAGTATTCCTTAATAATGGTTAAATAGTCTGATTTACCATTACTAGTAATTTTGAGTAATTCCGATTTAACATTACCTAGTTCGCATTTCAATACTTCATTAAATAGTTCTTCTTTGTTTTTGAAATAATAGTAAAGTACACCTTTCGCTTTATGAATGTTCTTAGCAATCTCATCCATTGTGGTTTTATGAAAACCGTATTTTGAGAAAAACTTGGTCGCAGAATCAATGATTAATGTTTTTACGTCAGTCTTTGACATAAATTTGACTATTATTGTTTATTAGTCAAAATTAGTAATTATTAGTATTTGAACTAAGTTTTATTCCAAAAAAATCAAATTCTAACTTTATGATAAATTTTTCGGAGAGACTTAGACTGATAAATTAATAGCTGAAAATCTTGTTACTAATAAAATCACTAAAAAAAATTAATAATATTAGTGACAAATATTAATTATACTCTTTCTTTGCCTGCTTTGCCGCTTCAATAATCACTTTCTGTATATTTGTCCTCACATCCATATCCAGTAGCAAATTGTTTTCAGCATCGGGATAAAGACGGTTTGACAGGAATATGTACACCGTATTGGTCTCCGGATCAGCCCATGCATAAGCGCCTGTAAATCCGGTGTGCCCGAAACTTTTTTCGGATATGCATCTGCAAGTCGGACCGGGTATTCTTTCATTCATTTGCGGTTTGTCAAAGCCCAGGCCACGACGATTGTCTTTATCACAATAGGGACACGACGTAAACAAGTCAAGCGTAGATTGCCTGAAATATCGTATTCCTCCATACTCCCCCCCTTGTAAGTACATTTGCATCAATTTGGCCAGGTCATTAGCATCAGAGAACAACCCTGCATGCCCGCAAACCCCTCCAAGCATTGCAGCTCCCGGATCATGTACATAACCATGAACAAGTTGTTTTCTAAACACAATATCATCCTCCGTTGGAGGTATCCTGTCGAGATCAAATCTTAGTAAAGGCTTATAACCTAAAGTATAGGCACCTAATGGTTTATAAAACTGATCATACACATATGTATCAAACATAGTATCTGTAATACTTTGTACCATCTGGTAAAGCAAATAAAACCCTATATCACTATATTTATAACCATTCCTGCTTCGTAAGCCTGACTGGGCAATCCTGGTAAAAATAGTATCACGGAATGATTTTTTCAAAAATAGTTTTTCAGTTATCTGTACAGGAAACTCCTCTGAATATTTAAAGCTGTAATATCCATCTTTATATTTGGTATGTTTGTTCATGTAGAAATCCTTTGCCAGACGAATTGGAAAGGTATCCGAAAAGCTTTTACTAAAAGCTCCTTCGTCCAGGTAAAATCCTTCCAGGGTAAACATATAAAAGGGGATCCACGAAATTAAGCTTGCATTATGTGTTAATATATCTTTAATAATAATCTCGCTTTTATTCGTTGAATCAAGATATGGCAAATATTTCGAAATTTTATCATTTATGTCGATCTTCCCCTGCTCATACAATCTCATTACAGATGGTGTGGTTGCAGCAATTTTAGTAACAGATGCAATGTCATAAATATCTGTATTCTCGACAGGTCGTTTTTTCGAGTACGTTTGATAACCATAAGCCTTTTGAAAGAATACCACACCATCTTTTATCGCTAACACCTGGCAACCTGGTGTAGCCCTGTTGTTTATAGCATCATACACCAGTGAATCGATAGGAAGTAATACGGATGATTCTATTCCCACCTCTTCGGGCAAACCGTAGGCTAATCTAATTTTTTTTTTTGTCTCCAAACCGTTACCCAAAACATATTTTGGAGAGGCTGTAACAGGTAATTTCCCCTGAGCCACAACTCCTCCAAATAACAATTGTGCTGATAGATCCTGTGTAGTAGTATCATCTTCGTAGGAAATCAGTAATGCTCTTGCCCTGCTTATATTTTTAAAGTAACTCAGACTGTAAGGACTTGCAAAAATGTCTACTATAACCTGTTTGGAATTGCATAAGGTATCAATGAATTTTATAGATGGGTTTAGTATACCAAAATTTTTACCGGCATGCATATTTGTGTTGTGTAGGCCAACTATAACTATATTATAGGGAGCCAGCTTATTCATCAGTGCATTATACTCGGAAGCCGGGGCATCCTTAGCTATTGTATAATGCATAACATCAGCATACAGATCAATTGATTTCTGAAATGTATTTATTTTTCCATTATCAATACATACTGTAGCAATCTTAAGCGTATCGAGCCTTATAAATGGTATTATATCCTCCTTATTTTCAAGTAATGTTAATGAAGCTGCAATAATCTTTCTCCTGATTACTTCGTATTCCGGCTTTTTTAAGTCACTTAGTAAAGACTCTGTGCCAACAACCCTATGATCATCCAAATGGGCCCATGACTTGAATTGCAGAACCTTCTTACATCTGCTTGTTATTTCCTGTTCCGTGAGATTCCCCTTCTCAATCTCAGCTTTAATAGCCTCTATTGCTTCTGGAACGTTCTCCGGCATAAGCAAAAGATCATTGCCAGCTACAAGTGCTTCAGCCGCAACCTCTGCCTGGGTATAATAATCACTAACCCCTTTCATCTCAAGTGCATCTGTGATGACCAGGCCCTTAAACTCCAGGGAATCTTTTAATAAACCTGAAATACAAGCTTTTGATAATGTAGTTGCCCTGTTTGTTGCAGTATCAATCGCCGGAACTTGCAAATGGGCAACCATAACTCCTCCAAGACCCATATTAATCAGCTCTTTAAAGGGATACAGTTCAACACTATCCAGCCTTTGCATATCATGTGCTATTAGTGGTAATGTTTGATGGGAATCTTTATCAGTATCTCCGTGCCCCGGAAAATGCTTGGCCGTAGCAAGTACTCTTTTGCTTTGCATCCCGAGCATATAAGCCATACTTTTGGCTGTAACATTATCACGGTTTTCTCCAAATGACCGGCTCCCAATCACCGGATTTAACGGATTGTTATTAATATCCACAACAGGAGCATAGTTAATATTTATTCCCATTCGCTGGCATTGTTCTCCAATATCCTCACCCATCTGGTAAATAAGTTTATTGTCCTGCACTGCTCCAAGCATCATCTGTCGGGGATACTTTATTGTTTTACTCAATCGCATCGAAAGTCCCCATTCCCCATCAATACTAATTAATAGTGGTATCTTAGATGCCTTTTGCATCCTGTTTGTCAACGCAGCTTGCTGTATTGGGTCTCCCTGAAAAAAGATCAAGCCACCTATTTGGTATTTTTTTACTAATTCTTCTATTTCTTTAAAGTGTGTTTCGTTTTGTCTTGGATAAATAGCAACAACCATTAGTTGAGCAATTTTTTGTTCAAGAGTTAACGACTTCAATGCTGAATCTATCCATGCATTTTTTTCTGATAAAAAGGGAGGATCGAGTATCACACTATCAGGCTTATTTTCAAGAGGATCAACCCAGGCACTGCCAGCACTAAAAAAACCACTTGCTAAAAACACCAGGAGGGTGTATATCAAAACACGAACTACTTTTACCCACATATCTTTTCTATTTTACCACGTATATAACAAAAATAGGAAATTGAAACATGCCATTAAATCTCACTTTTTATTACTTTTCAACAATTCATACCCATTACATCATATAGTATATTAAATGCCCGTAAAAATATGTGTAATAGGTATCCTTAATCATTCGAAAAATCAACACATGGAATCACTTTTCAAAATTTTTATAAGTTAAACAGTATACTAATTAATTGTATAATATCATTACGGATAATACTTATTTTGGTTATAACCCGTTTAGGATTTAAACAAATTGCTAACTCAATTTACTAATTTTACTATCAATTTTCAATAAATAATAAAAAAACTTACTATGATGAAATTAAATAAAAAAACATTCATACGTTGGAAAGTATACTTTGACCGTGCCCGTATGTATATAGGTTATGCCAACTTTTTTATGATGATCGTTATCTTTATAAACTCTATCAAAGATAACCGGTTTGGAAGATATCTTGTTGATTATTCTGCCATTGCAATTCCATTACTTATCATTATTTTCGTTGGAGGCTCACTTTTCTTGGGTTATATGGACTCAAGATTAGGTATTAGAAAAGAAGAGATGCGTAATCTCTCAACAGCAAATCCAGTGATAATGGAAATATACGAATCGGTGCAGGAATTAAAAAAGATGCAGGAAGGTGCTGTAAATGATGACAAAAATAAAGAAAAACTATCTTAAATGGGCACTTGCATTTATTCTGGGAGAAATAGGTTGCGCCTTTTCATAAACTGAAAAATCCCGGTCACCATAGTAATAATTTGCCGCAATGGTCTTGTCCAGATATGACGTGTAGCTCATATATTCCTCGTCAGGATAATATATATAAACACAGCTACCTCCTTTAATTACGTTTATTACCTCCTTATTTATAAAATCTGGAAGTGCAGGACATCCAAAACTCCTCCCCAGTCGGCCATTTCGGACTATATACTCTTCACTTACATAATTAGCTCCATGAAATACTACTCCCCTTGGCATCGCATTCGAGTTATATAATGTATCAAGGCCAATTAGCTTAAGCGAATAGTCATGTTTGCCCGAGTATGGGTTTCCTGTAATAAAAAAGCCGATACTACTTTGTTTAGAACCACTTTTATTTGAAAAATGTGTTGCATAAATATTGCCTGAATTCGTTCCATGAGCTACCAACGAATGGAATGCAAGGCTCCTGGTATGAAGATTAATTACATATAACCGTTTTTCGTTCGATGGTCTTTCGTAATCAATGATAGTAATCATACTGTCATTCCCAAGTAAATTACTACGCATTAAGTTATAATAGCCCACAATAGCCTTCTCAAATACATCCTCTTTCATGACGCCCTCCAAACCAATTTCCTGAAACATACTATGTAAATAATTTTCAAATAACTCAGTTTTTGAAATTGCACCAGGAAGGACACCTGTATTTGGATCGAAAACAGAAGAATTAGCCGAATTAAAAATAGCTAATGAATGAATTATTGTTAATAAAACGATTAAGAGGGTTTTAATTTTCATTCAATAAGGCTTATAAACCATTATGCGCACAGCAAATAAAGCAATTTTTTATGTTATATCAAAATATTAACAGTATTAAAGTGCCCAAAAACAGTAGCATGCAAGATATATGCTTGATTTTCTGATAGTTACAATCATATCTATTCGTTTAAAAAAATGCTATTCTCATGGAGGAAAAAAGACCATTTATGGTATTAATATACCCCTTTATCAAAAGCGGCAAATAGTCTGAAACAGCCTGTATTCTGATGCGTAAGCTTAAGTAAGAGAACTTTAAATAACGGGGGCTATGAAACGGATAATAAAAATTGGAATCGGATGCATCTTTATCTTAGGCACTTTTTCCTGCCAGACTATGATAAAAAATGCAGAAGTAAATGTTCAGCACATTGCACATAACAGGTTTGACTATGATCTGTATCGCCTGTTTATAAAATTCAGGTTCAATCCTGGTAGTAACCCGGATACTATTCTTGCCAGCATTCATAACCTGGATTCCCTTGCTAATTTCTACGCACAAAGAAATTATGAGCCCATCTGGACACGAAACATGTTGAATCATTCAATCATTGACACCATTAAGGCTTATTTTAATAATGCAAGCACACATGGTTTACAACCTAAGTTTTATAATACTTCACTAATTGATAATTGCCTTAAAAGTTATGTAAACTCAATAAAAAATGATACTTCGATCAATTACCTGGCTTTGGCTAATTTAGAATTATTGCTGTCTGATGCAATTATAACTTATAGAAATCATTTAGTATATGGCGCTATTGATCCAACCGAAACGGATCCTGAAGCCTACCATCTTCCTCTGGACCGACCAGATTCAGCTACATTTTTTGATCCTTTAAAAACAAGGGATATTGTTGAATACCTAGAGAGTATACAACCAAAAGATGCAGCCTATGTTTCTCTGCAAAAAGCACTTGCTAAATACAAAGGAATTCAGGTCCAGGGGGGATGGAGGTCTATTGATGTATTGTTTTCAAAAGATCAAAAACTAGAACTTGGCGACACAGCGTATTTTCTTGACAAATTAGCTGAAAGGCTGAAAATTACAGGAGAATTATCAAACAACTATACCGTTCAATCAATAGAATTAGATAGTACTACATACTCTGCATTTTTGCAAAGAGATTTTCCTGATAGTATTAACTACCAATTTGAAGTTTCATATTACATTTATGATAATGATTTAGTGAAGGCTGTCCAAGAGTTTCAAAAGCTTAATGGTTTATTTGTTGATGGAGTGGTTGGTAATCAAACAATTAACCGGATGGATATTCCTGTTCAGGAAAGAATCGCACAAATAAACGCAAATCTTGAGAGACTACGCTGGTTTGATTATCCGGAAAATACAAAATATATATTAGTAAATATTCCTGATTTCAAGCTATACATCTTCGAAAAAGGAAATAAAGAACTAGAAATGAAAGTATGTGTTGGAAAAAAACGCGATTGGAATTACGCAGAGAAATTGGAAATCTTTAAGAAGACACGTAATCGAAATTGCTTCCCCAATAACAATGAAACTCCTCTTTTGCATGGATATATCGAATACTTTGTATTAAATCCTAAATGGAATGTACCTGATAATATAGGTAAAAATGAGATATATAGTAAAGTGCTCAATGATCCCGAATACCTTTCAAAAAGAAATTTCAAAGTATTCTTTAATGGTTCAGAGGTATCTGCAGATTCTATTGACTGGTCCAACTACAATGCGGACAGGTTACCTTTTAAATTTCAACAAGACGCCTCTGATGGAAACGCTTTAGGAAAAGTAAAATTTATTTTCGAAAACAATTATAATATCTATCTTCACGACACACCCAGTAAACAAGCATTTAGTTATACCAACAGAGCCGTATCTCACGGTTGCATAAGACTGGAAAAACCAATTGAAATGGCAAAACTTCTAACTAATGATATCGAAGGCATGACAGGTGAAGAAATAGATGAAACCCTCTCCGGTTCTAAAATCATTGATCGCGATGTTAAAACCAATACATCAAAAACTGTATTTCTTAAAAACGAACTACCTCTTTATATAAATTATTTTACCTCCTGGGTTGACGAGGATGGAAATCTCCATTTCAGAGACGACGTGTACGAAAAGGATAAAAATATTATTAAAAGGATTATTTAACACGGGGAAAACAACTCATTGTTAAATAATTACATATTAATCCTCAAACAAAGGGCTAAATGTTTTAGGTGTTTCAATAATTTCCTAAAAAAAATTAGTAAATTGTTAGGGCAATTCAGAGTACTTAATCCTTGAATGGAAAGAAATATTGGCATATATAAAATATTGGTGGTTGAAGATAGTGTGACAGATGCCAAACTACTTACCAACATTCTTGAGAGAGCTGGGTATAGTCCATTGCATATAAGTAATGGAAATGAAGCCTTAAAAATCATTAAGAAAGAGAATTTTGACCTTATCCTGCTCGATATCATGATGCCCGAAATGGATGGTTTTGATGTTTGCAGGGCTATTAAACATGATAGTAAAACAAAAGATATTCCCATTATTTTTACTTCAGGCAAAGGCGATAAAGAAAGTATAGTACAAGGATTTGAAATGGGAGCTGTCGATTACATAACAAAACCTTACTACAGGACCGAATTGCTATCCAGAATAAGGACTCATCTGGATATTAAAAACTCTAAAGAGTCAATGCGTATGGAGTTTGAAAACCTTGTGGTTGAAAGGACTTCGGAACTTGAGAAACTGAATGAAATACTAAAAAATGAGATAAAAGACAGGCGGAAAGCCGAAAAAGAGCTAAGAAAACTGAACAGAAAATTATTATTTCATATCCATGATACACCATTAGCATATGTTGAATTTAACATAGACATGCAAATAATAGACTGGAATCCTGCCGCGACTAAGATTTTTGGTTATCATGAAAATGAGGCCTTTATGAAGGTTGCAGTTGACTTCCTTTTCCCTGAAGATGAAATTGCCCAGTTTACGGAAGTATGGAACAATCTAATATTTCAGCGTGGCGGAAAACGTAACATTACTACATGTATTACTAAATCAAATAATTCTATTTTTTGTATATGGTACAATACCCCCCTGACCAATAATGAAGGGGAAGTGATTGGCGTTGCCAGTCTTATACAAGATATAACAGAGCGAAAACATGCTGAACAGGAATTGATACTCAGAGAAAAACAATACCGACTTCTTTTTGACAACATGACAAACGGCTTTATGCTAATGGAAATGATATTGGATAAAGATAATGAGATTATAGATTTTTATTACTTACAAATGAACCGCGCACTGCAGAAGATTATAGGCGAAGACTATAGTCCATTTAAGTACCTTGGAAAAACGCTTAAGGAAGCTCCCATCAATTTCAGTGTTAAGTGGTATGAAAAGTATATAAAAGTGGCGTTGCAAGGCGATTTGTTTAGGATTGAGGATTATTCCAAAGAGCTTGATATGTACTACGAAATGTTGCTTTACCAACCCCAATATGGACAAGTTGCAACCATTATAAATGACATAACTGAAAGAAAAAAAGCTGAAAGAAAAATAAACCAGCAGTTCCATGCAATACGACAGCAACATGATATTTTGGCAAAACAAACTGAAAAACTACGACTAGCAAATGCTGAAATTAAAAAACAGAAAGATATCATTGAAGAAAAGAATATGCATATCACAGACAGTATCAGGTATGCGCAAAATATTCAAAAGGCCATTCTCACAGATATAAACTCTATAAAGAAAAGCTTGCCTAACATATTCATCTATTTTAAGCCTTTGGACCTGGTTTCAGGGGACTTCTACTGGTATTCGGACAGACATGAGAAAAAGATAATTGCAGCAGTAGATTGTACCGGACATGGGGTGCCAGGAGGATATATGAGTATGATCGGCAATGATCTTCTTAACTCTGTTATAAACTTACAGGGAATTACCTCACCGGATGAAATATTACTCAAACTGCACCATAGTTTTCGAGAAAGTATGCGGCTCGTTGATGAAGATATTTACGACGGAATGGATGCTGCTATATGTTGCATTGATGAAGTAAATAAAACATTAGAGTATGCTGGTGCTAAAAATCCTCTTATTTATATTCAGGATAATGAATTATACCGGATTGCAGGTGATCCCTATTCAGTTGGAGTACTTAAGCTTGAAGAAGATTTTCGCTTTGTAAAACATACTATAAGCCTGAATAAGGTAACTACATTTTATATATTCTCTGACGGGTATCAGGATCAGTTTGGTGGTTCCGAACCAAGAAAATTCTATCCCAAAAACCTTCAGAAGTTATTTTTGGAAAATTATAATAAGCCGATGGAGGAACAAAAACAAATTTTATCCGTAGTAATGAATAATTGGATGAAAAACTATGAACAAATTGACGATATGCTTATAATTGGTGTAAGAATTTAGGCGTTTCGTCAAATATTTTTTATTAATCAGAACAAACTGCTTTCTTTGAAGTTTAATAAATAACCCATAAAATGAGCCATCTTAACGATACAAAAAAGAGTATTCTAATTGTTGATGATTCATGGAACACTCGACAATATTTAAGAAATATTCTGGAATTAAATGATTTTTCAATTGAAGAAGCAAATGATGGTGCCGAAGCACTAAAAAAACTTAATGATATTGAACCGGATTGCATAATTCTGGATATTCTAATGCCTGTAATGAATGGTTTTGAATTTTTAAATGCTCTCAAACAGGAAGGAAAACGAATACCGGTTATAATTATATCTGCCGATATTCAACAAACCACTAAAAGTTCTTGTATGGAACTTGGAGCAAAAGCATTTATCAACAAACCTGCAAGAGAAGATCAAATTATTACTGAACTAGAAAAAGTATTAGCAATACACCAATAATATAAAATGTATCAGATAGAAGATAAATATATTGATTTGCTAAAGGAGCTTGTTAACCTGGGAGTTGGAAACGGCAGTTACATACTGAATGCTATGCTTAGTTCCCATATTAAATTGGAGGTACCTGAAGTTGAAATACTCCAGTATAAAGATATGGAGAAGCACATTCAGTCTTTTGGCAATAAAAAACTTGATGTTATATATCTGCCATTTCACGGGCATATTGCCGGAAGCGCCCAAATAATTATACCTCATGAAAGCACAAAAACACTTGTTTCAAAAATATCTGCACCTAACACCACCCTTACACAATATGTAATTATTGATTCCATAAAAGAAGTAGGTAATATTATTATTAATTCCATTCTGGGAACAATAAGTAATAATATATATTTCCATTTGGACTATTCCGTCCCCATTTTTTATGAAGGAAGCCTTACTAACTTACTGTTAAAGAGGGAAAGGGACGCCAAATCAAGATATCTGCTTGCTCAAACCATCTTTACAATCAATGAATTAGATATTAGCGGAAGCATCGTATTACTTTTAAAAGAAGAAGCCTTTGATGAACTGATACAAGCAATGAATGTTTATCTGATAGAAAATGGAATTGTGGCAGCATAGATTGTCCATAAATTGCACAAATTACACGAAATACACCAACATAATAAATAATTGAAACAGCTAGACTCCATTAAAAAAAGACTTTACATTACAAACATCCCTTTTTAATACTTAGTCCCATCCTGATTAAGCATTGGTACAAATCTTACAGGTAACACTTTTTGTTGGGTAAGTTCTCCGTTCTTTTTTTCTACTAACACCAGTTCCTGAATATAATCGGCACCTACAGGAATTATAAGCTTTCCATTCTCAGCTAACTGTTCTGTTAAAGATTCCGGGATTTTTGATGGTGAACAAGTAACAATAATTGCATCATACGGACTATGTTCTACCCATCCTTTATAACCATCACCGGTTTTAAAAAATATATTTCTATATCCAAGCTTTTCAACAACTGATTTTGCATTCAAGCTTAATGACTCTATCAGCTCAACGGAGTATACTTCTTTGCATATCTCAGCCAAAACAGCTGCCTGGTAACCTGAACCAGTTCCAATCTCCAAGACCTTTTTTGAACTGTCAAGTTGAAGTACTTCAGTCATATAAGCAACTATATAAGGCTGCGATATGGTCTGTCCCTCTCCAATAGGAATAGGTTGATCATCATATGCATATGAAAGATATTCATCAGGTACAAATTTATGTCGCTCAACCATTTCCATGGCTTTAAGAACAAGGCTATCCTTTATACCCCTTGCTACTAGCTGGTATTCAACCATTAGTCTTCTTTGACGATAAAATTCATCCGTCACTTTTTCCTGTGTAGTACAGAAATAACTGAATAAAAGAATGACAAAAAAAATCAAAACAATATGATATTTTTTATATGCTTTTTTATTCATCATTGGGTAAATATACAAAATTCAAATTATAAAGTCCTTAGGTTTTACAATAAACCAGGGATTATACAAATCCTTTTTATTATATACCAGGGGAGATAATCCATCTGCCTGAACAATGTCCAATCCCGCAGAGGCTGCTATACAATGGCCTGCTGCAGTATCCCATTCCATTGTCGGCCCAAACCGTGGATACAAATCTGCCCTTCCCTCAGCAACCAGACAAAACTTTAAGGCACTACCCGCATTAACAATTTCAACATTCCGCTTCCTGATTTTTATTTGTTCAATATATGTCTTTGTTTCAACATTCATATGAGATCGACTGCCAATCACCCTAAAGACATCAGAAAAAGATTGTTTAACAGGTAATTCTTCAGCGAATTCAGTTATTTGCTCAATCCTGCTTAATTCATCGATACAAATTTTCCCAGTATTGGTTTTATAAGCTCCCAAATGAACCGATCCAAAATATAATGTTCCTTGTACTGGTACAAAAATCACGCCAAGAATCGGATATTTTTCTTTTATTAACGCAATATTAACGGTAAACTCTCCATTTCTCTCAATAAATTCTTTCGTACCATCGAGAGGATCAATTAACCAAAAATATTTCCATTCCTTTCTGATATTGTAATCAAGATGAGTTCCCTCTTCACTTAGTATAGGAATTTCTTCATCATGAAGATTCTCTGTTATGCATGCATGGCTTAACTTATCAGCATTAGTAAGAGGAGAATTGTCACTTTTGTATTCAATACCCGGGTTGTTTGAATTATAAACTTTCATTATCTCCTCACCAGCTATAATGGAAGATTTGATGGCCCTGAATAATAGATGGTTAATCTTGTCTTCTAACATGATTATAAAAACACATAATTTAAAATAAAGACTGTAACTACCATATAAATAATTGTAAGAGGAAAACCCACGCGGAAAAAATCTTTAAATGAATATCCTCCCGGACCATAAACCATCAGGTTTGTCTGAAAGCCAATAGGAGTCATAAAGTTTGCTGCAGAAGCATAAGCCACAATCAGGATAAATGGCATTGGATTTAAATTCAAATTTAGGGCCATAGTAAGAGAAATAGGGAAAATAATGGCCACAGCAGCTTTTGTTGTTATGTAGGCTGCTAAAATTGAAGTAACAAAGTAAATTCCAAATAGTAATCCTACTTTCCCTAATGGAAGAAAAACTGAAATAAAGGAATTTGCAATCAGATCTGCTGCACCAGATTTTATCATGGCAACTCCCAAGGCAAGTGACATAACGATAATTAATGCGAGGTTGTAGTCAACTGTTTTCGGTAATTCTTTGGGTGTGGTAATTTTTAGTGCCAAACAAGCTAATAACACTACCAACAAACCCATAAATAAAGACACTATTTTAAAAGATGATAGTATGATGGCAAGTAACACTCCTCCTAATAAAACGACCAATTTATAGGGCTCAAGTTTCACAAACTCCTTTACCCTCGAAATGAAGTAAAAATCCTGTGAATCTCCGGCTCTACTAACAAATTCGTCAGTAGTAAATACAAGAAGAACGTCGCCAGCTTTTAGTACTACCTCACCAATCTTCCCTCTGATTTTTTCTCCGTTTCTGTGCACTGCTATTATTGCAGCACCATATTTACTTCTAAAGTTTATATCCTTAACCATTTTATTAATGATTGATGAATTTTGTGACACCACAACTTCAACAATCTCCGTCTTCTTCTTCTTTTTAAGCATGCCTACTTCTGCCAGGTTCAATCCGGATTTTGAATTAAGCAAATCAGCAATTTTCTCGGTATCACCTGCGAATACTAAAATATCTCCTGCTTCCAAGACAACATCGGGTCCAATAGCCGGAATTTTGAAATATCCCCTTATAATTTCAACCAGAAAAAGATCTGTAAGGTTTCTTAATTCCGCTTCTTGAATTGTTTTTCCTATTAGGTGTGAGTCTTCTCTTACAATGGCCTCAATCAAATATTCTCTTGTATTTGCATTAAAATCAGATTGAATGTCTTTGGATATATTTGGAAGTAACCTGTCACCAAGAAATAACAAATAGAAAAACCCGATAATCATCATTGGTATACCTACCCACGCAAAATCAAAAATATTCAGGGATTTCAAGCCAGGGATAATTTGTTGGTCCACTACCATCCCATTTACGATAAGGTTGGTAGAAGTACCTATAAGAGTAGCACATCCGCCCAATATGGCAGCATATGAGAGAGGCATAAGAAACTTAGAGGGTGAAATCTTACTCTTTTTACACCAGGTGTGTACATAAGGCATCATAAGGGCTACAAGTGGAGTATTATTTAAGAACGCAGAGAAACTAGATATTAAAATAGTCATCCTGCTTAAGAATCCCCTGTATGTTTTTGCACCTCTAAATATTTTATCAAATAGGACTTCTACTACTCCTGTATTTTTAATAATTTCTCCAAAAACCAGGAGTAACAATATTACTGCGATCTGTTCATTGGCAAATCCACTAAGTATTTCAGATGGGGTTAAAACTCCAAAAAAACCCAGAATGGCAATACCTACCATGAAAGTAAAGGATGGCCCTAACAACTCCCAATACAAGGATACCAGAATAAAGAGGATAACAGCAAAAACTAAAATAAGGTCAAAATTCATGATGACCAGACGTTGTTAAAAAAACAAATGTATTGAATTATGAGCAATTATTTCATCTATTTGGTCTTATGAATATAAAATATTAATCTAACAATAATTGCATGATAAAAGAATAAGTAATTTTGCTCTGAAACAAACTATTATAAACATCATACATTTGTTTTTATATAGAATTGATATTCTTTAATAGTTTTTTAATAAATTATTATAAAAATATAAGGGTATAAATACCAGAAAAGCTAAATTTATAGCTGAATTATTTAAATAATATGAGTGATATAAAGAGCCTTAAACCAAAATTGATTTGGAAGTATTTTGATGAAATTTGTACAATACCAAGACCGTCAAAGAAAGAAGATAAAATAATTCAGTATCTCATCGACTTTGGGAAAAAGCATGGATTAAAAACAAAAAAGGATCATGCAGGAAATGTGTTGATTAGCAAACCTGCTTCTCCTGGTTATGAAAAATTAATGATTACAGTTCTTCAAAGCCATGTTGATATGGTGTGTGAAAAAAACAGCAATACGAAACATAATTTCGAAAAAGATCCAATAATTCCAGTCGTCAAAGGAGAATGGGTAAAGGCCAAAGGTACAACACTGGGTGCCGATAACGGAATTGGAGTGGCAGCTCAATTAGCCATTCTTTCGGATAAAACCATAAAGCATGGACACATCGAATGTTTATTCACTGTGGATGAAGAAACAGGATTAACCGGAGCATTTGAACTTGAGCCGGATTTTTTTCAGGGGAAATTATTAATAAACCTTGACTCTGAAGATGAAGGGGAAATTTTCATTGGATGTGCGGGAGGCATTGATACTTTAATTAAATTTCATTTTTCAAAGAAAGCGCCAAAACCAAACAGTATTGCTTATAAAATAACTGTAAAAGGACTCAAAGGAGGTCATTCGGGTGATGATATTAATAAAGGAAGAGGTAACTCAAATAAAATACTTAACAGGCTGCTATATTTAGCTTCTGACGAATATAAAATGAGATTGGCAGAATTCAATGGAGGTAACCTTCGTAATGCAATACCCCGTGAAGCATATGCTGTCATTGTAATCCCTGCATATAAAAAGAATAACTTCCCTGAATTTTGTCAAAAATTTCAACAAATCATACAAAAAGAACTCTATATTTCAGATCCCGATGTAGAGATAACTTGCGAAAAAACTGATATCCCATCATTTCTTATAAATAAAAAGGCACAAAAACATCTTATTAATGCCATTTATGGATGTCCCAATGGAGTAATGAAGATGAGCCCTGAAATAAAAGGGCTTGTGGAAACCTCTACTAACCTGGCTTCAGTAAAATTTACAAAAGATGACAAAATATTGATTTCTACCAGTCAGCGCAGTTCCGTTGAATCTGCCAAGTATGATACTGCCAATATGGTCAAAAGTATTTTTACTTTGGCTGGAGCCGAAGTTTGGCACAGTGAAGGCTATCCGGGATGGAAACCAAACCCTGAATCCAGAATATTGCAAATAGTTAAAGAATCATATAAAAAAGTATTCTCATCAAACCCTAAAATTAAAGCTATCCATGCCGGACTGGAATGTGGTTTATTTTTAAAGAAATATCCCGATCTCGACATGGTTTCAATTGGACCAACCATCAGGGACGCTCATTCTCCTGATGAAAAGCTTCATATTGAAGACACGATGAAATTCTGGAAACTGCTTCTGGAAATATTGGTAAACATACCCTTCGAAATTGTATAATATGAAATCTTTTGATAAAATCAGGTTCCTTTTCAATATTTTATATTACCTGAAGAAATTAATACGAATTATTAAAAAGGTATTCTTTGCTACTGCAAAATTTCTGGGTATAACATTCCTTTTAATGATAATTTTTTCATTTACCTCGGGGCCTTTCTGGATATATTATTGGTTGGGTACACACGGTTGTGCTATTAAAAGTTCTCCTAAAGGGATTATCCTTCTTGGAGGAGGCGGAATGCCCAGTGAATCAGGCCTTATTAGATGTTATCATACTTCTACGTTAGCCAAAAATTATCCCGAAGCTTATATTATTATTGCTCTTCCGGCTGATACACTAACATCTGAAAGCAGTATTATGAAAATGCGTGAAGAATTAATGCTAAGGGGTATCGATTCTACCAGGATATTTCTTGAATATAATGGAAGAAATACCCGGGGGCAGGCAATTAATTGCATGAATATGAACACATCCAACACTGAAGACACGATTTATCTGGTCACATCACCTGAACACATGCTCCGTTCACTAAAAACTTTTAGAAAAGCTGGTTATAAGCATATTGGAGGGTATCCCGCTTTTGAATATGCTATTGAAAGCAATCTTGAATTTGAAGATGATAAACTGGGTGGGAAAAAAGGATTAACCCCTGACATAGGGGGCAACATTAATGTGCGATACAGATTCTGGACACACATGACATATGAAATACTGATAATCAGGGAGTTTTCAGCCATGGCCTATTACAAACTCCGGGGCTGGATATAGAATTAACAGTTTAGTATGTTGTTTGAAATTCGGATTTGTCAGCACCACATACCGGACAAATCCAACTTGAAGGTAACTCATCAAAATTAGTGCCTGGTTCAATTCCATTTTCCGGATCACCTTCTTCCGGATCATATATGTAGCCACATACTTTACACATATATCTTTCCATAATAGTATTTGATTTGGTTTCAACAAATATAAATTAATTATTTTAAAATCTATATCCAATAGTTGACTCAACAAAATCAGCCTGGCCAAAATTGGCTTTTAAGAATAAACCCAGAGATAAATTATTGGATAGCTTTTTGTCTGTATTCAATGTATAAAAGTTAAAACCTATTTTAGTACTAATATAACTATCTAAAAATGAACTCAGAGTCATCCATCGGTCGCTAAGTTGATAGCTCAATCCATGCTGAGGCGCAAAAACATTTATACCCCCCTGAGTGACAAAACCTATATGACCAGCTAAAAATTCGTGAGCCAGAAATAATGTGACCACACTTGACTTTTTAAATTCTTCCCCAACAAACTGATCATTATCCAGATAATATTCATAAAACTTCACATAATGTATTCCGCTAATACCAAAGTGTACATTACTTATTTTGCCATACATCTTCGATATATATAAAGAAGTGACATAAACAGGATATCTTTTTTTACTAATTGGTCCGGTTGATGTGCCAAATTCCTGAGCACCAAACCCAAATTGAATGTTAAACTTTAGCTTTTTATCCCGTCCAGTTTCCCTTGCAGGCAAAAATGCAATTTGTTCAGTTGTTGGATGGTAAACAAAAGCAATAGAGGCTGAAGGCAGGTTTAGCCCTATATTTGGTAGCTGGTAATGTCCATTTGAGTAATGGAAATAGCTAATCCCAAGCTTAGCAGTCCAATTGGCATGGATATTCCTAATCCAATAAAGGCTTGCATAACTTGAATTTGTAATATCCGATCCTACCAAAAGATTATCCGGGTTAGTAACCGGATCATTAGGCAAATTGAAATACGAAAAACCCATTCCAAAGGCAGGTTGGAATACCCATTTTTTCAATATCCTCGTTCTGAACGTTATATTTGGGGAAATAGCAATATTTTTTCCAAAAATATCAGGATTGCCTAAAAAGCCATAAAAAATTGACACACCAACAACCGGATAACCATATAACTGATGCCAAACCTTGCTGCCATCCGTTTGCATGGCAAAGCATAATTCGTTTAAATAAGTAAGGTTATGATCCGGCAATTCCGAATAAATCTTAATGTGGGTACCCACATGAGCAGCATAAAACATTTGCCAACGCTGTGTTTCACTATTCTCCTGTTGAGCTGTTATTTCTTTTGTCATTAGACAAAGTAAGGTGAATATGAAAATATTTGCTATCCGAAACATACGAGATGTGTTTACTTATAAATCCTTTCCTAAAGGCAAAAATAAAGTTTATCTCGATGTATCAAAGGAAAAATTTAAGAAAAAACAAATTTACCCTATAACGAATATTAAAATATTAATCGGGAAGAATTTTTAAAACTTCAATTCCTTAGTTATCTCATTTTCAATATAATCATCAAAACCATCTTCACTTATACATTTTTCCTTTTCAGAAATATCTTCCGATTTTTTGCGGAGATGATAAGTTGAATCGTGTATTTCATTCACTGCATTTGCAACACGTTTACTAACCTCCTGTCCTTTTGCAAACTCTTCTGCAGCCTTTTTAACTTTTATTAGAATTTCGTTGAATAGAGTTTGTATACGAACCGAACTTGGCTTGATTTTTTGTGCCTCTCCCGTCGAATTTTCTGCCAGTCTCCTAACTTCAGAAGCCACTACTGCAAAACCTTTTCCGGCATCTCCTGCCCTGGCAGCTTCTATAGCTGCGTTAAGTGCCAGTAGATTCGTTTGTCGCGATATACTTTCAATTGATTCGGCAATTTTATTGAATTCCTTTACATAATCTTTTTGTTCCTCAATAGTTGAATTTAAGCTTCCAAAATCAGAACGAAGATCATCAAACATTTTCACCATATCATTTATTGACCCAAGTTTTATATTCAGGTTTTCTACTGTAGATGATATATTATCTGCCATTTCCATGAGTGATTTACCCTGATAAAAATGGCAATTGGACTTTTGATTTAAACCATTATAAATTGCAATGGCCATATCCCTGCAAGATCCATAACCGCATGCACTGCAATTTAAAACATCACTATCTGTTTCCTTCTTCATCTGCCGGTATATTTCCCTTATCTTCCCATCTGGAGGAATGGTTAACCTGAAATTGTCTGATAAATCTCTGTAGCTACGCCCATAAAGCCCGGGTTCCCAATATTGATCGATAATATTACTTAGTTTTTTATAATTCTTTTTCTCATTGTTACTACCCTGATACCTATTAATCATCTCTTTTTTTCTTTGCTCAACCAGATATTCGATTTCATCCTGCGATTTGCTCTGGTTCAATGTTCCGGGGCCTCCATTGCATCCCATAGCACAATTCAAACAATCGATTAACAAAGGAGCTTTACCTGTTTTAATATTTTCCGGTAAATACTTAAAATAATCGTATATATGCTCTTTCCCTTCAATTTTACGGGTAATAGATCCAATTTCAGGCACTTCACGTTGTGCTGTTGTTAATAATCCGCCCGGTGTTGAGAATAAAACTGCCCGCTCAGCCGGGGGATTGTCAAAATCTATTTCCGGAAAAGATGACAAGTCTATTCTATTATTTTCAAAATAGTCATTAATTGATTTAAAGGTTACATTGAAATCACCAATACCAATTTCTTCAAACTCCCTCTTTTTTGCCAGGCATGGAGATATTACTGCAAATTTATGATGAGAATACCTGGGATAAAAACGTTTTACCATTTTTATAGTATGTAGCATAGGACTGTCTGCCGGAGCTAAAAACGGCAAGAGCTCCGGCTGGTATATTTCGATATAACTTACCAGTGCCGGACACGGTTGAGCAATAACAGAAGCATGACCATTGCTCTTAATATATTCAAGGTAAGATTTAATCGTTAGTTCAGCTCCAAAGCTGACATCAAATATTGCTTCAACACCGATACTTTTCAGCCATCCGTTAATATTGTAATAGCGATCTGGAAAGTTTGAAGCCACAGCCGGGGCAACAATTGCTACTATAGGCTGACCTCTCTGAAGATCATTCATAAAGTAAGTAAAATCGTCAATTGGTCCGCGTGCATCGTGTGTACAGGCCTGAATGCAACTACCACATCCAATACACAAGTCATGGTTAATTTTCATAAAATTTCCACTTCCATCATTGCAGAATTTTACCGGACAAGCAGTTATGCATGCATGACAATTAACACATTTCTGCTCGTCAATATTAATAACAGGCGACAATATATTCATGATTGCGGTTTAGGTTATTAAACAAAATATTATACTCTACCTCACTCCTTATAATAAATGTACTATAATTCGAGGTGATTTAAAAATGTGTATAAATGATTTTGCTTACCTATATACTTGATAAATTTTATTTTTGCTATCCGATTCAAAAAAAGCTGCCCAATATTGAGCAGCTTTTATTTCACCTGGTTACTGTAACTTTTTATCTATATTCGCATTTTGCAATATATCTTTCGAGTTTTATCACACTGGTCGAAAACTGAAATGCTTCAAAAACAATATCGAAGTTATGTTTATCAATTGTTTTATGATAAGCCATTTTAGCTATCTCAAGCCTGTCTGATTCGAAATCTAACAAGCTTACCATTTCAAATACTTGTTGCGATGAAAAGAAATTATATTCTATCTGATATTCTAAAATGTTCCTTTTTTCTGATTCAAAACGGGTATTTATAAGCCTTTTTTTCATATTTCTGAATTCGGCAGGATTCATTGCCATATCGTAATGGTGATTATTTCTGACCGTATAATGATGATGAGGCACAATACTTACTATACTTAACAAATTCCTTCTGTCAACCGTTGCAGTCACCATTGATTCTGCAGGAATGTTGATATATCCGCTGTATGCCAGTCTTTCGCTTATCCTTCTTCCATTGTGATTAAATATAGGTTGATAAACAACAATATAATGATTACCCGCTTGTAAATTGTTAATAATCAAATCATGAGATGTAACACTATAATAGCGATGATCAACTTTTACAGAGAAACCACTATTGTTCCACATACTGAGTTGCAACTCAGAAGCATTTCCTTTTTGACCATTCATCAAGCCAAATAAAGAAATCATTGTCCAGATTTTCATTATTGTTTTCATGATAAACCTCCCTTTCTGTTGGTTTGTTATTAATGGAAATCCAAATTGCGTGCCAAACTACTAAATTGATCGTAACATGCTATCTTACTGATGATTAAAAATATCTATTCTGAACTAAGTTCATAAAAATATACCTCACCATGATATCCGTCCTTACCAGATGAACCTGAACTTCCCGAGCAACCGGAACTACCAGAACGGCCAGAGGGGTTGCCACTTCCGCCAGAACCTCCTATTCCACGACTGCCCCCGGAACCTCCGCTACCTCCATCACCAGAGATACTTTGGATATCAAGCATATGCATATAAGGCGCAGCAAAAGTAGTATAATACACATAAATATTACCTCCGTCACCTCCATACCCACCATTTCCTCCATTACCACCACAACCTCCATTACCACCATCTCCACCGGGAAGCTGTATGGTTTCCTCTACCCAGGTAGTATCATTAATCTGAACTTTCCTGGTAATAAATTCTCCATTAAAACCTGAACCTCCTGACCCGCCGGAACCTCCATTGCCACCGTCTCCCCCATCACCACCCTTACTTATAATTGACATTCTTCCTCCCTGCGTATTTAGCAGATACCTGAAATCTTTGCTTGTCTCCAATTCTTTAACATTTACACACATTAGATTTTCATGGATTATCGTATCAAAATATACATCTGCATACACTTCCAAATCAGGCCCCCTGTTTCCGTCACACCCGTCACTTCCATGCCCGCCATCCTGACCATCAAACCCGGTGCTTCCCATAACCCCGCTTGAACCTGAGGAACCGTCTGAACCGCCAAAACCAGATACATGCTTTTTATAACTCGCCTTATAATCCAAAATAATATGTAAAGTATCGCATATAAATGGTGCTTTTTTTAAATGACCAATAACACTGACAGTATGGTTATTTATTTTCAAAGGATCACTATCAATAATCAGTGTATTTGCACAGATACAACCTCCATAGGTTTTATGATTAAGACCACAACAATCAGCTTGTGGCGCTAAAAATAACTTATCCAGATACACGCCATTATCATAAAATACCCTGTATCCAAGATCGACCTTAAATCCGGGCGCTTTGACAAATCCACCTATAGTATATAGTAAAATATCTGTTTCATAATTATAAGAAATCCTCTGTGAGTGAAGCAATTCTTTGCCTTTCCTCGAGTATATCATTACGTTAAATCCTTCACCCTTTTTATACAAATCATCCCAGGAAAGATGTATTTTCCCCCACAAAAAATATCCTCCATCGACCTTTACCTTATAATTCCTCCATTTTGTTTCACCTTCAAGATATCCTTTTGTCTGGATTATTTCATCATTATTCATTACAGATGTGATTCCAATAGGCAAAGTATTTCCCGGAATACGCAATATATCTGGATCATAACGAACCACCATATTTGTGATGAGGTCTGTTTTTATAATTTTTTTATTGTTTTTCGTTTGTGAAATAGATATATCACCTAACAGAATTACTGCTACTATGATAATAATATATTTCATATGCAGGCTTTTCTGTATATAAAACAAGAATAATGCCAATATAAGTTTTAAGGAAGGTTTTTGCTTACGTATTCATTTCTTTGTTAAACCACGAAAGATATAAGTCGATGATAATTAGAATTACTAATATTTAACGCCATTAATTGCAATCAGTGAAGTGGATAAATTGCCATCAAAACTCAAAACTGTTATTGGTTCATTCCCTCCTTACCTGCAAGATGGATTTGGGAAGGGTATTAGTAGCTAAATTCGAAGAACAGCCCAAGGCTATTCTTCGCTTTTAGGTTTTTGTGGTTTATTCTTATCTTCTTTTATGTATATATTTTTGTTTGAAGGCTTTTCTTTACTTTCTGGTTTATTCTTATCTTCCTTCATTTCCTTTGCCTCTTCTATATTTGCATTTTTATTTGAAGTTTTTGCTCCATATTTTAATCCACCTTTCAAATAATCGGGCAATTCCATACCCGCCATCTTGAATAACTCTTCAAAAGGAGGTATTGAGCCCAGCATTCCCGAAAGAAAATTGGCTGAAGTAGGACTCTTACCATCCTTCCCCCCAGACATAGAATCCCAGACCGTGATCTTATCAATTTTCAAATTCTTAATTGCTTCAACCTGTATCTTAACCAGTTCAGGTAGTTTATCCGCAATCATAAGCATCACAGCATTTGTAGAATCTCCTCCGGCTGATTTTACCAGTTGCTCAAAACCTTCTGCTTGTTTACTTAAAATTTCGAGGATACCTTTCGCTTCTGCCAGCATTTTCATATAAATTGCATCAGCTTCACCTTTTGCATGACGGCGCGTTTGTTCAGCAATGGCTTCCGCAGCGATTTCCACTTTTTCCTTATCAATTTTTGCCGGAATCACGATATCGGCATTTTGAGTAGCCTGATCTCTCTGTGCACGTGAGTTTTCAGCCTCCCTTTCAGCAGCATAGGCTTCTTCCAGGGCTTTCGCCTGGGAAACCTTCTCTGCAGCTACGGCTAAACGTTCAGCTTCAGCTTCTTTCTCACGTCTAAGAGCATTGGAATTTGCAATGGTAATTTTTGCAGTGTTCTCTCCTTCTACTGCTGTAGCATCAGCTTGAGAAACTTGAATCCTTTGGTCTTTCATAGCATTGGCCTCGCCAATAGATCCTTCCCTGTTTCTTTCGGCTACGCTTTTTTTCGCATCATTTATTGCTTTTGCTGCAGCTTCTTTACCCAGAGCCTCAATATATCCAGATTCATCATTAATGTCTGTCACGTTCACGTTGATAAGTTTTAGACCTATCTTTTTCAATTCAGCTTCCACGTTACTGGAAACTGCAGCCAGAAATAAATCCCTGTTGCTGTTGATCTCCTCGATCTCCATGGTAGCAACTACCAATCTTAATTGACCAAAGATAATATCCTTTGCAAGGTTGCTTATTGAATCCTGAGTTAGTCCAAGTAATCTTTCTGCAGCATTTGTCATAATACCTGGTTCTGTTGAAATACCCACAGTAAATCGAGAAGGAACATCAACCCGGATATTTTGCTTGCTAAGAGCGTTGGTAAGGTTAATCTCTATGGATATCGGTGTTAGATCAAGGAATGAGTAATCCTGAATAATTGGCCAGATGAAGGCCGCACCACCATGAATACACTTGGCTGAACGACTTTCGGCCGTTACTCCTTTTCCAACTTTCCCATATACCACAAGGATCCTGTCAGATGGGCACCTTTTATAACGTCTAAAAAAGGAAATTATTAAAATAAATGCAAACAGAATTACTGCTGCAACCAGAATCGGTGCAAATTGTCCCATATTATTATTTTTTTATTGATTACCACTAGGTTTAACAAGTAATATCTCGTCATTTATAATATCTACGACTTCAATGAGTGCACCTGTTTTTATACTCTCATCGTTATCGGTATAGGCATCAAGAGTTTGTAATCCTTGTACTTTAACCTGAACTTTCCCCATAGCAGATCGCTTTGGAGGAATTGTCAGATAAACGGTACCTATTTTACCAATCGCATTTTGCATGTTGAGTGTGCCACTTTCTGTTAACTTTCCCATAAAATATACAATGGTTGCCATAAGCAACATCATCGCCATTCCACAAAGAGTAGATAACAATATTGTTACCCAGTTTTGACAACCCGCATTAATACAAACCAAACCCGACCAACCAAAAATAGTAAAGAAAGCTATCAGGTTTTTCATACTGATGAACTGAAATCCTATACCGGCATCATGATCAACTGTTACATCAGCATGACCATCTGCAACATCAGAATGAACATCACCGATAAAAATTGTCATGATAAGCTGTAAGATAAATACTAACGAGAATGGAATAGCAAAGCACCAGTATATCTTGCTTATTAAAGCCAAATTTTGCCAGGATTCAGAAATACTCAGTAACATATTTTTTGTATTAAATAAATTAAAATTAACATTTAAAGATATAATTTCTAATTAGTTAACCGTGAAAAACCCTCATTTTTTCAGGTAGCACAATTTAAGCTAGATCTACCCATATTAATCCAGTTAAAAATTGTT
>JAFGOZ010000206.1 GCA_016926235.1 Bacteroidales bacterium | reverse complement strand
ATACTAAAATAAAATGGACGTTCAACTGCTAATACCTTACATCCATAAGTACTATTGTTGGTAGGGTCAGGGTCTTCAGGAGTCCAGAATAGCTCGTACTTTCCTCCCTCTTTCATTTCCACATCTGCTTTATTTGTCAACCACATTGTCAACAAATCATTCTCAGCAAAATAGTTGAAAGCTGTGTCAATAGTACAATTTAGAACAGCATTTGAAATTATAATTTTATCAGTCATGTTTTGAATTGATTTAGAGTTATCAGTTTGCCCTTTAACTTCACAGGAAAAAAAAGTTAGTGCTAATAATCCAATAATAATTTTTGGTGTAAGTGAGTTTATTGTATGTTTTGCTTTTCTCACATGCCACCAGCCGTTTAGTTTATCAACCATAGTAATGGCGGAGATAAATTCTTCGGGATTAACTTTGATAAATATGTTCGGTTCTACTTTTCGCATAGCTAATTCCCTCCGTAATATTGAGACATATCAAGCGCAAAGTGTACCATAAAAAACCACCATATATCTTTGGATTTACTTACAGCACTTAATATGACTACTGCGATAAATATGTCTATAAATAAGTTACTTATCTCTATAGTTGATGCACCGCTTGATAGTAAACTGGGAATATGACCGGCTGCAAAAAGTAAGGCAACAACGCCTATGGTCCATTTTCTGCCAATCCAAACGGAAAGGCGTACAAAAACAAGGGCAATGGTAATATCTTCCATAAAGACCTGAACCAAATGAGATATATTTTTGGGGTTATAAGTATTTGATATAGTACTTACATAACCAGCAGCATTTTTTCTGATAAGCCAATAAATAAATAGTGAAATCAAAGCAATAATTAATCCAATAAAGATACGTACTGGAATTCTTGATATGGGCAACCATATTGATTTTATAGATTGTTGTCTTGCTATAATTAGCAATATTGTAGGTGAGAATATCAAAAATTGATTTAATGCATCGATGTAGTTATTTCCATTATTTGGAATTAACATTGCTCGCATATATAATTGCCCGATTCCAAGTATCATTAATACAGCGATAATGGCAAATACAAATTCCAACCAAGGTTTTTTAAATTCAGTTATTACTTCATCATTCCATAATGTTTTAAAAATAAGGGAAATTAAGAACCACAGCACTGCAGCAGTTCCATATGCAGGTATTAAAGCGATATAGTGTTCTGTCATTAAATTAAACTATGTGATAATAGGTAAATCATGATTAATATTTTCATTTACTTTGGTCGACCAGTTTATCATTCTTCTAAATATGTTTTTAGTTTGTTCAGCGTCATTTCATTCCCTTGGATAAAGAATTTAAGCAGGTCCCGCCATTGTTGTTCGTTTTTATAACCAATTCCGTACATGGTCAATTTGGTTTTGTTTTCGTTTAATTTCTCAAATTCAACAATACTGTATAAGTTCTTTTCTTCTCCTACCATAAACTCAGGAAAATTTTCGTTCAACTCTGCTTGCATGGTAATTTGTCGGTAAGGAATATAATTGAGAATGTGATTTACAATGGTTCCTTTGTCGCCAATAGTAGCTGTTGAGTCATAATGCGACTTTATTGTTCCATTAATTTTGAAATCCATTTCAACTACTGGAGTTACCCATTTTTTCCATTCTTTTGGTTCGGTGTAAGATTTCCAAACTTTGTCAACAGAGGTGTTGATTATTATGGATTGAGTAAGTGTTAATTCGCCAGATGGAAGCGTATCTATTTGACTTGATACAGTTTGTTTTTCAATGACTGGTTGCCATAATCCAATAATAAGCCCCATGAGCACAAAGCTAATTATAACGTACCCACCATGAATCAACATATATTTGGTTGACTTACGTTCAAACTGGCCAATAGTAAAAATAGCCATTGCCACCCATCCAAAGCCTGCTAGAAATCCTGCAATAGCACCCCATACTGCTGTAGTGCTGCTGTCATTCAGATACATGGCTAAATTAAAAGCCATTACAAAGGAGAAGACGAATGTTAGTCCGAAAATTTTTACCATATTTCCCCTTTTCAAATCGTCATCAGAAAATTTATTTTCTTTCATCCAAAGGTTACCAAACAGGACAGGGGAATACCAAAGGCCACCAATAAGGAAGTTAGAAAGTGTAGCAGCAATAATTGCTAGCCAATTTAAAGTTGAAACATCCATAATTTAAAATGATTTTAAATAACAACAAAGTTATTTTCTATTGTACTAATAGTATTGTAAAAAATTAACCTCTTTTATCAAGCGGAAAGAAATTAGGAATGGTTTCGTTGTAACCATTCTTAATGTATCTGGAAGGATTAAATCCGCAAAATTCCTGAAAATCTTTAATGAAATGAGATTGGTCGGCATATCCAGTTTCATATACAATTTCTGTCCAAATTATTTCTTCTTTTTGATTGATAATTTCAAGCAATTTGTTAAACCTGAAAATCCTGTGAAAAGATTTCGGTGATAGTCCACCATACTTTTTAAATTGAGAAATTAAATGCTTTTGGGTTTTGGGATATTCTTTTAACAACTCTTGGTGCTTTGAGAATGAGCTGTTTTGAAGTTTTGACAAAACATCAATTACATCTTGCGGTGCAGATTGATTCTCATCAAGCAATTTCAAGAACCAATTTTCAACTAATTTAAATTTGTCAGTTGTTTTTGATTTCTTGGTTATATCATCACGGAGTTTTAGAATCGATTTTCCAAAATATTTTTCCGCTGGCTTTACAGTTTCATTTAGTTCACTAATTGGAACTTTAAATAAGGGATAAGCTCCCATTGGTTTTAGTTGTACGATTAACATTTCAGAATGTTGATGAGCGGAAATGTTAAGATATTTTTGGTGCATTCCCGAAACCCAAGCCTTTGAAAAAACGTCATTAGTTTTTAGGTCATTGTCAAATGTGTTTCTTTGGAAGTTGTCCAATTCAAAAAGAATGAAAATATTGCCAGTCGGAACAACCCGTTCGATACTATGGTCAGGTAAATAGTCTTTATGATAAAAAATGCTTTCTACATATTTACCTAAAGAAGATTGTATGTTATGTATTTTAAATTCCATTTCTATCTGAGTTTTTCACCATTACCCACAACGGT
>JAFGOZ010000205.1 GCA_016926235.1 Bacteroidales bacterium | reverse complement strand
TCCATCGCCCTACCCCGCTCCAACTGCGGCGTACCACGACAGGAAAGAAGCCCGAAATCCGTGTCTAAACTTACACGCAAAACGTTAGCCATAATTGAAGAACCGACATGCAAATAATTAACAATAGAACGAGATTAAATCATAAACAGGCATTGGTTGATTCATTCGGGAGTGCTGATAAAGTTATTATTGTGAGCCCATTTCTATCGAGTAGCTTTGATTTTTTCCCATTTGAAAGACTTAAGCATTTAAAAAGTTTAAAACTAATTACGACTTTGAAATCAAAAAATGATGACCAAAGGAATAAAGTGAAATTTTTTAGACAATTATTCGATTTTGGAAGCACTGAGAATATTGATATTACAATATTGATAGACAATTCATTGCATGGTAAATTATACATAAGTCAGAAAAATGATTTATTCATAAATGCTATTGTGACTTCTGCAAACTTTACAAATAATGGACTTAGAGTAAATAATGAATGGGGAATATCAATAGATGACAATGAAAATATAAGTACGATTGTTAACGAGTTATATAGAAATGTAATATTTGAACCAATTACACTGACTAAAGTCTCTGAATTTGAAAAGCAAATAGAAAGTTTACCAAAGCCGGAGACTCAGCCTAAAGATAATTTGGATTTGAGTAGTAAGTTATCTATAAAGACAAATCCATTACATATTAATACGAATGTTAATTATTGGCTTAAACCAATTGGAGTGAGTGATAATATGATTCCTTGGGATATGGAATTCGATGAGATTGATAGCGATTTACATTTTTCTGATAAGAATCCTCGTGGCGTAACGAAAGGGGACATATTAGTGGCATATGCAGTTGGACATAAAAATATACTATCAATTTATAGAGTAACATCTGAAGTAAGAAATACAGGTGTTGCAAATGACAGATGGCCTTATTATGTAGTTGGAGAAAACCTAACGCCTTTTTACGGTAAAGACTGGAATCAATATAACATTACGATTTCAAATCTAAAGAAAGAAGTGTTGGATAATGGATTGTTCAATATTACTCCAAGTGGTAAAAATAGTTATGGAAGTTTAATGAGAGGTGCGGATAAACTTAAAATAACCAAACAGTTTGCAGATTACTTAATAGAAAAGATTGTAAAAATAAATGATGAAATATCAACTATGGCTAACAATGTGTAAAAATAATAGCCGAGAAAGTGCGTATTTGGGCGGTTTTAGCCCGCTTCAAAATAGTAACGGTTTGATAAGTAATTCGCCCGCAATCGGCTACTATTCTTACACTCAACGTTAGCAGTTAGTTAAAAGACGACATCACAAATGAGAAAAATACTTCAAATATTGATATGGCTTATTCCAATCTCAGCGGTTGGACAAGACCAGATTATTAAGTCATTTTTGCATCTTGATTCAATATCTTTTGAGACAATTAGTCATCAGAATCACAAAAACTTCATAAAGTTTAATTCAAGTATTTCAACTGTTTATAATGAGAAATCGGATATTGTTGTTGATTATACAGTAGAAAATAAATATCAGGTTTCGGATAATAGTATAAAACTTATTAAGACAAAGATAAATACTGAAAACGACAAATATTATTTTATAACTCATGGAATAATTGACTATCCAATTATTGGTTTTACAATTTTTGATGCAGAATCACCAAATAGGATTATTGGTCAAATTCCAGGTGCAAGTTTGATTGTCCCTGGCAATGGTAATTTCTATGCAATAAATAGTTATAGCATTCATTTTCCGACTAGAAAAAAATTCTCTCTTATCAACAATGAGATTATTGAAATTAAGCAACCTTTTTATTCTGTCGATCTTGACTCTTATGCTTTAAATCCTATAGTTGTTTATAGTGACATAGATCTAAAAAAGAAACTAGCTACAATCCCGAAAAATGGAAAAATTGAGGTATTGGTTTGCGTAGATTCAAATTCTAGTAAAGACTCAAATATTTATTTGGTTCGTACAGACTTTGGATTAATTGGATGGGCAAAACTAAGAGTAAAACAACATGAGTCATTTGACGTAAAAGGACTTTTATATAATGGAAGTTAAAAAACAAAACCAACTGCTAACATTTTATAAATTCTATGGCGGCTTCTGTGCTACGCCAACTGCGGCTTTCCGCATGTTGGTTCTGTCTGTATCCGGACAGAGATTCAGCTCGCAATCCGCCACATAACTTATAATTTTCCGTTAGCGTTCATGCAAAAAGACCGAAGTACCATTGAATAAACTGATGAAAACCCAAAGCACAAATAGCACATTTGCAATCCCCAACACACAGGCTGATACTTCAGCTTGCAAAAGAGCTATTTTTTTGCCCTCACACGGAAATAATTAGAATATGTACATATCTGGTATCAATATTAAGAACTATAGAAATTTCAAGGATTTATTCATTGAATTTAACCATGGAATAAATGTAATAATTGGACACAATAATTCTGGTAAGACTAATCTAATAAAAGCACTTCAGTTAGTGTTAGATAGGAATTTAAAGGATAAACCTTCAATAGATGATTTCTGTAAATCTAATCTTGATTATGCAGAACCGCCCTCTATAGAAATATCTGTTTTAATCAAAGAACATGACGATAAAGAAGATGATAAAAACGTTGTTTATGACTGGTTGATTAATGAAACTCCTGAATATACAGCGCAATTAACATATGTTTTTGAGTTACCAACAAAGAACCACGAAGAATATAAAACTCTAATTGCAGAATGTAGAGATGAAAATGGTTATGACCAAGAGAAATGTCTTAGGCTTATTAGTAAGAAGTTCCTTCAAAAATATGTTTCTCGAATTTATGGCGGAAATCCTACAAAACAAGAAAAAGCGGATTCCGAAAATCTTGATAGGTTTGACTTTCAATTTCTTAATGCAATTAGAGATGCCGAAAGACAGATGTTTTATGGAAATAACACATTACTTAGAGATGTGTTAAATTATTTTCTTGATTATGACCTGACCAAAGGACAAGGATTTGAAAACCTAACCACAAAAGAAATATCGGAATTAAAGCAACGAGAAGAAGAATTTAGTGAAAAATCAAAAGAATTACTAGAGCTATTAATTAGACGTATTGATAGAAAGAAAATACTTCAATACTCAAATGAAACAGGCGCAGACAAAGGTGGTGAACCGCACTTTGATGCAGAAATAACAGAGCAGGAGCTACTATTTGCATTAAGGTTAATAGTTGAGAAAAATGGATTTAAAATTCCTATTAAAAACAATGGATTAGGTTACAATAACTTATTGTTCATAGCTCTAATTCTTGCAAAAATGCAAATGGAATCATCTAACTATATGGGTGATAACGCTAAAGTTTTTCCGGTTCTAGCAATAGAAGAACCCGAAGCGCATTTACATCCTTCAATGCAATCTAAATTCCTCAAATTCCTAAACACAAATGAGCAAGCTCGACAAATCTTTATAACTTCACATTCCACTCATATTACTTCTGCTATAAATCTTGAAAGCATTGTTTGTTTATATGATGATATAAATGGAAAATCTGCTGTTGGCTATCCTGGTAAAGTATTTTCTGAATCAAAAGAGGATAAGGACTCGAAAATATATGTTCAGCGGTTTTTAGATGCTACAAAATCTAATATGCTTTTTGCAGACAGGCTTATATTTGTAGAAGGACTAGCAGAACAATTATTGATTCCTAGTTTTGCACAATACTTAGGAATTGAAGACTCTCTTGTAAATGAACATGTTGGTATTATTAGTGTAGACAGTAGGACATTTAAGCATTTTCTTAAACTGTATGCATATCATGAGACAGATAGCCCTTATGCAATAAATAAAAAAGTTGTTTGTATTACGGATGCAGACCCTACAATTAAAAAAAGTAACAAATGGGTTTCCGCATTACCATTTGAGTTAGATGGTTCAGAGAATAGTAAATCACTCTCAACGCATGTTACAGATTTAAAAGAAGGATTTGAAGATAAATATTCTAATATTTTTGTATTTCATCCACCAAATGGAACAGGGAAAACTTTGGAGTATGAGTTATGCAAGGAAAATCCTACATCACCTTTATTAATTACAGAATCTTTTCCAAGTCAAAATAGCGCACACACTCCTGCAAATTACACTGCAATAATCTCAAAATATGGAGATGATTTGGATGAAATAATAGAAGAATATAAAGAAAAACTTGAAATAGAAGAATTAACTGAAAACAGAATCCTAGATAGCATATCGAAATGTACATGGGGCGATGTAACAGAAAAGAAAAAGGCGTTAATTGCAGCCATTTACTACAAAGTCGTATCTAATGCTAAAGGACAACATGCGTTCTATTTCGAGCAAAAACTAAGAGATAATTTTATTAAAGAAGGTGCTGAAAAACTTGAATTTAATGTGCCATCGTATATTGCTAATGCGTTAACCAAAATCATTAAGGAAGATGCCTGATATAAATTTGTTACCGCATATATCAACCCTAACTGATATTGAGACTCATTTCAAAGTTTTCGCAGGCCCTGGTGCAGGTAAGACAAGATGGTTAATTTCACACTTAGAACGAGTACTTCGTGAATCTGACAGATTAAACAAAACAGGCAAGATAGCTTGCATTACATACACAAATGTCGCTGCAGAAGAAATACTTAACCGATTAAAGTGTGATAAAAGTCGTTTTGATATATCTACAATCCATAGCTTTTTATATCGTAACATTGTAAAGCCATTTTCCTATTTGATTGAAAAGAATAACGATGGAGAAATATTATTTGACACATCTAATTTAGATGGTCATGATGAGCACATTGTGCACGGAGATAGATTTAGAAGGTGGATAAGGTCAATAGAACAATTAAATGGTAAAAGATATAATTCATACAATTGGCCTCAAAACAAACCAAAAGTAATTGCAGAATTATCAAGCCTTGATTATGTGTTTGAGAATGGTGAAGTAAACTTAATTATTAGACAAAATCGTGGTGCTAGGATTGCAAAGTCAAATGGTGAATTATGGGTATATAAATCAAAATACTGGAAAGACGGAATAATGCATCATGAAGATGTATTGTATTTTTCTTATCTCATTTTGTCTCGTTCACCAAGGGTTGCAGAATTTATTAGGGCAAAGTTCCCATATATTTTTATTGATGAGTTTCAGGACACAACCGAAATACAAACATGGCTTATTGAAAAGATTACAGAACAACACACGAAAGTAGGAATCGTTGGGGATGTAGCACAATCTATATATAAGTTTACAGGTGCTATACGGACTGATTTTATTGATTTTAAAAGAGATGAAATTTCTGAATTTAAATTGAATCATAATCATCGTTCATCTAAACGTATTATTGATTTCCTAAATCTTCTTAGACCCGATATCAATCAAGAATATGGTCAGAGGCAGTCTGATGGGATTGCGGTTAAAGTATTGGTGGGGACAATTCAGGATGCAAAAGTTTGGTATGAGCAAAATTTTCCTGATTCATCACTTTATATTCTTACTAGAAAAAACACTACCGTTTCTGAAATAAATAATCAAATAGGTGTAGCAAATACAAACCTCTTAAATGACTTGTATTCGAATGATACAAATCCGCAAAGAGTAAGGTTTATACATTCTTTGTTAATGAGCTTTAAATTTCATAAAAAGGGTGATTTGAAAAATGCTTTAAATGAAATTTATAAGTCTTTAAGGAGAGCAAGTGGCACATCCGTTTTAAAACTAAGTCTAAGAAGGCTGGCGATTAAAATAATCGACTCATTACAAAATGATGCAAATAGAAATAAAACTATTGCAGAATTTTATTTAGAATTGAGAACTGAAGTATTAACAGAATATAGTTTTAATATTGGGAGTAATTTAAGCCGAGGGAATGCCAAAACATTTTATGAAAATCATAGCCTAAATGAAATTCTTCCTTATGTAAAAGTAGACACTAAATCTGATGACCAAGTAAGAACAATTCATAGTGCAAAAGGAACTGAATTTGAAAACACTCTTGTTCATTTCGAAACTATTAATGAATTTAGGAACTATATTCTTGATGGACAAAATCATATTGACGGAATTGAGGATGATTGTCGGATTTACTATGTCGGTTGTAGTAGGGCAATGGATAGGTTGTTAATTTGTATTCCAGAGATTAATCAAGATGATAAAGACAAATTAGATATAATGAATGTAGAATATGAAACAGTTTGATGCCTCCCCAAAAAGTCAAGCACATTGTCTGGTCGCACAAGCGGTCACGCGACCAAAACCAGCCAAAGAGCTTGCCTTGCCGACGCATGGACTGACAGGAAATAAAGCACGAAACGCTAACATTTTGTATAAGTAATGGCAGGTAAAGTACTAAATATCAAGGTTTGTAGCCCGCTCAAACTGCGTAGCGGTTTGACAGGGAAGTGCCACGCAATCTGCCACTACTCATACAATTTGCCGTTATACGGCAATTGTAAAAAAAGGGGCTAACAAACAGACACGATTACTGGTTTTAAGTAGTAAGTAAAATGTTATTAAAAAAAC
>JAFGOZ010000204.1 GCA_016926235.1 Bacteroidales bacterium | reverse complement strand
TTATTCAAAATAAAACTATCCTTTAGGCTAACAATATTGAATAAACTTGTTGCATAATCATGTGGATAATAATACTTCTTTAAAACACTCTCTCCCTTACTGTTGGTCGTTGATTCCCTGCTCAATTGCGCATGCGTGGCATTATCGTAATAGTACGTAGTTACTGTGCTTAGTTCATTACCTGAATCGTCGTACTCAGTCTCAGTTTTGGAGGTCAGTTGTTGCCAGACTGATAACAGTTGATACCTTACCATATCAAAATAAAACAATAGATCTCCATCGGTCTTACCGCTATATGTTGAAGGTTGTTCATCACTCCTATTGATTAGTGCCAGGCATGAGTAATTGATTTTATTGCGTGTGTCAGTTCTATTGTAATTATATGAAGTACGCCGGACATTAACAGTATCACCGCTACTGTTAATTTTAAATATAAGTTCGCTACTTTTGGTTCCCGAATACCATCCATCGTTATTATAGGGAAGAGGCAGTATTATACCTCCATTTGAATTATAAGATGTTCCTGGATTATTGAAACGGACATCAAAATTATGTGTCTCGCCACCATTCTCATAATTATCCCCACCGTGAGACAAGGTAACTGACTGATAAACTATATTATTCCCATTGCTGGCATACATATTTGTTAGAGAATTAGATACCAGGGATGCGTAATAACAAACTCCTAAAAGTGGTATATTATTTGATATACAAAGATTATGCCTCGTATAAGTATTGTAGTAATTAGGAGTACCCTGAGTTTGGCCATTACTATAAAAATATCTTTTAACAACTGGCATGGTAGATGCGTTATCATATGTTAAAATTTTCTTTACACGACAACCACCGATTGTTGACGTTCCTGTGCTGTGCGCCTCATATTCAAAAGTTGAATATCCTCCTGTTGCATAAATAATTTTGCTTAACATGCCACGTTGTGAATAAAAATAATCCGGACTTTTATCTGCCAAATTTGAAGGGAACATCGCTGAATATGCAGCAGGAACACAATTTTTTGGCGCATACTGATTATTTCCTTTGCCGTTAAAATACCCCCAATGATCCTGCGAAAATGATAGTCTGGCAGGCAAATAACTCGTATCTCTATATTCAAAGTTATAATGCTGAATATTGCCGCCCTGACTATCTTTAATAGTTAAGTCATTTAAAAACATGCGATATTTCAAATCTTTTAAGTATCCGCTTGCATATCTCCCGGAAAAATTTCCGTTTGGGTAATTAACATGGCTTTTATAAAAGTTGTGTCCAAACTCAAAAGTCTTTACTATTTGCCTGCTACTGTTTTTTACGATTATTTTGCTAAGTCTTTTACCTCCTGTATAGTCTTTTCTGTTACTGGTTTTCTCGAAAATTACCGTTCCATAATTCGTTGATTTAATAGAGTCAAGGTATGTAATGTAAGTCTGCTCACCTATTCCGATAACTTCTGTCCCTGAATTTGAACAGGTCATGCTTCCCTCACAAGATTTACTAATGTTTACAGATATATTCTGGCTTAACCCTGCATAATAATTAACTAACCATGGAGTTTCATAATACAAATTAATGGTATCTCCAGCAGGATGGATAATAGAAGTAAGATACCAACTTGTAGGAAAAACATCATAATTTTCACAAGAAAGACAGTTTTTAATCTCACGGGCTTTAAAAATATACTTGATTCCATCTGCAGTTGTTATAATAAAGTCCGTTCCATTATGCATATTATTATTGGCATCCGAAGTGGATATCTTCATCTTTTGATATGGATTAATAAATGCAGTGTCTCCTGTAGCATTTAGAAAAAACATACCCGAATACCCATTAAAGTTAAATGAGTATTCATCAGGCTGGAATTCATAACTCCTACGGTTCAGGGCAATATAAAGTGCACTATAGGAAGATAGAAAACGCAAACGGCCGCCGCCCTTGCTATCCTGTCTGCCTTTTACAGATACAGTTATTATTCCACCAGCTTCCAATGACCAGTCATGCCCAACCCACGAAGCCACTTTATCAACGATAAGCCCGTTAGAACTATAATTTAAAGTTATAGGAAGTGTCAGATTAGCTGTTTTGAACTCAAAGAGTGGAATACTCTGCTGCAATGTGCCAGTAAACATACCTACCGAGGCTGTTCCAAAAAAACCAAGCTGAGCTGCATCTGGCGATTGGGGAACTATGGTCTGAGTTGCCATCTGCCCTCTTAGCGTACCGACTTGAAAAATAATCAGTATTGCAATTGATGATAAGATAGATTGATGTAAAGATTTCATAAATGAGTTTTTCTTTCGAATAAAATTGTGATGAAAATATCTTGTCTGCTTTCTATACTGTTTCTAATTTGCATCCTGAATAGTTACATCATAATTTTTTCTCTTACGCTTCTTTTCATCTTTATATGTGCTTCTGAGCAATAGGAGAAAAAACAATCCATAGTATTTATATCAATCAAAATCGTTTTCATTGAAGTGTAGCGTGTTTGTTTTATTTGGATTTACAGATGCTTTTTGATAAAAAGTAATAAACATATGATTGGTTTTGTATATAAAGATTTATAACCAATACATTAATGAAATGAAAGGTTATTTGTCTTTAAGTAACTCAATTTCTTTTTGAAGTTCAATAATATACAACGTCAACTCCTCAATTTTCCTCAATAGCATATCCTGCATCTCTCCCAGATTCTGGCCATTATCTTTAAATTCCAGGGCAGATGGAATTCCCGGCAGGTGCTTGTGCTGCTTCAGGTAGATTTCTAAGTCAGTAAGCGGCATCAATTGGTATTCAGGCTCAAAAACGGAATCGGAAGCGATGCTGGAAACGACTTTGATTTCGGTGGCCAGGATTTTACCATTGACGGTGAGTTTTTCGGTAGGATGTGTAGTGCCAATACCAACTTTCCCATCCATTGTTAACCTCATCAATTCGTTTGAATCATCAAAATAGTTAATTCCCGAATTACTATTTGCTAACCATCTAAATGCAAATCCAACTCCAGATGCGCCGTTTAAACCAAAATTTATTGAACCATTGCTCTGTAATATTTGACCGCTTCTATAGTTAGCGGACGCTAAAGAACCAAAAATATAGTTTGAATAAGCGTTTGACTCATCTTGAAGCCTAATTTTTCCACCATTTCCGATTGTCAGTTTTTCATTGGGTGTAGATGTTCCAATCCCAACGTTGCCGTCAGAAGCAATTGTCATTCTAATATTACTTGCCGTTTGGGTATAGAATTTAATATTGTCATTACTATTTGTTCCGAGGTATATATCATTATCTGTATTACCAAAGATTGCCCCGGAATAAGTACCCCCGTGATAGAAAGTTATAGCAGCAATGTGTCCGGATGTTGAACTCAAGCTCAGTAGCCCTTTAGTGGTTACATGATCTCCTTCGATTTTCAATTTTGCATCTGGTGTTGAGGTCCCAATTCCCACCATTCCATTTGCTAAGGTCAATTCATTTTTGTATCCGTTATAATAAGAACTTAAAACCAACATGGATCTTGTATCACTGCCACTTGCATGAATCAGTGATGATCTTATCTTGGGCCCTGGATAGTTACCTGCATATGAAGAAAAATGGATATACGCACCAGCATTTCCAGTATTAGAAAGATTACGCAGGAAAAGATTTCCACTAACATCCAATTTCTCAACTTGTGAATCACTACTGCCAATGCCTACATTACCACTATTGTAGAATATATTATTTCCATTGGTTTGCCAAATACCTGTTCCAGTCTGACCATCGATTTCAACCAAAAATGCAAGTTGCATTAATGCCAATAAGAATACAAGTTTTTTCATTTTGTAGGAGTTTATTAGTATTATCTTGTCTTTCAATATATTACCTATATGTAAACAAATTCACCATTAACTAAATAATTACGTTTGAGAATTCAATCCTCAATCATTATGAATTTTGCATAGTGCCAGGGTTTGGCTACTAATCATGAGAAATTCCCCTCAACTATCCATGCTTTCCCATGCATAAATATTCGTAACAAGAATACTAAAGATTTTTTGTTTTAA
>JAFGOZ010000203.1 GCA_016926235.1 Bacteroidales bacterium | reverse complement strand
GTGATACCCGTCGGGATTATCAGGATCGAACATTGTAGTAAATCCAAATGATTCAAGAGCACTAATTGTTTTTGGTAATGCATCGTTTGTTGAATGAATTAAAATATCCCCTTCAATTACTATTGAATCAACGGTAAATGCAAACGGGCTTAAGTTTATTAAACTATACAGGGTTGTGTCGGCATAACCATCGTAAATATTTACCTGGTAACTGATTTGATCATCGTAGTATATATTATTCTGATCGGCTATAAGCGCTAAAGCTTTCTCTTGTAATCCTGCTCCCTGTAAAGGTATATATATATTCTCGTTCGATAATTCAATTATACCCATATAATTCCGGTATATTGAAGCAGAAGAAGGATCAAAACGGATACCAAATAACAAGGAATCCCCTGCACCAATATATTGGGAACCTGAGAAATCTATGTCATATGCATTTACCCATCTAAACCTTGTGCTTATAGAATTAAAATACACATAGCCTCCTGAAGCTCCAATATTTTTCAGTGTAAACCATATATATTTTTGGTCATTGTCAATCATCGCTCCTCCAAAATCTATCAAATCCAGCCAGTTGGTATCAATCATCTCACCTCCTTTATAGAGAACAAATTCTGCAGGCTCAGAAACTGGTTCCGGTTGATAAGCAAAAGCAGTTAAATATATAGTGTCAATTGCCCCTTGCGTAGTATCATTGTGGTTAATTATTAATAGTCCGGAAATTACTCCGGTTTGACTTGCCGTGCATGTTAACAGATCATATTCCTGGTATGATTTACCCGATGGCAGAGTTAAAGTATTGGGTGTAAATTCACCTTGGTAACCAAATGCAGCATTTGTAGTAACAACATCAATTTCAATGGTAATTTCTCCCCAGTTGATGTATTGAAACATACTCCATATTTCTTCGGTTTCACCTACCATTAAATAACCAAAATCAATTACAAGACTGTCGTTCCCTTTAGAATCAGTATACCATGACCATGGCCCGTCAATAGATAAATATGTCCCTTCATAAGTATTTGAACCTGTAATCCAGTATTTCTCAGTCACATTCATTGTGCCTCCTGCATTATAGTTAAGCGCAATAGCAGCGATCTGCCGCCTGTTTTGGCTAACATAATAATATGCAGTTAGAATCACCGTATCGCCATATTCAATATAATAGTTACTTAAGTTAGGACTTATATATTGAAAAGTAGAACCGCTTCCAATCATGGAAAGATTTTCAACTTCCAGAGGTTTCAGGCCTTTATTTACTAAATTAAAATAGATAACCTCATAAAAACTTGTAAGAGGATTATATACAGTATCAACAACTAATACAGGATTACTAAAGTTACCCTCTGAAATTACCTGACCTTCGAATGACAACTCCGGTATTGGCAGCCTTGGAGCTGCTATAGCTTCTCCCTGTATAGTAATTATAAGAGGTGTGCTTTCATCATTCGAATTGATGGTTATAGTTCCACTTACTGCTCCTGCTGTTGTTGGCGCTACTGTAACCATTAAAATTGTACTTTCGCCATATTCAAGTGAAGTCTCTGTTGGTTGGGTAACGCTTATTCCTGTTCCGCTGGCTGTAACCGTTCCAATTTCGAGTGTTTGTAATCCAATATTCATGATTTCAAATTCCAGAGGATTAGATTCTAATGATGAATAATATTCTTCGTGTACGAAATTCGTGTCATACCAATCTCCTTCATCATATATAGCTATATTAGGTAATGTGTCTGCCAGCATAGTAGCAGTTATTTCTATATTGTCTATATACCAACCGGCGTATGTTACGGAACCATCTGATGTGAATAAAAATCTTAATTGAATATTTTCTCCTTCGTATGCTGCAAGCGACCTTGTAATTAAATTCCAGGTTCCACCGCCATTACCATATTTTCCGGGGATTATATTTTGCCAATTTATTCCGCCGTCAGTAGTAATATCCACACTAATATAATCACAGCATCCTTCCAAATAGTACCATTCACGGAATGTAAGTTGTGGATCAATAGCAGCAACTAATGAAATTACAGGGCTTATTAATTGATAATAAGCGCTGTTATTATAAGTACCATCCAAATCTGTTGCAGCGCAGTTTGTGCCTTGGTAAGCGCCACCTGGTCCATAGGTTGGTATACCTGCCTCCCACTCACCATCCATGTACCAGTCAGAGGCTCCATCCTCAAAATCTTCTGAATATATAACTACGTCAACAGTTGGGGGTGGTTCATAAGGTATAAAATCATTACTGAATTGCACTTCTCCAGCATCATCCATATTATTCCAGGCTTCATCAGCAATATCTCCATATCCGTCTTGCATCCAGCATGCTCTTTTTCTGCCTGAATCATAGTCATCACGGTCAGTTACGTAAACATCAAATCCAATAACTGGTTCTGAACTCGGGTCAATAGTATATCCGTATTCATCTGTAAGAGAACTAAAAGGTATTGAATACTCATAAATATAATTTTCACCATCAATTGCGTAAGCATAGCAATATGGCCATCCTTGCCAGGAATCTTCACAAACAGAATATTCATTTATATCTTGAACAAACCCAGGAGAAAATTGATAATGTCCATTAGGATATCCTGCTGGTCCTTGACCGTCATCTAGGTTTCCAATATTTACATCAAGATAAAGTTCAGGTCTGTCAGATTCCCATTCCGTTGCACCTGAACACCATTGGTCGCAATGGTCATCATCTTCAACACTAACTAAAACATAAACATACTCATCATCCCAAACCGCTTGCCAGGTTGCTGAATAAAGTGATGGAACATCATAATCAAATGCATAAGGTTTGTCAATGTCAAACGGTTCAACACTGTTCCAAAAGTCATCAACCTGTCCGTCAATGCTGGGAGTAACACCATCAGGTAATTTGTAAAATGTTGCATCCTGCGCCATAATTGATATGGCAAATGCAAAAATTAAAAATAAAAAAGTAATTTTTCTCATAAGCTTTAGTTTTAAGTTAATAATTATTTTTAAATAAATTGAATTCC
>JAFGOZ010000202.1 GCA_016926235.1 Bacteroidales bacterium | reverse complement strand
GGTGCGGGGTGCGGGGAGGGGATCATAACCGATCTATATCAATTTGAATTGAATAGACCGCGAAAAACCGAACACATCAAAGGTATCATTGACAAAGTACACCATGAATAAAAAATACAGGTATCAGGTTAACAAAAATGCACCTGCAATAAAAGGTGTCATTAGTAACATTAAAGCACCAGATACTTCTGACAAAGAAATTGACAAAGATACCAGTGCTGATATTTATGAGCCTCTGAGTAAGAATAAAACAACCCGAAGAAAGTTTGTTAAAGGGGTAGCCGGCGCAGCTGTTTGTTGTGTATGTTTTTCATTTGATTGTCTGGCAGTTTCAGAAGATGAAGAAGAGGGTAAGATCAAAGACGGCAAGGGCAAAGAACATCTGGCAGCAGTCTGCGGAACATATTGCGGAGCCTGTCCGGCTTACATCGCTAAACACAGCGATGAAGAACAAATAAAAATGAGACTGCAGAAAAGATTTTCGTCCGGACCGATGAAGGCATCGAAGACGATTCCGGATCCGGGTTGGATGGATGGCATTCTTTGCGACGGTTGTCTAAGCGGCGGCCAGATTGCCTTACATTGTCAAAGTTGCGCTATGAAGTTTTGCGCAGCTGACAAACAGAATGTGACTCATTGTTCTGACTGTAAAGAATTACCCTGCTATCGTATTATGAATATGATTAATACCGGCTTGCTTCACCGTGCCGAATACCTGCCAAACCTGAAAAAAATCCGTGAGATGGGCGTTCATGAATGGGTTAAATATGAAGAAGACCGCTGGCGTTGTCCCCGGTGCGGCATGCCTATGAGCTGGTATGACGCCGAATGCCCAATATGTGGGGAGCCAAGATCTGAGGAACTGTTTCCGCTGACAATAAGCAGATAATTAATGTTTTTTAAAACATCAATAAATGTCAGAAGTAACGTTTAGTAATTATGTGGTGGAAATAAATTGACTTTGGCGTATTGGCGGTCTTACTTTACATAAACCTGGTGCGAGGTGCGGGGTGCGGGGGATGAGGGAAAAAACCAAAAACAAGTATCTTGTAACAGAGAATGAACCCCGAGGACCGAGGAACCAGGACCGAGAAACTAGTAACAAGAAACTTTAACCTGATATACTGTATCAATCAAAAACTGATAAATGCCAATCTGGTCAGCAGAAATAAAAGAGCTTGAGAAACTTTATGAGTCTATCAAAGGTAGGTTTCCTGAAGTGGAGAAGGAACTTGGAAAGCTTATAAAGGCAGATGATGAGAATATGATCTTTCTGTACTCAAGGAGATGTCTTGAAGTTATTATTACAGACTTATGTGAATGTGAGCTTAAAAGACCTCGGAAAACAGAACCACTGAAGGGAATCATAGATAAACTACAACATGAAGAGAAGATACCGTCTCATATCATCACTTCAATGCATAATCTCAACAGTCTTTCAACCTATGGTGCTCATCCAAAAGACTTCGATTCCGAACAAATAAAATTGGTACTTGTCAATCTTGATATAATCATCAAATGGTATTTGAAATATAAGGATACTAAAACTATTCTAAAGGCGGAAGAAATAAAGGATGATATCAAAGCTCCTCTGAATTCCACTGGACAATTTCAAAAGCCAAAGAAAAAACTGATTTTATTGCTTTCAGGTCTTACACTGGTTGTTGCTATTGTTGTAGTGGCATTATTTGTGTTTGACATCATTGGTGGTGAAAGACAAATCAAAGAACTTGAAAAATCTATAGCTGTTTTACGTTTGGACTATTTAAGCGAAAACCCTGACAAGGAATATTTGGCAGATGGTGTATTAGATGCAATCACAGGACATCTTTCCATGATTGAAGGTCTCAGGGTAATGCCAAGAACTTCAGTGGAACAATACAGGGAAAATAAGAAGTCAGCAAAGGAAATCGGCGAAGAACTGAATGTAAGTTATTTGATTGAGGGTAGCTTCCAAATGGTCGACGACCAGGTTAAACTAATAATCCAATTGGTGGTTGCAGAAGGAGGAGATCATATTTTCTTTAAAGAGTACGACAGGGAATATAAAGATATACTTGCTGTACAGAGCGAAGTTGCTCAAACCATTGCAAGAGAGATTGGAATTGCAATAACTCCTGAAGTAATAAAGCGTATAGAAAAAGTTCCCACTAACAGTCTGACTGCATACAATTTATATCTGAAAGCAAACAATTACCTGAAGAAATATGAGAATACCCGTGATTTAAGTTTTTATTATACAAGTGTTAATTTGTTTAAGGACGCACTTATTGAAGATTCCACTTTTGCGAAGGCCTATACTGGCTTGGCAGCTGCATATTACAGTAGAAATTACTTTAAAACATATTTCGAACAAGATTTTCTTGATTCTTGCCTTGTTCTAATCAATAAGGCTATTTCCTTTGATAATCAATTGGATGAAGCATATTATCTGAAAGGAATATATTATCAGGGAAATGGACAGCTTCAGGAAGCAATGAATAATTTTGATAAAGCATTAAAGATTAATCCAAATTATTATTTAGCATATGTCGCAAAGGGAGGTAAATGGATCTCAATTGATTTTGTAGAAAGCATAACCAATTATCAAAAAGCTCTGAATCTTATTGGCGTAGAAGAACGATCACCTTTACTAAAAGATTTAGCTCTGATATATGTAGATATAGGATTCTTTGATAAAGCAAGGAATTATTATATGGAAGCATTAAAACTGGATGGAGATTCAGCTGACTATTTCTATAATTTAGCATATCTGGAATTTACTGCTGAAAATCTTGAAAATGCAGTATTTTTATTTGAAAAAGTAAGTAAAATTGACTCGACAATTAGTTTGCCCCTTGAATTCTATAGCTTTGCCAGGCAGGATCATAAAGCATATATGGCTGCTGTAAAAAAAATTGAACTGCTAAATAAATCGGGGGAGTTGCCACTTCATTATTCGCATCGTATTGGATATGCCTTTTGGAAAGCAGGTAAATTTAAAGAAGCTGATTATTATTTCAAAGAACAAATCAAGTATGGCACGGAAAGCATTAAACTGGGCAGGGAAATGTCGAGTCAAAAATCTTCTCAATATGACCTTGCGGCTGTTTATGCGTTTTTAGGTGACAAGACAAAAGCTTATCAATATCTTGATGATTTTAATACTTTGAATATTTATCCAAAATGGTGGATAAGCTATGCTAAATATGATAATATGTTTGAAAGCATCCGAAATGAAGTTAGATTTCAGAAGATTCTTCAAAATATGGAAGCCAAATATCAGGCAGAACATGAAAGAGTCAGGAAATGGCTTGAGGAGAATGATATGTTATAAGAATATCTATCATGATACATGCAGTAAAAAAGGCTGTTGCAGAACAGAAGAATAATTAATCCTTAATCACCAAATCCTGCTAAACAAAAACACCAGCCAGAGGTCAATACTATTTTATCAAGACTAATGATTTCAACAGGAAAAACATTTTATTGATCCCATCCTAAAAAACCGTCAGGTTATTAAGGAGAAAATCATACTTTACTATCCTTTATTCGTAACGCAATGCTTCCACCGGATTCCGGATCGCTGCCTTCCAGCTTTGCCAGCTCACAGTAATTAATGCGATTCCCAGCGCCATCACTCCTGCCAAAGCAAATATCCACCAGCTGAGGTTGGTTTTGAATGGAAAGTTTTCGAGCCATTTATTCATTACCAGCCAGGCGACAGGAGATGAAATAAAAAAGGCTATAATTACCCAGCGAATAAAATCTTTGTTGAGCAGAAATATTACTTCGCCAATTTTAGCGCCGTTAATTTTTCTTATACCGATTTCTTTTCTTCTGCGTTCGATTACAAAAAGCGATAGCCCAAACAAACCAATACAGGAAACAAAAATGGCAATACAGGAAAAGTATCTGAACAATTTTGAAATTTTAACTTCTGAATTATACATAGACTCCAACCTGTCATCGAAAAAACGAATTTCACAATTAGATTGCGGTAATACTTTTGCCCATGAATTTTTTATTTCGTCAAGGGTCTGCGAAAAACTCGCAGGTTCAATCCTTGCAATTATATAACCCGGTTCATTTATAAGCGGTATAATTAACATCGGCTCAACATCAACATGTAGTGATTCAAAATGAAAATCCGCGGCCACTCCTCTGATTACTGCTTTAACATCACCATCACCTGTTCCAAAATATTTTCCTATCGGATCAATGATCCCCATTCTTTTAATGGCCTCCTGATTTAAAATAACCTGCAGTGAATTTTTTACATCCTCTAAATTCTGAATCTCTGAATAATTTTCCGGGAAATTATTGCCTTCAGCCAGTTTTATGCCCATAGTTTCAAAATAATTCCTGTCAGCCTGCATAGAACAAATAAGTACCTTGTTTTCCGGATCTTTTCCCTGCCAATCATATCCCCATGATGAATTTCCACCATAAAATGGAACCCTGTCGGTACGGGTGAAGTTCACAATTCCGGAAATTCCGTTAAATTCCTGTCTCAAAGCTTCCTGCTTGTTTTTTGCCTCTCCGTTTAACTGAAGGTAAATCAAATTGGCCTGATCGTAACCCAAATCATAATTATTGAGGAAATTTAACTGCCGGGACACTATAAGCGTACTACTGATTAATATGATAGACAATACAAACTGAATGACAACCAGTAAGTTTTTCAACCCTATTTTGTGTTGCTTTCCGGATGAGGTCTTTTTAATTGCCATTACAGCATTATACTTTGATACATAAAAGGAGGGATAAATGACTGATAATCCCAAAACTGTAATTACAGCTCCTCCCAACAAATAAATCATGTATTTATTCTGAATTAGACTAAAAGTTACCTGTTTCCCTGAAACGGAGCGAAAGACTGGAAGAAAAAGGAGTACAAGAATTATACTAAGTAAAATACTTAATAAGATCATTATCCCATTTTCCTGCAAGAACTGGTTTAATATGGAGAATCTATTGGCCCCCATTACTTTCCTTATCCCAACTTCAGGACGTCTCTGTTCAGCTTTGGCGGTTGACAGATTTATGAAATTAATGGATGCAATAAGAATAATAATGAAGGCAATTGCCAGAAATTGATAAACATACTGAATCCGGTTGTTTTTACTGGAATAAGAATAAAGTCGTTCCTTTTGAAAGGGGAATAAATGAATGGTTGTGTTTTCCTGCCCCTTTTCTTTTATAACATTTACTATTTTTTCATCCAGACTTTTAACATCTGTATTTTCAGAAAGGACAATGCTGGTTCGAGGCCAGTTATTTCCCCAGCTTTCAAGGTTGGAACCGAATGCTTTTTCCATTAAAGTAATCGGAGCCAGTATATTAAATCCAACATTGGTATTTTTGCCTTCGGTCCTCGCAACTGCTCCAGTTGTAAATGTATATTCATCGTTGATTACTATACTTTTACCAAGAGCAGATTGGTCACCAAAAAGCTGGGTTGCTGTTTTTTCATTGATGATAACTTTATCGGGAGAGAGAAGAGCATTTTTATCTCCATCGATAATTTCAAATGAAAATACATTTAGAAACTCATTATCCGCACAGACGATGGAACTAACTTTGAATTCTTTGTCTTCAATACGAATTAACTGGTCGCCAACATTACAAAATGTAGTCGCATTTTTAATTTCACTGTATTTATCAATAAGTTCTTTACCTAAGGGGAATGTTGTACAGTAGGTATATAATTCCTGTCCCTCCGAATACTGCTGGTGTTCATAAACCGAATAGATCTGATCGATGTCTTTGTGAAATTTATCATAATTCAGTTCGTCAACCACCCAGAAAAGGATAAGAGTTACAACAGCAATTCCAATTGATAGCCCGGCGATATTTATTATCGAGAGAATTGCATTTTTTCTGATATTTCTCCATACTATTAATAAATTTCCGAAAACCATAATTGAAGGATTTTAAGTTTGATATAATCCATAATTCTTAACAGCTATAGTAAAGACATTAAAAATTCAATTGTGTTACAGTGTTCGGGTGTTTTTTCAATTGTTTTGGGAATAATTCATAAAAGAATTCTTTCTAATGCCTAAATTACAAAGACAATTAATCCTTTTCTAATACAGGAGACAACAATGTTCATTTCCTGCCTGGAGTAAGCCCGGAAGCCCCTTTGGAAGGTCAGGAAACTCGCTAAGGTGATAGTAAAGTATCACTCAGACTATATACCCTTTGTGTAACCTATCCTGGGCCATAAAATTGAGGAGAGATGAAATAAATTTGACTTTGGGTTATAGGTAGTGTAACTTAGTTGATTAATTTATTAAAAAAATCAAACTAAAGTTTTTAAAATCAATAGTAATCAATCCAAGAATCATTAAAAAAGGAGGATAATCATGAAACTGAAAACTTTATTAATTATT
>JAFGOZ010000201.1 GCA_016926235.1 Bacteroidales bacterium | reverse complement strand
GAGAAACACCATATGTAGATTTACATAAATTTGCTGCATAAAAATTTGGTTTTGTCTTAGAATACAGGCAGGCTGCGCATACCGCCGTCCGTTTACCAGCATCTTGAAAAACCTAGTACCTATGAATTGAAACAATTTAGTTATGACTCGATTAATTCTTTTATTTACATTATTGATACTAATATTTAATGATTCTCTCTCACAGGATAGGCCCCTTGTAGGAGCAATCCGATGGGATGCATGGATTGGACAATCTGACTATATCGGAGCACAAGTAAATGTAACTTTAGGTCCAAATCATTGGCATTACAGATTACCTTTTTATACCACAGTAATTGACTCGAATACTGTTGATATAGATGGAACCTCCCAAGAGACAGTTGACAAGGAAATAGAATATGCTGCATATGGGCAAATAGACTACTTTGCATTTTTAATGTATGATAACAATTCTACCCTTTCAAACGGATTGCATAAATTCTTATCCAGCACAAAAAAAGATATGATAAATTTCTGTGTAATCTTGAACTATATCTGGTCAGAACCAATCACTACTTCTGTTGAAAGAATTTTAGATTATTTTCAGGAATCAAATTATCAATGTGTATTGGGAAACCGGCCTCTGGTCTTTGCTTATGAACTAGACGGATCACCGGAAATGGCTTTGGAATTGAAAGATTCCTGCGCAAGCAGAGGCTGGCCAGAACCTTATATCGTAAGTCTTCAATATGCGGATCACATGCCTTCCAACAATGTTTATGATGCCATATCAAGATATTGGTATGGCCCAAATTATGGCGGCTTGGAGGCAGGTGCTCCCTATTCAAATTTAATGAATGCAGCGAAGCTGGACTGGGAAATCAGAAAAGACAATGGTGCAAAACAAGTCCTCCTTGTCAGTACTGGGGGAGATGGCCGTCCACGAATTGAAAATCCGGTGAGTTGGATTGATGATCCCTCAGCCTATGAAAGATACTTTGAAACTCCCACTCCTCAGCAAATCACCACACATTTAGGACAGGCATTTAATTTCATTGAAAACAATCCTTCGACCTGTGAAGTAAAACTTGTTTTGATGTATGCCTGGAATGAAAATGACGAGGGCGGGTGGCTTGTGCCAACACTCGAAAATGATATAGATACCAATACTTCAAGAATTGATAGTCTCCGTTCATTTCTGTTGAACTACCTGTCTGGAAGCACTTCTCCTACAGAACCAGACATAATAAAACTACCTGGAAATGTGCTAGGTTCATCTGATCCAGGTAACACGGATCATTTGGCTGATAAGGCATTTGATGGTATATTGGATACTTATACAGAGCTAAAAGAGGCACCTAGATATGTAGGTCTAGAATTTGAGAAGGAATGCAAGTTATCTCACATCAGGTTTTTGCCTCGGTTTGGCTATCAAACCAGAATGGATAACGGAAGTTTTCAAGTATCTACAGACAGCTCGAATTGGCTTGATATACATACTATTACAAATACTCCTCCAGATCATATGTGGACAGAGATAATTCTTGAACCTACGGTTAATGCCAAATATGCTCGTTTCTCTAACCCATATAACTATCTGACCGTTGCAGAAATTGAGTTCTATGTAAACACAGAGGATTATAATTTAATTGTTGATTTAGAAATTGAAAAGATTACACTGTACCCAAATCCGACAAATGAACATATTACTATTTCAATAAAAGAGCCTATCAACCTTTTAATTTATAATAGTATTGGAGTTGTATTATATGAAGAAAAGCTAACTAAGTCAAAAACAATATCCTTAAAAGAATTCCATTCCGGTATCTATTTTTTTAAATTTAGTGATAACAAGAATATAATAATAAAAAATATCATCAAGGAATAAAACATTACACACAACAATGTATATAGCAAATAGGCGAGATATTAGTAAATTCAACGGTTGTAGCCCGCTTCAAAATCATCTCGGTTTGATAAGTTTGAAGTACGCAATCGCCTACTTGCCATATACTAAACGTTAACTGCAAACAAAAAAATCAATTTTAAAAACTGAAAATATGAAAAAGCAAATCTTGTCAATTTTTCTAGTTACGTTAGTTTGTCAATTAACTTTTGCTCAAAATCCCTCAAAAGGAGATAGTATTAATGTCATTCAAACATCACCAGAACTTAGACTCCTTAAGGCTTGTAAAGAAAGAAATGGAACAATGGTTAATGAGTTAATTAAGAAAGGTGTTAGTTTAAAAAGTTCGAAAGAATCAAGTCATTATTTGTATGAAATTTTAATTAAACAAATGCAAAGTGAAAAAGTAATGGAGAATTTTTCGGTTAAATATGTTTATAATCGAAAACCCGAAGATTTAGAAGTGTTTAAGTTATTGATTGAGTCTGGTGCTTCCACCAGTTACTATGGGATAATGGGTAAGGAAAATAAACCATCAGAAACGGATTTAGGAGGAGGACTAGTATTGCATTCGGGCAATACGTCTATACCATATAAGATTGTAGACAATACAAGTGAAAGCTTAAATGCCCTAGAGTTTGCTCAGAAAAATGAACTAAGTGATTATATAGCTTTGTTATATAAAAGTCCAATACTTCTGAAAGAGATTCAAAATAAAAACTATATCGCAGCTTATAAACTAGTTGAATCTGGAGAGGATGTTAATATTATTGATGGTGAAGGCAAATCAGCAATAATTTATGCTGTAGAAAATGAGAATGTTGAATTAACCAAATTAATAATCAGCAAAGGTGGGGATGTTAATTTAACAGATAATTCAGGCATGACCCCTTTGCTCTTGGCATCATCAAAAAAATCTATTGAAATTGTGAAAGTACTTTTAGAAGCAGGTGCAAATCCAGATGTCGCAGATAAAAATAATTTTACTCCAATATTAGCTGCAACATCAATGAAAAGTAAAGAAATTGTTAAGATGTTACTTGATGCAAACGTTGACCCAGCCAAGAAATATACATTTAAAGGCTATACTTTTACTCTATTGGAATTAGCTAAGGAGCTTAATGCCACTGAGATTATCAGTTTATTAAACAATTACAAAAAATAAACGATTCAACTAACTAAGCACGAAACGCTAAACAATATAGGATTTAAGGCACAGTTGAGCCCAAAAAAAGGGCAGTAGAAAAAATGACCCACTGCCTCAAATCATCGAACTAAGAAATGAATACCCACGCTCAATTGTGTTTTCCCAAAGGGATGGCTTGGCCATAAATCGTGTTGGGCTAAACCCCAGAATATACATTTCGACTGTATTAAAATGAGAAACAGAAAAATGATACCTTATAATAGGTGATTGAATGATATGAAAATATTCTGCATGTTTATGTTAATTATGTAATTCATTTTTAAAAGAATTTGCACTAAATTACAAAAAAATAAGTCTATTCATGAAAACAAGCCACCGAACGCCAGTGAGATTTAGTTCAACACATGGTATAGTGCATGCGGGTTTCAGCGGTATGCGAGCGTTGTGGCTCGTAAAAAAGGTTGGTGTAAACTGATAGGAAATCGCCTCGTAATCCCGCACGACACCATACCATCAAACGTTGGCAACAATTTAACAATTCTTCACAAACAAATAGAAGATTTGGGAGTAATTTAGCTTATTAAAATAATTAAAATGTTTCCATGGATTGTTTTTCTATTAATGGATTGCTAAATCATTTTCCCCGTAACTGTTTCTTTATCGGAGTTCTTTTGTTGGGGTCATCCAATCATGTTATTTCTCAGATAAAGGATACTTCAACAGCCGCTATGAGTATCGAAAGTCACTCACCACAAAAAGCTACAGTGTATTCATTAATCTGTCCAGGACTTGGCCAAGTATATAATAAGAAATTTTGGAAATTACCTATTATTTATGGTGCTGGCGCAGCTTTCACCTATGGTTTTACTTACAATCAATTGAAATATAAAAAATTCAAAGAAGCTGTTTTCAACAAGGAATCATCAAGTTCAAAAGTTCTTATTGATGGAATCTATTACGAGCAGGATGTATTATACCGCGGAATGCGTTATTATGAACGCAACAGGGATAAATGTATTATAGGGTTCGCTGCAATTTATCTACTCAATATTATTGATGCTATGGTTGACGCATATTTCTTTCATTTCGATATGTCAGATGACCTTTCAATGCGTTTAGAACCGGTTCTAAATGAAGGTCCATATATGACAGCTTCAATTGGTTTTCGAATCAATCTAGGATTTTAATTGTATGAAAAATAAACTGTTGCCCGGTCATACGCAACCTGCCTGCCTGCCTGCAGGTTATTCGGCTATCGCCTCATGAGCTCCCTGCGGTCGGTTGCCGTGCTGAGGGGTTGCTCATGTTGGTTCACTTAGCTAACTTGCGGGTAACCCGACCCGCCTCCACTTCGTTACGGACGGGCAAGCACGAAAGCGCCCATGAATCGGCAACCTGCCT
>JAFGOZ010000200.1 GCA_016926235.1 Bacteroidales bacterium | reverse complement strand
TAATATTATAATAATATTATTATAAAGAATATCGAAAATATTTATTAGTCAATAAGTAATCTTATTGGCCTATTCAGGCAACTCTTAAATAAACGTGAAATTTCATTGTGTTGTTTATATTTGATAATTATTAGCCGGTTAATTTCTCTTTTCTCTGATTTTTATTCTAAACATACGAAACAAATTGAAAATATCTTCTTTTTGATCAATAGCAAGGTGAACAAAATACAAAAATACAAATATTATTGTTAGCCAAGTGAGGTTAAGCCATATGGTGATAATTAATATCACCGATAATATAATTTTAGGCAACCAAAACTTAATAATTACTTTATTTTCAAATCCAAATGCCTTTTTGAAACCAAAATACGCCACTAGGGGTATATCCAAAGCAACAGAAGAAAGGGCATAAAAACGAAGCACATGAACCATTGAAAAAAGAGCTCCTACAGCAATAGCGCCGATGATGATAGTATTTACGGGTATACCCAACCACATCATCATCTTTTCTTTACCTTTCAAAATAAAAATGTTACCGGTAGTGTTATTCAGCGTTTGAACAAGGATTAGAATACCTACATAGGGTAAAAGCTCCGCAACCTGTATCCATCTTTCAGACCACAGGATGCGAACAAGAGGCTCAGAGAAAAATATCAGAAGTACACTTACTGGAAAGTTCATTAGGCTAATGATACCTAATGTATTCATATACTCCTTATTCACATCACCTCCTTCGTTGGATAGCTTTTTAAGGCTGGGATACAATACTTTGCCGAATAAGTTGGATATTACGCTATTAGCAAGGTTTAACATTTTATAGGCACGGTCATAGAGCCCAAGGCTTTGGTTACCAAATACTTTACCAATTATCAAGTTGTCTGCATTCACAGCCCAATAATTAAGCAAATTGATAGCAGTAATATTGCCAATTATGCTTTTCGCTTTTCTGAAACCAACTACCAGGTATTTACTTTTCAGCAATTTGAACCTTATACCACTTTTTGTATTATATAGTATTATCCTTAATATATTGCCAAGTATGCTGGGAATAATAAGTGACCAATAAGAAAACTTAAGGAAGGCAAGTGTAATCATCAATACAACTTCAGTCACTGCACATATCAACTCAATTTTCCCCAATATATTGAATTTGAGATCCTTAGAAAGAACGCCAAATGGAATAGTATTGAATGATCTTAATACAAAGTTTGAAGACATGATTATGGTTGGCAAAACAAGCAATGGATTCTGGTAAAAAAGCGAAATTGGATAAGCCAATAATACCATTATGAATGCAAGCAAAACGCCTATTACAACAGAGAGGTAATGAATGGTGGATTGAAAAAGATGGTTGTAATCACTACGTATAATTATATATGACAAACCGGCATTTGAAAACTGATTAATAAAACCAGTAAAGACGGTGATCAGTGCGACAAATCCATATTCTGAAGGTACTAAAAGTCTTGATAAAATAATAGTAGCCAAAAAACCAATGAATTGAGTGGTGTAACTATATCCACCGAGAACAATGATATTTTTGAACAGGCTTTTTCTAAAACTCATGATCGAAATTTTCCTGTTACATGAAACAATTTAGCCAATACTCTTTTTATTTTTCCCGCGAGAGTCTTTAAAACAATTATAAATAACTCAAGGGTTGCATATCTCCTTTCATACGGAATATGTTGGCGATGCCATTCGATACATTTTTTATCACCTGAAAGCTTTCTTCGCAATAAAAACCATCCGTACCTTTCCCTTACTTTTAGGTATTCTTCTTCAAGCAAAGCATTTCCAGATTTATAGGAATATAGCGCGTTTTCACGAAAATTCAACGTGGTGTTATATCTGTTTGCTGTGGTCGAAGTTAATGCTTCTTCATGCAGGCGGGTATAACTGAGCACATGATAAACAAAAGCTAAATCTGCAATGGTGAGCAGTTGATATGCCAATCCTGTATCGTTATGATATATGTTATCATTAAAGATCATTGGATAGGAATCGATTTTTTTCAATGCTTCTATTCTATACAAAACCGTTGATACGGAACCGGTGACTTCATATTTATACATTAACAAGTCAAAAAGCACTTCCTCGCCGCTGAAAAGAGAACCTTTATAATAATCAAGCCCATCGCATTTTACCGTTCTGTTTTCAAGTCTGAACGATGAGCAAAATCCAGCTTCCGGATGTTTTTCCATCGCTTCAACCATCCTAGATAAATACTCAGGGAATATCCAGTCGTCAGCGCATAATATTTTGTAATACCTGGCATCTTTTGAAACCGGCTTAAATGTATTGTTGAAGTTATCATTGACACCAACAAATGAAGGATTAGTAATCACCTTTATCCGGTTATCTCTTGCCTGAAATGACTCAGCAATTTTAAGCGAATTATCAGTGCTTCTGTTATTAATTATGTAACACTCCCAGTTCTGATAAGTTTGATCCAGAACACTCTGCAAACATTCAGCCAGGTATTTTTCACCGTTATAAACCGGTACGCCAATAGATACGAGGGGGGTAGGAGCATCACTATTTTGCATGTTATTTTTCTCAGTTTAAGATCAATTAATCACAATAAACTTACTGAAGTAAGTTTTTGATTCGTTTACAAGATGAATGTAATACAGTCCATTTTCAAATTCTTCAAGATCAAGTTGGTAGTCAATCTTCCCCGAAGGCAAATAGAGTCTTTTCAAGATAGTTCCGAAAAAACTAATCACTTCTATGACAGATTCTGTTTTGAAATTTTCCGATACAATCATCAGGTATTTTTGAGCTGGAACAGGATAAATACTGAAACCAGCGTTTTTTATCTCATATAGGGCATCAGGATTTTTAACATCAATAAGAAATACCTGATCAGTGCTTAACAATCCATCGGAGCATTGTAAAGTAACCTGATTTATACCCTGGTTTGACACTTCGGGAGTACCGGTAAGTACACCAGTTGTTGTGGAAAAATTAAGCCACAAAGGTTTGGTGACCGCTGATAATGCAACCGAAGGGTTATCAATGTCTTCACAGGTAAGGGTATAGTAATATTCATTGCCAACAAGGACTTCAGTTTCAGGCGTAGAAGTAATAACAGGAGGATCATTAACCGGGGTTATGGTGAATACAACCGTGTCTGTGTCGGATTTTATATATTTCCCGTTCCTGCCCAGATCAGTGGCTGTAAAAACTACAATTTGTGATCCGCTCCATTCTGGATCCTTTGGCGTTGCAACAACCTGTTTGTTAGCATCAATGGTAATATTCAGATTTGAGGTATCTATTTGTTCCACCGTCCAGGTAATACTTTCATCCGGATCCTGAAGATCATTAACATAATCATCCAGTATTAGGACATTTGAACTTGTTCCTTCATCAAAGCTCTGGTCGGGAATTTCTGAAATAACCGGTGCAGTATTATAATTAGCTTCAATCGCCGCATACCATAAGGCAGCCATTTTGCTATACCCTGTTTCATTTGGGTGCAATCCTTGACCGTCATTCGCCATGTCTACCGTATATGAATAAACAAAACCGGCATCATTTTCCATATCAACTATTACCAGCTTATCTCCTGCGGTAATACGGTTTTGCACCAACGTCTTTATTCCATTGTTAAATGCGGTTGTTTGCGTAGCTTTAGTACCCCAGGGTTTTACACGATTTATGATCAACGCCACAAAAACTATCACTTCTTTATTCGCCCTTGTTTCGTATTGGTCAACCATATCGAGTATGGCGGTAATTTTCTGGTTGGTCAGGGCAGCATCACCTTCATGAGTAATATCGTTAGTGCCTATATGTAAGAGGATAATGTCTGGACTAAAAACATCAAGGTAAGGGCCCGAAGGAGTAATTGCATATTTACTAACCCAACCGCCATCATAATATGTAATCCATCCGTCCTGCAATAATCGCAATATATATTGATCCATTGTACCTCCGAAACCAGCATGTTGACAATCACTGAAGAAAGCACAGCCACTTGATTCGGAACCTACAAAATCTGTTATATATCCATGTGAATTCAACAGAAACTTCAAT
>JAFGOZ010000199.1 GCA_016926235.1 Bacteroidales bacterium | reverse complement strand
TGAAAAATTTCAACTGGCACGATAAAACTAACGGAGCTTGGGCTCCACAGTGCATCGAACGGAATGGCAAGTTTTACCTTTATGTACCCATTCATGGCGAAGGGATTGCTGTAATTGTTTCCGACTCTCCAACCGGACCCTTTACCGATCCACTTGGTAGACGACTTATTATTGACAGTGATAATGTATGGCATGATATCGACCCAACTGTTTTTATCGATGATGATGGACAGGCTTACCTTTACTGGGGGAACCCTAACCTGTTCTATGTAAAACTCAACGAAAACATGATTTCGTATGACAGCACGATTGGTAAAAATGGAATTATAGCCGTTGAAATGACCCCCAAATCCTTTGGGTCGAAACAAGGCAGCGATGGAAAACCCAGAACTACATACACCGAAGGGCCCTGGTTCTATAAGCGTAACAATCTTTACTACATGATTTATGCTGCCGAAGGCATACCCGAATACATTGCCTATTCAACAGCTCAATCGCCTGTTGGAACTTGGTCTTATAATGGCCATATTATGAAAAGGGCCGAGCATTTGGCCTTTACCAACCACGCGGGCATTATCGATTTTAAAGGGAATTCTTATATATTCTATCACGATCAGACTTTATCGGGTGGACAAGGTTTTAAACGTTCTGTAAGTCTAGAACAATTCACTTATAATCCGGACGGCAGTATTCCGCTTATCATCCCAAGCAAAGAAGGTGTAATTAAAAGCGTGGCTAATTTGAATCCTTTTAAAAGAATTGAAGCAGAGACCATTGCATGGAGCGAAGGCCTGAAAACATCAGGCGACAGCCAAACGGGTGTTTACGTTAGCAAAATAGATAATAACGACTACCTGATCATACGCAGTGTTGATTTTGGGAAAGACGCCAAAACTTTCGAGGCAAGCGTTGCATCGGATTCCCAAGGCGGCAAAATCGAAATCAGGTTGGGTAATCCCGATGGCGAACTCTTGGGAACCCTCGATGTGAAAAACACCGGTGATTGGCAAAACTGGACAACAATTAATATCAAAGTGAAGCAAGTAAGTGGCATTCAAGACCTCTGTTTCGTATTTAAAGGAAAAGAAGGCGAATTGTTCAATTTCGATTGGTGGCAGTTTTATAAATAACAATGAATAAATACAAAATCTTAAATGAAAAGTATCTAAAATGAGTCAAGACATATTATTTGAATTTTTCTTGCTTTTTCTGGCTTTTATTGCATATAATCATTGCCAGAAGCAAAGATGTTTTTTAATTTATGGACTTTCTAAAAACATTGTCACGTTTAACAGGGCTTCAGTTTTGCATTCCGAATGGTGTGTTTCACAGAATACCCGAAAACATATAATCTACAGCTTGTATTTAAAAACTATTAAAAATTCTTAATAATTAATAAAATCAATTATCCTATGAATCGTAAAATTACATTTAATTTGTTTTACCTTATTTTTATGGGATTATTCTTTCTTTTAAATAAATCATATTCACAGATAGAGGATTTTCAATTTGGCGCAACAGTAAGAAAAATGCTTGTTTATGCACCCTTAGGCATTGAACCTAATAGTCCCCTGCTTCTTTCCTTGCATGGAATGAACCAGGATATAAACTACCAGCAAAATCAAGCAAAATGGGAATTAGTCGCTAAAGAGCAAGGTTTTGTTGTAGTTTATCCGGGTGGCATAAACAACTCTTGGGATCTTTCCGGATCCAGTGATATCGATTTTATACTGGCTATTATTGATGAAATGTATGATCGATATAAAATAGACAGAAACAGGGTATATCTTTCCGGATTTTCTATGGGTGGTATGATGACTTACTATGCAGCTAACTGTATAGCAGATAAAATTGCAGCATTTGCCCCTGTAAGTGGCTACCTGATGGGAGGGCCGAATACAAACAGTTCAAGGCCAATCCCAATTATCCATACGCATGGCACAACCGATGATGTAGTAGTATTTAGTGGGGTACAACCCTGTCTGGATGCCTGGATCACCAGGAACAACTGTCCGGATACTGCGCTTGTTATCCAACCTTACCCGACAGATAAACCCTCATCTAATGGGACAAAGTATTCCTGGGGTCCGGGAACTGATTCAGTTGAAATTGTATTATTAAAAATACAGGGAATTGGACACTGGCATTCAAACAATGATAATGGCGTTCATACCAGCAAGGAAATATGGAATTTTTGCAAAAAATTTTCTCTTGGTTTTGGTATATCTTATTTCAAGTATGCTTATGTTAATGATGATAACCCTAAGCAAATAAAGGTTGCATTTACTTTGCCCATTAAACAATTGGACAGTCTTTCAGGATTCTCCGTTAAAATAAATAATCAGGTTGTGGAAATTGACTCTGTTGATATTACCGACTCATTAAATTTAACAATAAATTTAATCGATAGTATTTTAAATAGTAACGAAATTATGTTGTCTTATAACAATGGTAATGTTGTTTCTATATTTGAAAAGGAGCTTGTTTGTTTTAATGACACATTGGCAGACAACCTTCTTACCGGATCATCACCAAGGTTTATCAGTCTATCAACCACAACAGATGGGGATACGCTCATGGCCAGGTTTAATAAAAAAATGCTTCTCCCTCAAAATATTTCATCTTTGGACTTAAATGCTGAATTTAATGGAGCCATGAATATTCCACTATTGGAATGCATTTATTATCAAGGCGATTCAACAATATTGGCATTTCCTTTGGGTGAGAAAATTTATGCCGACTATTCGCTTCAGCTTTCTTATTCAGGAGTTAACATTGCAGCGTCAGACAGCGGAATGCTTCAAAGCTTTTCTGATTATCCGGTTACAAATAAATCGAAAGGATTGCCGGCAAATATTATCTCAGGAACTTTAGAAAACAATGCCATAGCCATTTCCCTGGAGTTTTCAAAACCTATGAGCATAAAAGAAGACCAAATTGGACAAATAGTAATTTATGTAAACGGTGATAGTATTTCAATTAGGGAAATATTTACCTTAAAAAACTCTATCAGGTTTGTTTTACCAACAAACTTATATTATGGCGATACAATTAAAGTAAGCTATATCCCTGGTAATATTACAGCAACCGATAAAGGTGAATTGCAGGCTTTTAGTGACTTTCTAATTATAAATCCATTAAGTATGCCAACATGGCACTCAATCCCTGGTAAGATTGAAGCAGAAAACTATGCATTACAATTTGGAACTGATACAGAAACTACTGGCGATACAGGAGGAGGCTTAAATGTTGGTTGGACCGAAAGTGGCGATTGGCTGGTATATGCACTAGAAAACAATACGGCTGAAACTAATTACCAAATATCTTTCCGTCTTGCGGCACAATCATCTGGCGCCAGTTTTAATTATTTTGTTGGCAACGAAAAAATTGGGCAGGTAAGTGTTCCTTCTACTGGTGGGTGGCAAACATGGAAGTCAGTTGTTAAAGACATTACTATCCCTGAAGGAAAGCACTACCTGAAAATTGTTACGACTAACGGTGGATATAATATCAATTATTTTGAGGTAAAGAAGGAATTTACCAGTATAAATAATCATGATATGGTCTATGTAAATATTTATCCAAATCCTTCTTCAGATTATATTATAATCAAATCAAGGGGTTTTAATTACGACAGAATAGAAATTTTGGATATGACAGGTAAAACTATTTACAATATGCCTGCAATCCATGAACCTGTATTAAAACTACCAGCTGATTTAAATAACGGCATTTATTTGGTGAGGATTAGCAATGCAGAATCAAGTCATTCTTGTCGGATTATCATTTTAAAATAATTAAATTGCAAATTATAATATATAAAAGAAATATGGAAGCAAAAAGTAAGGTATTAATATTATTTATTGGGTTATCAATAGCATTAACCAATAAAGCACAAGACCACCTGCCCCACCCGGAATTGGAAAACCCTTCAATACAGGGAATTAACAAAGAAATGCCGCGTGCTTCTTTCGTAAGTTATGAAAATAAAGAATTAGCTTT
>JAFGOZ010000198.1 GCA_016926235.1 Bacteroidales bacterium | reverse complement strand
CCTACCTGTACGACGGCGGTGACAGGGCATACTATGCTACCCTGCCGGGAAGCCCCGGACTACAGTATGAGTGGATCCTTGAAGATGCAGGCAGCGGACAGGTTGAAATTCGTAATGCAGGTACCAATGAGTATATGCATATCGAAAACCAGACAGGTTACATACAGTGTACTTCAAGAACTCCGGGTTGGGGAAGCTCACGATGGGTACTTGAAGATGCAGGTGACGGCTTTATACGTTTCCAAAATGTGTGGCAACCTGCTCAGTATGCTCATATCGAAAATCTGCTCGGTTATGCACAGCACGGTACAATATCCACCGGATGGTGGAGTGCAATGTGGGCTATGGAAGTTGTACCGAAAAATGCATCTCCGGATACGCATCAGTCAGAATTAACTGAAATTAACATTTATCCAAATCCCGCTCAGGACTATGTTATGGTTGATCTCAGAAATTTTGAGAATTCAAATATGAAAATTAATTTAATTGACATTACAGGACAGCTGATTAATAATATGAATGTACAGGGTGGAGTTATACACGAATTGAATTTTTCCGGTCTAAATACAGGTACATACTTTATCCAGATAATGAGTACAGATTCAGTAATATTTAAAAAATTAATAATTGATTGAAGATCAATAAAATACCAGGTTAAAAAATTAATATGACAAAGTATAGTTTGTTAGCAGCCTAATACCTGCCTCTTATTTTATTCAGAGCGCCTGCCGGCAAAAAGGCAGGCGTTCTTCAATAAGTTAAAAACCATGGTCCTTATCTAAGATTTGTAAAATATTCGCTGGGAGTTTTATTTGTTACTTTTTTAAATGCTCTGTTAAATGAAGATTTAGAATTGAATCCGACTTCAAAAGCATGAAACAGGAAGGTATTATTATTCTTATCATTTTCAACGGCATTCACAAAAGCTTTTATTCTGTATTCATTGATATAATCGGTATAACTTTTCCTGAATCCTTCATTAATCAGTTTTGAAACATAATGCTTGTTAGTACCTATTCTTCCTGCAATATCAGATAATGTTAAATTTGGATTTGTATAAACGGCTTTGGTTTCCATTAAATCCGTTAATTTATCTTTTAACGTAATCCAGGTATTTTTACTAAGAATTTCATCTTCCCTATTTCCATATCTATGTGCATATTTACTATAAATACCGGAGAAAAAGAAATACTCATAATAGATTAATATTATACCTACACTAATCCACAAAATATTATCAAGCCAGTCAACAACAAATTTTGAATCGACATTTTGCAACATGGCAATTCCAATTATTATAAAAATAAATATTGAAAAATAACAGTTAAACAGCATGGCCCTGTAAAGCCCATACGTCGGGTTTGGAATCGCTGCAATATTTCTTCTGATAATTTTTTTCAGCTTATAATTAAAAAACACACCCAAGACTATCGCATAGGCATAGCAGCTGAATATAAACGTATTCAATTCATTATTGACAACTTTAAGATAAAACTCATGTTCTGAAAGTCTTAAGTATTGCAAGAACCAAATAACAGGCAGCAAGGGTAGAATATATATGTAACTAACTTTTGTTGTATTCGCTGTAATTTTATATTTAAACCACATATATAACAAGGGGGCAATAAAGACATAAGCAACAGCCGGTAAAAAATATACATATGGAAAAATATGGAATAAATTATGATCGGCATAAAGAAACCTGGCGATAAAAACGATTGTAAATAAACCACATAAAAGAATTAATACTTTTGATTCATTATAGTTTATTAAAATAGCTGTTAATACAAAGCTTTGCAAAAAGAAAGTCAGGAATATCAGTTTTATCCAAATATTACCTTTTGATAAATCATCCCATGATGCAATGTTCGCAACAATCTGCTTTTCATCAGCCTGATCTGCTTTGAATATCCGGTTTGAACACATTCCCCCGTCCCGGCGGCATTCTACCGATGCCCATGATCCACGCGTAAATTTATAACTCAGGTTTCTGAATCCTGCAGGTATTACACCTCCATATTCACCTGAAGCTCTTTTGGTAAGTTTTGTTGAAGGATCATCGACGGTCCAGTTATTAAAATTCCCGGATATATATATACTGGCATCACGTGGAGTATTCTTCGGAATTGATCTGACGATAACCTTTACAGAAGGATATGCCAGATCGTGCAGATCTTCCCACGATTCAATTTTAAGTTTTACTTCAAATATGGTATCATTAAAAGTAAACCTTCTGTTTTCCCTGTACTCTCCAATGGAATTACCTTCACCTTTATTCCAGTTACCCCTGTTTATTTTATATTCAAATGTCTTTATATCACCAATATCAATAGTCAGTCTGTATAACCCATCGGGATAATATTTAAATTTCTTTTGAGGGTCATTTATCCAGTTATCAAACGATGTAACAAGAAAAACGGAATCTTTTTCAGGAGTATAATCAGGAATATCTGTAATGATAAAAGTTATCGGATTCCTTGCACTGATATCGATAACTGATAACAATAATAAAACAGTAAATAATAAAGGTTTATATTTAATCTTATATAAGCACATCAGGTTGATTTTACAGATATGAGTGATTTGAAAGATACAAAAAATACAAATTTGTGATAACGGACAACAAAAGATATTGAAACTAAATTCAATGAAATGAAAATACTGGCCATTGAAAAGGAGCACGAAGGTGTGGAACTGAAGAATGAAGAAAGCACCTTAAAACAGGAAGCTCACAGGGTATATGAATTATATCTTTCAGGATTTCTGCGTGAAATTTATTTCAACGAGGAGCACTGTGCAGTGTTGATACTTGAATGCAAGGACAAAGAGGAAGCAATTGAACTACTAAATACATTACCTCTTGTAAATCAAGGAATGATTGAATTTGAAGTCACAGTACTGACGCCATATTCCGGGTATAGACGAATTATGACGTAATAAGTTATTTATGGTTAATTATTCATTAGAATCCTTAAACAAGCTTAACGAAGTATAACCCTTGCAGATTCATATCACATTTGTGAAAATCTAAAAATTACTTAAGATTAGATTAATAATCAAAAACAAACATAATGAAAAACTCCAACTTACTGATTAAATTTTCAGTAGTAACTCTAATATTAATGGCAATTACTCCCTGTAAAAAGGATAAAGAAGATCCGGTTTATGCAGGGACACGGGTTAGTATTCAATCTATGGATATTTTTAAAACAAGTGAACCGGTTAACGTGAGGGTAACTCTTATCTTAACAGAATCTAACTTTGAATGGAATATAGATGTAGAATTAGGGGGGATTATATTGAATACGGTTCTGTGAAAGGAGGGTTTAGTGTTACTGAGGATGAAATCACAATATCACCAACATCAGCATGTACTAATTTTGGTGAGGACTTTGTTTGGATAAACCATGATGAAGAAGGATGGGAAGAAGCACTTGCAACATTGGGTATGGGTGAAATCAATACAAGAATACGAACTGGAAGGTGACACACTAACGCTCTATATTGAAGGTGAAGACGCAATGGTCTTTACACGACAATAATTGTAAAGAATTATTTTTGCTATTACCTTCTAATCTCATTGGAAGAGACTGTTCAAAAAAGTGTGTCAAGTATAAAAGATAAATGATTTACTTGACTCATTATGAAAACAGAAGAAAATACAAAATTT
>JAFGOZ010000197.1 GCA_016926235.1 Bacteroidales bacterium | reverse complement strand
ATTTATTATCGGAACTAATACTTTAATATCCCAAACCGATGTAGATCTGATAAAAAGGGGAGTGGTGGCCGTAAAGAATGGTAGTACCGGTATTTATGTCGGATGGCGCCTGCTGGGAAATGATACTTCAAATATAGCGTTTAACGTTTACCGGATTACTGATGGAGGTGCAGGAACAAAACTAAACGGCACTCCAATAACCGGGGCAACAAATTATTTTGACGCGTCAGCTACGCTGGCATCCGTGAATGAATATTTTATTGTACCGGTTATAAGTGGTGTGGAACAACAACCTTCGGATACCGTTGGTATATGGAACCAAAACTACCTGACTGTTGCACTTAACAGGCCGGCAGGGGGAACAACACCTGACAATGTTGTTTATACCTATAGCCCTAACGATGCAAGCGTTGCGGACCTGGACGGTGACGGTGAATATGAAATAATAATTAAATGGGACCCTTCTAATGCCCATGATAATTCACAATCAGGATACACCGGAAATACAATCCTCGATGCCTATGAATTTAATGGGACGCGAATATGGCGTATTGACCTGGGTATCAATGTCAGGTCAGGGGCACACTACAATCCTTTCATGGTATATGATTTTGACCAGGATGGCATGGCAGAACTTATTTGCAGGACCGCACCTGGAACACAAGACGGCACTGGTAATTTTTTATCAGATGGTCCGGCTGCCAGTGCAAACCATAGTGCAGATTACAGAAATAGCGGGGGATACATTCTGACAGGACCTGAGTACCTTACAGTATTCAAAGGTACAGATGGCACCGAACTGGAAACCATAAACCTTGAACCTGACAGGGGAAATGTTACTGATTGGGGCGATGGATACGGAAACCGGGTTGACAGGTTTTTAGGGGCCGTACTTTACCTGGATGGCGAGCATCCCAGCGTGGTATGGTGCAGGGGCATATATACCAAAGTTGAAATAGCTGCTTACAACTGGGATGGCACAAACCTGAGTCAGATTTGGATATTCAAGAGCCAGGAAGGATATGATGAATGGACAGGCATGGGAAGCCATAATCTAAGTATTGGTGATGTGGATGGCGACGGGAAAGACGAAATTGTGTATGGCCAGTGCGCCATTGATGATGACGGTACTGGACTATGGTCATTGAAAAGCGCCATTGGAACATCCACGGGAGATGCCATGCACCTGGCTGATTTCATACCCGAAAGGCCCGGACTGGAAAGGTGGGCCTGTGCTGAATACAGCCAATCGGGATCGCACCTTGTAGACGCGGCAACGGGTGAAGTACTCTGGAAAACCCCTGCTGGGGATGTTGCAAGGGCCACCGCGGGGGACCTTGTTCAGGAATTTTATGGTATGGAATGCTGGGGAGGAACCGATGGGTTGAGAAGCGCCTGTAATATCTATGCCGGGCCCTGGCCTTCTTCTACCAACCATGTTGTATGGTGGGATGCTGACCTGGGCAGGGAATTGTTGAACGATATACATATAGATAAATATAACTCGGGGAACCTGCTTACTGCTACTGGCTGTTATTCAAATAATGGAAGTAAGGCAAATCCCTGTTTGCAGGCTGATATTTTTGGCGACTGGCGCGAAGAAGTAATCTGGCGTACCACTGACAATACCAGTATACGCATTTACACTACCACAGATGTTACGGATTACCGCATCAAAACCTTAATGCAGGACCGGCAGTACCGGCTCGCTATCGCTTGGCAGAACAACAGCTATAACCAGCCTCCCCACACGTCTTTTTACCTGGGATATGATATGTTTACACCTGCTGAAGACATTTCACCCTCAATGCCTGCCGGGCTTAAAGCCAGCATAGAAGATGGTTCTATAGTGTTAAGTTGGAATGCCAACCTTGAAGGGGACATACAAGGATACAATATCTTTAAGTCTGTAAATGACGGGGATTTTGTGTTATTAAATGGTTCATTGGTCGACACAACCGTATTCGCAGATAGTGCAATAACTTTATACGAGCTTTACAAATATTACATAACTGCCCATGATGTGGATGGAAATGAATCATTACCGTCTGAAATAGTATCCGCATTTCCCACTTTGGAAGAAGAAATGCTCCCACCAGAGAACGTTACAGGAAGGATGGGCAACACAAAGAACCTGGTTTTTTGGGATGCCTTTAAAGAAAGTGGACCTTCATTTGAAGTACCCATTCCGGAAGGACTGACATTGATGCACTCTTATACTTTTGAAGACGGGACAGCAGATGATAAATTAGGAAGTGCACATGGAATTTTATATGGCGGGACTATTGCCAGCGGAAAATATACTGCTTCAGCCAATGGACAATATATTGAATTACCCACAACTGCAATTAACATAAACACCTATTCCTCAATTACTTTGGAGGCATATATTTATTCAGATTATGATAATACAGGCGCCACCATGTTGGCCTACTTTGGCGGTATCGAGAACAATGTTGGAGGCAATGGATACTTTTTAACTCCTGATCGATGGACAGAAAGCCGCACTGCTATTTCTTGTGGAAATCTTACACAACCCTGGACAGCAGAACAGGGTGTTACAAGCGATCCGGTAACTATTGGTAAGAAACACCATATAGTAAGTGTTTTAACTGATACTTCCATTACATTATATATCGATGGTGCATATGCCGGAACAGATGTGGTATCCGGGAGTAATTCCATTGCTAACCTGAGTAACAGCAAGGCTTATTTATGTAAAAGCGGTTATGCAAGTGATCCTACCTGGGTAGGCACTATTGACGCCTTTAATATTTTTGAAGGCGCAATGGATGCTAAAACTGTAGCAAGCAGAGCCTATATATATTCTTTGGGTGAATTCGCGGGCTACAATGTCTACTATTCTAGTAATGATTTGATTTATATTAAACTAAACAGCGATATACTTACTGATACGGTTTACATTCATGAAGGCCTTACAAACGGAGCGAAACATTATTACAAGATTACCTCTGTTGATGACAATGGAATAAAATCTGACTATTCCGAGCCAGTGATCATCGTGCCCGGAGATACTATTATTGTTCAGGCAGAAGAGGGAAAGTATATGGATGCACAGGTTGATACTATTTATGATGGATATAATGGTTCCGGATATGTGAATTTCAATTCAGGCGGGCACCTGGATCTGCAATATGTGTATTGTAACAATACAGGCTTGTATGACTTGGTATTGAGATATGCACAGAGTAATGGTTCCGGAAACAGTACCATGTATGTAAATGACACTTCCTTTTTATATACAATGTATAGTACAACAGCCTGGACAAATTACACATATGACACTCTGAAGCTGAATCTTGATGCCGGTTTTAATAATACGATAAGGATTGAAGCCTCCGGTAGTGACTTTGGAAATCTGGATGAAATTATTATCATTCCAAATCCTTCAGATGGTATATTTGATCAGGAATTGGTAAGATCTTTTACAGCCTATCCAAATCCATTTAATGGCATTGTTAATCTTGAACTGAATCATTCGGGTATTCATGTACCAACTATCAGGATTTTCAATATTTACGGTCTGGAGGTTGAAAGGGCACAGTTTGAGAATTCCGGTTCTGACAATTTCAGATACCGGTGGAACGGCACAGGATATAATGCAGGTATCTATTTTGCTACTGTTTATCTTAATGACAAGGCCTGTAAAACTTTAAAACTGGTTCTCATAAACGGTAACTGATAATATCTACTATTATTTATTAATGAATTGTTTTCAAATGAGCGTCTTCATCAGTAATTTTATGAATAACAGTTTTCTTAACTCATAGTTCTTCTCATGCTGAGCAAGTTTGCTTAGCAATCGTTGATCAATAGTCTTTTATGGGACAGATTTACGCACATACCTGTCGGTTTCTAGTTCAATAATTTCCTGTAAAATGTTATTGTTCTTTTTTTCAATATAAGATGGGAGAGAGTATTGTTATTTTTGCAGTATATCTTACATAGAAGATATGTTTCTATTTAGCATAATATAAAGGTCAGCCGGCACTATAGGCTTTGAGATATAATCATTGAATCCTGCCTCCAGGATCCTGCGCTTTTCATTTGCGAGGGCATAAGCAGTCTGGGCAATTACTATGACATCTGCATTAGTTTCCCGTATTGCATACAATGTCTCAAATCCATCCATATTAGCCATTTTAATATCTAATAATACCACATCTATTTCCTCCTGATGTTTTTTGAATACATCCAATGCTTCAAGTCCATTAGTGGCTGTTAATATTTTAGCTCCTGTATTTGAAAGTAACTTGCTTAAAAGAAATAAATTGGAGTCTTCATCATCAACAATAAGAAAAACCTTGTTCTTCCAAACAGGCAATTTATGCCCACGGAATGGTTCTTTCATTCTATCGGGCATTGTTTTCTTCAAAGTTGTATGAGGAAGAATAAACCTGAATTCGCTTCCTACACCGATTTCAGATTCAAGTTCAATTCTGCCATCAAGCATTTCTGCCAGTTGTTTTGTAATAGACAAACCAAGTCCGGCACCCGGATAGATTGAGGTCTTATCATCATCGATTTTAATAAACCGATCAAAGATCTGATTATGGTATCTGCTTTCAATACCTATTCCTGTGTCCTTTACATAGAGTAATATTCTGTCATTCGCATTATACTCTTTTATCCCAAATTCAATTTTTCCCTTGTGAGTATATTTAATAGCATTACTTAACAAATTATTCAGAATCTGTTCAAAGCGTACAGGGTCCGTTTCTATTACAATTTTGTCTTTTGTATTATTAACCAGTTTAAATTCAATCCCGGCTTTTTCCGGATCATTCTTCAGTACTTCATTGTGTGAATAATACAAATCATGAAGCAATGTATTCAGTTCGATTTCTCCCTGGTACAATTCGAGTTGGCCAGCTTCAATCTTAGACAGATCAATGATGTCATTTATTATCTGGAGTAAAACGAATCCGCTTTTTTCAATAATCTTGTAATATAAAGGAGCCTCTTTGGGATCTGTATCTATTGAATTAAGTATCGCTATGAATCCAATAATTGCATTAAGCGGGGTTCTGATCTCATGCGACATGTTAGCCAGAAAGGCTGATTTTAACTGATCACTTTCTTCAGCCCTGTTTTTTGCAATCTCAAGGTTCCTGGTTCGTTCTGCAACAATATCCTCAAGATGTTCCTTGTTTTTTTCAATTTCTTCTTTTTGCTTTTTGACAATATCGTAAGTAAATGCATTATCAACACTAATTGTAATATAGGATAACAGGGATTGGATAATTGCGATATCGGCATCGGGAAATGCATTTTTCTCATAGCTTTGGATTGTGAAAACACCAATAAATCTTTCACTCAAAAATAAAGGAAAATAGGCAACCGATTGGGGTTGAATTTTGCTTCTAATTTTTATCTCTGTTATATAGGATTTATATTCATTTTCAAAATCGTTCAAAACAATAACCCTATTGTTTTTGTAACAATAGGCTGCCAGGCTTGTGGGGTCATCTAATGAACTTTTAAAGCTTGGAATAAGTTTACCTTTCTCTCCAAAATAATTGAAATAAATTTCATGATTACTTTCATCCAAAACGCCAAAACCTATAATATCGATCTTGAAAATTGAAGTTAAATACTGTTCTATAATAGTGTACACATCTTCAATATTCAGGTTTGAAGTTAAATGTTTTCCAAAATCGTTCAGAGAATTCAGGTTTTTGACAGCTTCTTCCAGAAGTGTGTTTTTTTCTTCAATTACCTCTCTCTGGTTATATAGTTCTTCATTTTGTGTCTGAATTTCTTCGTTTTGAGCGATCATCTCATATTTCTGTTCTTTTAATTCTTTATTGGACTCATTTAATTCCCTTGTGCGTTCATTCACTGCAGCGGTCAGTATATCCTCTTTTATCTTAAATTTTTTAATGCTCGACCTGTAAGTAAGAAATCCAACACCTGCGAGTATCAAAAACACAAGTAATTTAAAAATCAACGTTTCCCAGAATGCAGGCAAAATCCTGATGTTGAGAATTTGTGGTTTTTCACTCAATACTACATCATTATTTGTTGCATAGATTATAAAAGCATAATCACCCGGAGGCAGATTGGCATAAGTAACCGAATTATTATAATTATTTGCATAATGCCAGTCATTATCAAAATTTTCCAGTTTATACTTGAAGCCATTTTTAGCAGGATTTGGAAAATAGAGTGCATCATATTTAAGTGTAAATGACTTAATTCTATGATTTAGCTTAATCTTTGTGGTATTACATATAGCTTCCTGAAGAATTATATTCCCTTTGATATTATCGCCCTCACGAACAGTTTTTCCTTCAATTATCAAACCAGAGATAACAATTCGAGGATTATATCTGCTATCCGTTATATCTCCGGGAGAGAACCTGACAAATCCGTTAAGACCGCCAAAAAACATCTCTCCCTTTTTATTTTGAAAACAGGCATTATAGTAAAATTCCTTACTTTGTAATCCGTCATCCTTATTAAACAGACGAACGGATAAAGAATCTAATGGTTTTGTTACGGCACCCATAATTTTAAAAAGTCCTGAATTTGTTGAAACCCAAAGATTATCGAGGCTATCGCTAAGTATCCCGCAAACATCATATGCAGGATAAATAATCTTCTTTTCATAGTTGGTAAACTGTTTTGTTTTAAAGTCATACCTTGTAAGGCCTTTGTTACTGCCTATCCAGATATTTCCCAACCTGTCAAGATGAATAGCCGACACATAAACTCCTACAAGACTATCATTTTTATAAAAGATAAATTCGTTCTTTTTTTTATTGTACCAACAAAACCCGTATTGACCTCCAATGTACATATTTGCGTCTGGTCCTTCAACAATTCCAATCGAAAAATCACCCGTGTAGTTTTCGAAGGCTGTTTTGCCTTTTCTTAATATGCTAAGGATACTTGGTTGATTTTCCCTGTCCAGATTACTTAATACATAAAGATCTTCATTGCTGTCAAGGAAAATTTGGTATATTCTGTCGTTAGGAAGGGAGGTTGAATCACCTGGTATATTCCTGAAAACGGTAAATTTCTTTTTCTTTTTTGAATAAAAGTTCAATCCGCCCATATTAGTACCAACCCAAAAATCTCCATTAGGAGCAACGGCAATAGCTTTTACATCATTATAGCTTAAAGAGTTTTTATTCCCGGGGTCATGTTGCAGGTATGTAAATGTTGAAGTTTTTGCATCAAGGATATTCAGGCCCCCTTCTGTGCCAACATAAATATTTCCCCCGGCATCTTCGTCCATTCCAAAAACACTTGGATTATTCAGGAAGTAACTATTATTTTCACTGCTGGTATATGCAGCAAATGGTTTCCTTTCAAGATTCGTATAATTCACACCTCCGTAGATTGTGCCTATCCAAAGCCCATTGGTATGATCGATAAAACTGCTTAAAATCGAGTTGGCTGATAAATTTGAGAATTTGTGATTAGAACTGGCATACAGATAAAATTTGTGAGTTGATTCATCGTAGCTATATAGCCCTGCACGGGTACCAACAAAAAATTTACCTGAATGATCCTCAAAAAAAACCCTTACCCTGGCTGAATAGGGGTTCCCTTCATCTATTATATGTCTTGTAAAGGATGTGTTGGCTATACTATATTTATAGGCTCCATCATTATAGGTTCCAAACCAGAAATCTCCACTTTTGTCTTTAAAGATCCGCTCCACTCTCATTTCATTAATATCATATCCCTCAGATGTTTTACCTGAATAGGTAATGATAGAATCGAGCCGGATATTATAACTACATATTCCATTCGGATAAATAGATATCCATAACGATGTGTCAGCATCATTCAGAATTCTGTATACACCCGTAGAAAGCAAACCTGCATTATGCTTTTCCAAATTAACGAGCTTATCGTCCTGAGTTATATACTTATATAGTCCATTTTCGGTTCCTAACCATATATTCCCTTTTACATCTTCGGTAATATCATAAATGGGCACCGTCTTCTCCATACCTTCATATTCAAATGGAATAAATGCATCCCATCCCTCATGATATCGGGCAAGTCCATGATTTGTACCAACCCATAATGTGCCGTGGCTATCGCAAAACACAACATAAACCCGATGAGCAGGCAGGGAATATGGATTTTCAGGATCATGAAAATATGTTTTTATTTCCGTTCCACTTAACCTGTTAAGTCCCAATCTGGTTGCTATCCATATATATCCATAGTGATCTTCACATACTCCGTATACAATATTATGCGATAAACCATCATCAATGGTAATATGTTTGAATTTATACTGGCTGTGTATATCAACAGAAAATTGAGCACTGATAAAAGGCAAGTTTAATAATAGACAGATTATAATAATACTCTTCCTCATAAGAATCATATAAAACCTCCACCGATCAGATATCAAAGAAAACAAAATGCAAAGCAAGATATAAATTTTCTTTTAATATTCACGGATTTCCATCCATATTTTACCTATAAGGATTAATCAGCATGTGAAAAAAAAATAATCACAAGTGTATATTTATCAGTATTGCTTCGAAATTATAAACCTTCTAGAAATATGATTAATAAAGTTTTATAGAAAAGGAATGTTTTTAGCCACTAATCTTAATTATGGTCAATACTTAAAAAAGTTATGAAACATTGAAATATTTTCAATAATTCAATTAGGATTTTCCCTATATTAGTTGTCATGAATATAGAGTTGTTATTAAGCTATTTGCATACAAGGATATCTTTTAAGAAAATATATCAATGAAGTTATGATGATACTAAAATTAAAGTATATAAGTTTTTTTTTACTCCTAACCGGACTAACAGCAAACTTTAATTGTTACGGACAGGGTGAAATTGGGGAACCGGAGTTAGGAACAATAAAGTTAGAAAATTATATTCTTTCCGGTTTAGATGCGTACATGGAAATAGAAGAGCCTCCACCTATTCTTGGTCTTTTATGCATGACTGTGGAAAAATTAAGACAGAATGGATATATCCAAGATACAGCATATTATTATTCAAGAATTAACGATTCCACAATAGCTAATACAGCCATATACTACGTTTCAGATTGGATGCAAAATATTTACCCGACTACAATAACTCGGCTTTCACGACAGGATGAAACCAGAAGCTTTAACAAAACTATTTATGGTACTATACTATATGATTCTGTAACCCAAGTAAATGCAATAAAGATTCCAGACTGTTATCCCTATAAAGATTCCATGAGCTATTATCCTTCAGGTAATCTTAAGGAGTTATTTCTTTATTATTTATATCATAACGTATATTACCTTCATGATTATGATGTTTGGGATGATATAGGACATCAAATTATTGATGTTCATTACAATTGGAATAACGACATAAGATCCACCGCATACATGTTTATGAGAGAATATGCAGATAGCAGTCAAATTAAGACTTTTACAAGCCTGGAAATGGATGAAACAGATACTATATGGAAAAACAGGTCACGGTACCGTATTATTAATGATAGTTTATTAAAAAGAACAAATTATATTAAAGATATTGGTTTGAATGATACTTCCTGGTCTTTACGCCAAAATTGTTATTACACATATGACTCAAATGGATATCTGATAACAAAATATTATTTCAATCAATATAATCAGCTAACAAAGATTGATTCATTTGGATATGATTCTGTCGGAAAGAAAATCGAATTATTTAGTGACAATTTTCAAAGCGTATTCTACTATTATAAATATGAATACGATTCTTCAGGTAAGTTAATTAGGGAGTCTCGAAATGAAATACTTAATGATTCAAGCCCTCCTTTTCCCATTTGTATTTTTGAGTATGACTACGACAAATGGGGTAATGTGATCTTCTATAAGCTGGCGTTTATTTCAGAAGATAGTATTATTACAAGTATGCACATTGATGAATTTAAGTTTGATAATAAACTTATGCTGTATTATAAATCTACCAACTGGTCTTCCAGTTATATAAGTACATATTCGTTTATTACTTATAAATATGACCAGCATAATCTTATGACAGAAAGAAAAGTGTATTCAAGGAGTGATTCTCTGGATGATTGGCAAATGGATGATATGTATAAAATTCACTGGAAAAAGATGTGCGCACCGGAAGATATCAGATACTCAAACATATCAGTATCAGCCTGTGATACATTTAACTCCCCAACTGGAAAAAAATGGTACATTGACGGAATATACTATGATACCGTAACAAGCAGTCTGGGATGTGATTCAATTATTATGTTTGATTTAACTTTATTACCTCTTGATACAGGAATTTTTGTTAAGGAAAACTATCTTTCTTCAAAGGACAGTAATGCTTATTATCAGTGGCTGGACTGTGAAAATAGTTATATCATAATTTCCGGAGAGAATAATCAGGATTTCTATCCTGTTTTAAATGGTTATTATGCAGTTAAATTAACTCGGGGTGGATGTATTGACACATCTGCCTGCTATGAAGTAAATATCCTGAATATCGAAAATAACGACTTTAAAACTTCATTAGTAATATCTCCAAATCCTACAAGGGGGATGATTAACATAGAATTAGGACAATCCCACAAAGATGTCGTGATGACAGTCAAAAATGCTTTAGGACAAGTACTATATGTCAAAAACTATGGTGTTACAAATGAAATATCATACGAAATAGCAGAACCTCAAGGATTTTATATTATTACAATTAGGACCGGAGAAGACAAGTCGGCTACGCTGCGTGTAATTAAGAATTAGATTAAAGGCTATTCGTTGCTAAAGATTTAGCCAAGAATACAGCTTTTAATAAAGAATATTATCTTGTAAGGTTTGAATATCAAACCTTACAAGTTCATAAACTTCTGTTATCCTGTAAACATCATTAGACAAACATATATTAAGCGCGAGTAATTTTCACAGACTACAGGTGGATACTATTTCATTACAACAATCTGCCTGGTCATGCTCCCGTTTGTTGAAGTAATTCTATACAAATAGATCCCGTTTGGTAAATCTTCAACAGATATATGCACTTTGCATTCTCCCGTTGTTAAGGTTGATTCCTTCTGTTTTACCATTTCTCCGGTTATTGAGAACAATTCCATGTTTATAAATTGTCCGGCATTCTGGCAATCTAAAACAATGAATTTATTAGCTGGATTGGGATATATGGTGATGTCCAATGTTCTGGTATTCTTATACTTATAAATACCAACATCCGGATCATTCCAGGGTAAGTTATTATAAGCCACCAGCTCATTCATAATAAAGAAAGAACCCATACCATGATTATCATTCGTATTTCGCGCCCGGTTAAAATAGTAATTCATATCAGCCGATACGGATGTCCCCTGGCAAATATCAGTAAGATATACCATGCTATTACTTTCTATACTTGCTTTAGACAGGGCACCCATATATCCCAGTTTTACATTTTTTTCATACTTAGGGTCGAGATATCCTTTTTGAATAGCTCTCCTCAATGACAAAGTATACATCATTGTACACGAGGTCTCGTGCCAGTTTTGGCTACTGTCTGCCTTGTCAACTACCTGATACCACAAACCTGTTACGGTATCCTGGTATTGAACCAATCCTTCCAATACAGTTGTATACAAACTTATAAGCGTATCTTTACCTGGATAATCAGAAGGTATAACATCTACTATATCGGTTAGCGCCATAACTACCCAGCCTATGGATCTCCCCCAGTGATGAGGTGACCGGTTTTGAGGGGGAAGCGCCCAGCTTTCCGAACCGTCTTCATCGTAAGCGTGAACGGGTATACCGGTTTGATCATTCATCAGGTGATCCAGGTATACTGTAAAATTCTTGGTAACTTTATGATATGCGAATTCTTCATCATTAAACATTTTTCCGTAGGTGGCCATAAAGGGCATGGACATATATAAGCCGTCCAGCCATAGCTCTCCCGGCAAGCCCACATTATGCCAGAAACCACTATCAGTAGTATAGGGATAGGAATTGTATCTTTTTCTGATAGAATCACAGGCGAGCTTGTATTTATTGATCCCGGTTTCGGAATATAGATGTAGTAGCATAAACCCCGGCATCATATTATCAAGACTGCCAAAATTGTTATCCACTTCTCCATTGGCAGATACGTGCAAATCAGCCCAGTCCTCAACAAAATTGAGATATTTATTTTCTCCGGTTCGTTTATATACTCGTAAAATACCTTCCATAAGCAATCCTACTGTATAGTTCCATGAACCTGCTGTTGCCGGTGTTCGTGTAGCCAGAACCATATCGGCCATGGCTACTGACCAATCCACAGAGTCGATGCTCACAACTACCTTTGCCGTATCATGATTGGTTCCATCGTTAATGATATAGGTAAAATCATCACTCCCGATATGATTAAAACCCGGATTATACCTGATGTCCTTCACATTTTCCATTATTACTGCAGTACCATGTTGCGGATCAGATACGAAAGACAGGGTCAACTCGTCGCCGTTATAGTCAAAATCGTTGTCGACGACATGAATGGTCGTAGCCTGGTTATTATATATGCTGACACTGTCATTTTGCGCTACAGGCTTAAAATCGAGTGAAATGGAGGGACTGTAAAATTGTATATAATCCAGATTTGGCGCCCCATATCCTCCTGTACCTATAAGTTTTATAATATTCGTACCCATAATAAGTGAAGCGTCAAAAGAAACCGTATCCCATGTATCCCAATCTGCAGTTATTGGAAATACAAGGTCTTCCTGAACCAGGGTATCGTTAATGATCACATCCATAGTACGATCTGCCACAGTTCCATTGCAATAAACAATAGAGGCTTCGAATAATGTTCCGCACGGCAAATCAATTATATACACTGAATAGGGTCCTTCGGAATTGTCCAAATTCAAAAATCCGGATCCGGTGTAACCGCTATGATCCGTATCAATACTGCCCAAGTAAATAGTATCGGCATCCTCTGCCTGAATAATGATAGTTGTCTGAGAAAAGGCAGAAAGAGATCCCTGTATAAATATGAACAGGAATATTACTGCATTCTGGAAATGTGTTTTTTTCATAGCCATTGGTATTTGAGATGTGTAATACTTCCTTTCTTAAAAATTGCACACATATCAGAGTTTTTTTTATATGTATACTTCAATCCTGCAAGTTAAAATTACGATAAACCATTAAAACAAAGTAAAATTTTACTACTTATTTTTAATACTTGCAGGCAGGAGGGGCATATTTAAACTATTTATAAGAAATAATTAATGTCAAATTATGATTGGTTTAATCTTAACCAGATCAGGAAGGTGTAATTTTATATTTGAATTTAATCACTAAAATAAAAGATATGAAAACAGAACACGTGTTAGAAAAATATCTTTTAAGCCATCCTGAATACTGGGAATTTGAAAATGAGGCAGAAGAGGTAAAAAGGTTAAGATCTTTAATACATGAGGAGAGAGCATTGGTCCATTTTAATGCACCAAAAAATTAAAAGGGCTTAAATCTGTAAAACATCGCAGACCTTTGATTCTAATATATTATGAAGCTTGTCCAAATCAAGAAGATGCAATAAAAGGAGAGAAGAATTTAAAGGCGTATTTTGATAAAATGTTTCTTAAAAAACGGCACAAGTCTTATTTCGCAGGTCAGAGGAGAAGTTTCATTTTTTTGGATGGCAGGAACGGATCACAAATTGTTTTCGCATATCAGGGACAAAGGCAAAGACGGAGATTTTATCATACTTTCGATACGCAGGATAAAATCCTGGAATCATTTTATTATCATCCGTTTTAAAAGCCAATAAAAAAAGGACTAAAAGAGTTATAATTGAGGTTCAGCAGGTTCCTTATTTAATACATGAAATGTTTCTCGCTGATGTTGCGACAGAATGTTTACAAATCTTGTTCGATCATGTTGAAATAAACAATAGCGGATTTTTGTATACGGATTCAGGCTTTGCCTTATACTTCTCTCAATGGTATTTACAAAAGAGAGATTCTTTTGCAGGGCTTCATTCAACTCACCTTCAGTAAAATCAGCCTTTTGGAACAGTATTTCCTGAACAAAACCATCTACTTTATATTCTATGAAATTATACTCCGGGAAATACTTCAGAGAAACAAATAGGAACCGGAAAACATCCAGCGCCTTCGTATTCTCTATTTTGCCTCCTTTTTTCAGCCTGTAGTTAATTTTACGTTCTTCCTGACTAATTTCTTTTTGTATGCTTAAAAACTCTTCGTCAGCAATTTCAAACAAAGCGGACAAACGATTAATTCTGCGCTTAAGGCTAAGTGGAATACTTTTCTTGTATTTTATTTTATGATCAAGAATTCCCCAGGCATTTTGTATTACAGTACGAATTTGCAATTCGAACGGAATTTTTTTATACTTATCAGCATCAGAAATTCCGCTTATCTTGTTTTTTAATGTTAATTGTAAATGCAAGCTTCTATAACCAAATTTATTATCCGTCATTTCCAGTTGGCTGGATTTATCGGTAATTTCGGTTTCCGTAAAATATTTTTTAAGATTACGCCGTATTTCCTCTACTTCTTCTGAATAATAGCAAATCACTCTAATGCCTATCAGGTCGGTAAGATAATTCTGGATTTTAAAGCTGCTTTCTTCCAAATTAATATCAGGCAGGTATTTCCTTTTAAATTTACTAATACATTCATCGTATTTTTTTGTCCTGCCTTTTACTGATTCAACTTTAGGGATGGTTGAGATAAGATTACAAAAGAATTGCACAGATGCATCGTGAAATACTAACTGGTCTTCGTACCAATTTTTAAAGTCTGTTATTTTATTATGGAGTGTATTCATTTATATTGCTAAGGGTTCAATGCATTGAGAAAGCACTACTTCCTTTTAATGTTTTTATGTATTATTCTTTATTCTGATTAAGAATGACCTGTTCCTGGTTCCTGATAATAGGGATAATCCTGTAAATTTATTCTCTTCAAAAATGAAAATCCAACCTGGTTATACTACTTCTGACAGTTGTATTAATTTGGAAAAAGATTCCATTAATATTGACTGAATTATGGGGTCGGTTATAAAACGTGGAATTACCGGTTTTTTTGTTGATGTATAATAAAATTCTATCTGATACTGATTATTGTCTTCAGGGATTATTAACCAGTAACCTTCATATTCATCAAGCCGGGTTACATTATGCATTCTGGGTAAATAATCCGGCAATGGTTCAAGCTTTATTTTTATTATTTTATTTTCTATATGAATAGTGTGTTTTAGCACCAGGTCCTGTTGTTTAAATGGCTTGGGGATATCAAAATAGGTATACGTAATCCACTGATTATCTGTTTTATTAAATATTTTACACAATTTCGAGTTTGCCAGCCATTGTTTAAGCCAAACCTCTTCATTCATATTTCTGATTATAGTTGACACATTGGAAGAAACCTTCATAACGGCCCTGAATTCCCTTAATTCCTTATCATTTTGTCCTTGTACCCACCGGTATTGCAATTTTATATTTTCATTCTCACATTTAGTATCCCAATCTGATTTTAATGTAAAGCCAAAGAACAGGATTGATGCTGCAATAAAGAATATGATAAAAGTTCTTGATCTCATATACACATAATATTACTTCTTATATGGTAATTCTCTTACCCCGTAAACCATTCTGTAATGATATCCAAATATTGCAAAGGTAATAGCATCAATAAACAAGCCGGGCCTGTTTATTATTGTCCATAACATAAATTTCCAATATTCAAATCTTCCTTTATTCTTAATGCCTAATACAAAAATAGATTTGAAGAACGCTTTTATGCGGGAATAATCAAAATCATTTTTGCCCATTTTAACAGGTTTATAGTTTTTAAGAAGCTCTCTGATTCTTTTGTAATAGGGTTTCTCTTTGTAAATACTATGTATTATATGCTGATATCCCTCCAGAAGTTCCTGGTTATTCATTTTTGGAACAAAATTCATGGTAAAGTCCGTGTTACTTCCGGTAGCATCAACCGTCAGCCTTTCTTCTTTTTCCATTTGCTCATACAACCGGGTATTTTTAGGGGCGTTTAACAGACCAACCATAGCAGATACAATACCACTTTTCTGTATAAAATCAATCTGACGTTGAAATACCGATGAAGTATCGCTATCGAAACCCACTATAAAACCACCGGAAACTACCAGTCCGGCTTCCTGAATTTGCTTTACATTTTCCAACAGGTCCCTGTTTTCGTTCTGGACCTTATGACAACTTTTGAGAGATTCTTCAACAGGAGTTTCAATACCAATAAAAGTTGAATTAAATCCGGCATTGCGCATCATTTTCAATAATTCTGCATCATCAGCAAGGTTTATTGAAGTTTGTGCATTAAACCTAAAGGGAAATTTATATGTGTTCATCCATTCAATCATGGCCGGGAGAATACTATTCTTTACAATCTTCCTGTTTCCAATGAAGTTATCGTCAACCACAGCTACCGGCCCTCTCCAGTTCAACTTATACAATGTTTCCAGCTCATCAATTACCTGTTCCTTACTCTTCATTCTAACTTTATGGCCTAATAAAGCTGTTATCTCGCAAAAATCACAGTTAAAAGGGCATCCTCGTGATACCTGCATATTCATAAATGCATAATCATCAAGTTTTAAAAGGTGATAATCCGGCACAGGTGTCTGTGATAAATCGGCATATTCATCTGTTTGATATACTCGTTTTTCTTGTCCGTTTTTCAGATCGGTCAGGAATTGCTGCAGGGTTATTTCAGCTTCATTCAATATTAAATGGTCTATTTGCGGATATTTCTTATATTCCTGCGTAAACAAGGGGCCACCTGCTATTATTTTTACAGAATAGTCCTTACACCGGTCCAGAATACTATTTACAGAATCTTTTTGAACGTACATGGCACTCAAAAATATATAATCAGCCCATTCAAGGTCTTTATTGGCCAGTTCTTCAATATTTAAATCCACCAACTTCTTTTGCCAGCCATGAGGTAACATTGCCGAAACAGTAATGAGTCCCAAAGGAGGTACAGCAGCTTTTTTTGAAATGAACTTTAAAGCATGCTTAAAGCTCCAATAGGTATCCGGATATTTCGGATAAATCATTAATACATTCATTTTCTAATAATTTGATTTAGTCAAATTTAGAGCTATGTCTGTTATAAATAAAATAAAAGGGACTAACTGAATTGTATTAGGGATTAAAAACGATTTTACAGGGCGAACGGCACTATTTAAGAACGAATGTCATTCGCCCCTGTGCCTTTACAGCCAGTCTTTTACCATCATCAGGTATTAACGGGACAGGGTGTTTCTTTTACATTATCCGGCCTCAACCAATAATAATTACCATTTTTATTATGCCTATCCATATACCGGATGTTGCCTAAACTAGTACGGGGGGTACGATTATAATTATTGAATTCACTAACTTGCTGTTCAATATTCTGCAAACCACTCGGTGGCCGTAATTTCTCCTGACATTTACCCCGTAATGTTTTGTCACGGTTTCATCGGGATTAAATAGTCTTAGGCTTAAAAAACGAAATCTTCTACCTTAAACTAAATTCCCTTAAACAACGCATTTTTAAGCGCGCAGGGGAGAAGTTTTAGGTTTTCCGGGGTTTGGTAGCGGAACACTCTTTTTGCATAGAGAAACGAAGCAAAATGGGTGTGGAGCGATATTATTCATTCAATTTTTAATAAAAACTTTGATTATTTCAAATATTGTACTTAAATTTGTACATTATTAGATAATAAATATTGTACATTATGCAAACAACTAATATGTCCGAATTCAGAAAAGACCTTAAAAAATTTCTGAATATAGTTACTGATGACCATGAAACAGTGATTATTAACCGTGGGGAAAAGAAGGCTGCGGTAATTATTTCATTAGATGAGTATAATTCATACACTGAGACAAACTATCTTTTATCTTCCAAAAAGAATGCTGAAAGATTAGAGTCTGCTTTGAATAAAGCAAATAATGGAGAAACATTCACAAAAGATTTAATTGAAGAATGAAGAAATTATCTTTTGT